>JAJCZP010000041.1 GCA_029262315.1 Deltaproteobacteria bacterium | reverse complement strand
GTACGGCAGATGCTTGAGATGGCCCTCGAGCGCGTCGAGCCGACTCTGCAACGCCGAGTCGTCGTACGGCGCCCCAGCTGGCGCCGGGACCTCCATCTTCCGCTCCAGGCGCTCCACCCGCTCTTCGAGTGTCAGGCCGCCTTCGGCCCGGACCGTCGTGGCGCCCAGCGCGAGCATCCCCACGCCCACGAGCACCGCTGCGAATACCTTCGTTAGGTTCTTCATCTCTCTAGCCTCCATCCTTCGTCCCTCCTCCCAAGTGTGTAACGCTCCACGCGCTCACTACTGTGTCCGAGTTCCACTCCGTCCGTCTGCCTCTCCGCATCCACCGAGTCGCCGCACCATGCCGCGGCGCTCCCACAACCTCTCCTCGAGCTTCAGGCGCTGAAGGGGTAGCTAGTTCCCGCCCGGCGTCCCGTGTGGCGCGGTAACTTACCTGCCGCAGCCAGGACACTCGCAAAACGGGACGTACGCGCTCGCGCGCGCCGACCTTGCAGTTCCCCACCCCTCTTCATCCCCACAGCGCAGAAATGCTAGGGAACTTTGACGAAAATGGCAACAGGCAAAGCATCCTATCTGCTATCGCAAAGTGTTGTGTGTGGAGCCCATTTGGGCCACTACAGATTGCGATCAGCACTCTGCGGGTCTATCGAGTAGGCGAAAACTCCATGCGGTCGTTACCTTTGAACTCGGCGTTTTCGCGACTCGCGGAGCGACCGTATCTCCTCGTGGCGGCCCTCGTCGCCCTCTGCATGGTCCTCTATTGGCCTTCGGTAGCCCGGACGCCGTTCTTCACCAAGGGCGAGCCCCGAGAGGCCCTGGTCGTGAAGCGCATGATCACCGACGGGGATGTGATTCTCCCTCAGCGGCCGGCCTTGCAGGGCTGGACCATCGCTTCGAAACCACCTTTTTTTCATTGGCTTGCGGCGTCGGCAGCGTACGCGGCCGGCACGACCAACGAGATCACGGTCCGACTCCCATCGCTCTTGCTCGCTAGCGCGACCGTCGCGCTCGTGGCTGTCGCTGGCGGCACCATTCTCGGCCCGCGTGCGGCCATGCTCGGGGCCGTGATGCTCGCCACCACCTTCGAGTGGACGAACGCGGCCCAGACGGCACGGGTCGACGCTACTCTCGCAGCGCTCATGACCTTTGCGCTCCTCATCTTCTATCGCGGGTTTGTCGCCGAACAAGTGTCACGCCGAGCCGTGCTAGCCGCCTACGTCTGCCTGGCGTGTGCGGCGCTCACCAAGGGACCCGTCGGGTTCGTCCTGCCGGCCCTGGTGCTGGCCGTCGCACTGGTCGTCACCCGGCAGTGGAAGCTCATCCGGCCGCTCCGACCCATGCTCGGGGCGGTCGTCATCGCCACGATCGTCGGCGCCTGGTACCTGGCGGCATGGTGGATCGGCGGAGACCCATTCTTCGAGAAGCACGTGCTGAAAGAGAACGTGTTTCGCTTCCTGGGAAGCGGTGAGCACGCCTCCGGCCACGATCACCCGCCGCCGTACTACCTCATGGCCCTGACGGTCGGATTCCTTCCGTGGTCACCCGTACTCGTGGGAGCGCTGATTGCCTCGGTCCGACGGGGAGTCGACCGCCGCGATCCCCGTCTGGGCTTTCTCCTGGCGTGGTTCGGCACGGTCTTCATCTTCTACTCGATCGCATCGAGCAAGCGCAGCGTCTACCTCCTGGCCCTCTATCCTGCGGCAGCACTGCTCTGCGGTTGGTGGATCGAAACCCTTGCGGGCACGCCGGCGCCGGGGTGGTTGCGCGCGAAAGCAAGTAGGACGGCACAACGATGGGTGTGTGCGATCGTCGCCGTACCGCTGCTCGTGATCGTCCTGGAGTGGCTCGGGGTGGAACCGCTCAACCTCTTGATGCCACTGCTGAAACCGAAGGATCAGGCGAATCTCCCGCTCGTCCGGAGCGTGATCCTGGACAACGCGCCGCTGGTCCTCCTTTCGGCGGGATTGGTGCTCACGAGCGTCGTGCTGGGTTTCCGGACCCTCCGGGACGCCCGCTGGCTGCGTGCCTTCGCTTCCGTCGCTGTACTCGCAACGACGCTCTGGATTCTCGTGTTCGCGATCTTTCGGCCCGAGATCGCCCACCGCCGATCGCTTTCCGCCTTCATGGCGTGGACCACGACGGCCACCGCCGAGGCCGACCTCTACTTCTACCCGCCCTCCTTCGACCTCGGAGCCGCGTTCTACGCACCGGACGGTGTGAGGTATCTCACCGACGCTGGCCTCCCAGACGGAGAACCGCGGTGGGTCCTGATCTGGGACCGCGACTTCAACGCCCTGACATCGGAAGAACGGGCGCGCCTCGAAGTTCTGAAGACGAGCGAGGGAACGGATCCAAAGGGCAAGCGGCACATGATGCTCGCCAAGCTGCATCCACGCGACCTGGAGCCGCGCGGCTGACCATGCCGGAGCCCCTGGACAGGTTCGAGGCCGGAATGGGGCAGCGACGGGGCGCGCTTCAGTGGATACTGGCCGGTATCGGCCTCGCGCTCCTGGGGGCTCTCGTGTACCACGCGGGTCCCCGACGCCTCGCCGAGCTCGCGGGACGCATCGGGGTGTGGACGCCTCTGATCCTCGTGCCCTACGCGCTCGGCACGATCATCGACGTCGAGGGATGGCGCGCCACCTTTGCCCACGCACCCCCGTCGCGCTGGTTGCTTTTTCGGGCTCGGCTGGCCGGCGAAGCGCTGAACAACCTGACGCCGACAGCTTACCTCGGCGGCGAGCCCGTCAAAGCATACCTCCTGCGTCAGTTTGGTGTGCCACTCAACGACGGCGCCTCGTCAGTCATTCTCGCCAAGAGTGCGCTCACGATCTCTCAGATCCTGTTCGTCATCCTCGGCGCGGGGCTGTTCGTAGCCACGCGCGGCCCACGCGAGATTGGAGGGCTGTGGACGCTGGCGCAGATGGCTGCTGGCGCCGCACTCGTGACAACGCTCCTCATACGGTGGCAACGGCGAGCGCCCGTCAGCGCGTTGGCGCGGCTCGGGCGCCGGCTCTTTCCGCGATCGGCGCAGGTCGGCCGACTCGAGCGCCGTGCGGCTGAGATCGACCTTCGTCTCAGCAACTTCTACGGATTGCGGCCACGGGCTGCGGTCGCGTCCGTACTCTTCCATTTCGCGGGGTGGTTCGCCGGCGCAGTCGAGATCAGCCTGATCATGGCGCTGATCGGGCATCCGATTCCCTGGAGCGATGCCGTCATCATCGAGGCGCTGGCTCAACCGGTCCGCTTCCTTGGACTCCTGATTCCGGGGGCTCTCGGCGTCTTCGAAGCGGGGGGTCTCGCGATCTGCAGCCTGGTCGGGCTTCCCCAAGACGTCGGCCTCACCATGCTGCTGATGAAGCGGCTCCGTGAGATCGTGTTCTCGCTGTTCGGGCTGATGCTGCTCGCCAGACTGCGCTAGAACCAACGACGACGGTTGCCGGTGGCTGCCTGGCCCTGGCCCGTGAACGAGCGCAGGCTTTCCTCGAACTTCTCGAACTCGTCGCGTTGCTTATTCTCAAACGCCGTCAACTCACGGTGGCGCTGTTCCTGGAACGTGTCGAACGCGCCGCGCCACTTCCCGGAGAACGCCTCGAGCGCCTGACTGATCTCGACATACGTCGTGCGCGTCGGAACGAACGAGGCCTGGCAATGCGGACAGTAGAACACGTTGCCGGGTCGGATGTACTGAAACGCTACCGTGTATTCGCCCCTACAGCCTCGGCACACGATCGGAATCTCCCAGTCGTCGGCATCCGGAATCAATGACGCGGGACCAGCCGCGACCGTGGCGCCGGCAGGGACGCCCCCGGCAGGCGCCGCCGCGGCGGGCGCCGCACCAGCCGGTGCGGGGTCAGCCGCCGCCGGCTCTTTGAAGCGCGAGGGGAAGTCATCGTTGAAGGTCGTCTCCGGGTGGAGTTCCTTGGCGCGCACGAGCAACACGTCCTCCGTCTCGGGACGCGCGGGATCGGGCACGCAGCAGTCCACCGGACAAACGGCCGCGCAGGCCTCCTGATCGTAGAAGCCGACACACTCCGTGCACTTCTCGGGCACGATGTAGAAGATCTCGTTCGAGATGGCGGCGCTCATCACGCCGTTGAACTCCCATTCGACTCCGCCCTGATAAATGGCGGTATTCGGACACTCCGGCTCACACGCGCCACAGTTGATGCACTCGCTGGTGATGACGGTAGCCATGCGCGGGCCTATACCACCCACGCGGAATGCCGGCAAATCAGGCTTTTCGAGCATCTGAGCCTGTTCCCCGGGGGTTCGTGGCTATGGTACGATTTCCCGGTCATGTCCGCCGACAAGAACGTGACCGAGAAGATTCTGCACGTCTTGCGGCCCTACGCCTCCAACTGGAGCGGTACCCTCGGACGAGGCGACCTGGTGATCCCGCAGCGGGAAATTCCCCGGGTCATCCACGACATCCTGAACGCCGTCCACGAGCTCGCCGACGCCCGTAAGGAGGCGCCCGAGACCGAGGTCTTCCAGGTGCTGATGGAATCGCGGCACTTGTCGTCGGTGCAGGATCAGCTGACGGCGTTGCAGAAGCGGTTTCTCATCGTCGATCGTAGCTCTTAGAGCAATCGCCGTGCGCGGTCGTGTGACGGCGGGTCGGGGGGGGGGGGGGGGGGGGCGCGGCCCCGGCCCCCCCCCGGCCAGCGCCGCCGGTCCTCCCTCGCCCCCCCCCCCCCCCCCCCGACCCGCCGTCAGGGCAACCGTGGGTCGCACGCCGGTCAGCTAGAGCGAGAGCGCTGCTTCGAGCGCGGCTTGAAGATCAAGCGAAGGATGGGACGTATAGCTTTGTTGGGTCGATCTCGTAGCAGGTTACTAGGGCGTGGGTGGCGGCGGCGAGGGCGTCGAAGCGGGGGATGTCGAGGACGGTCGAGGCGATGAAGTCGATATCGAACCACGTACTTTGGAAAAAGTAGGAGCGTGGATCTTCGACGGCGCTGAGACCGAGGTACTGATACTCGTAGAGGTAGCGGACCAGCATGCGCCAGAGTTGCTGCGGATTGTAGGAGGCACGCAGTGTCCTGATGTTGTGTCGCACGTAGGTCTCGCGTTCGGCCTCGTTCAGGAAGGGCCACGCGACGATGTTCGACTGGTAGTCGGAGATCCGGCCGAGCATCAGGCTGGCCAATGCGAGTCCCGGCGAGCCGCCGCCGGCAAGAGCTTTGAGATCCGCTTCGGCGGGTCTGGCGGTCCGTATGGGTGTGGCCTCGATGACGGATTCTATGAGCACGGCGAACTCCGCCGAGAGCTTCACGAAACGCGTCTCGTCAACCGTGCGGGGCACCCAGCCCGCCATGGCAGCGAGATGGGCCCATTCGTGGACGGTCCGCGCTCCCAACATCGCGCGGCCGTAGGGGAGATCTGGTCCCAGGAGCCGCTCCATTCCGGGCTCTTTCAGGTCATACGCGATCAGCCGACGTCCGGCATGCATGAAGGTGTAGCCGCCCTGCTCGGTGTCGGGAGCGGGAGCGGGAAGCGCGGACTGGTCCGCCACGGCCTCGAGGAACCGGCGGCTGTGGTGATCGATGACACGGAGGTCAGCGTCAATAGCGCTCACCGCGGCCCCACCGGCCTGCTTGAGTACGTTGCGGAGCTTGCCGAGGGCATCGGGCCGCTCCGGATCCCACAAGATGCGTGTACGGTCGGTCACCAGGAGTAGCGGCGCCTCGTCGCGCAGCCAGGCGCACAGGCCGTCCACAGCGGCCGCATCGGGCGCGTGCCAGTGGGCATGGTATCGCTTGAGAGCCCGCTCGGCGACTTTCGTCCAACGCTCGACCAGCTTCGGCGGCTCCTCCTCGATATCGCGTGGAACGAGCAGTCCCGTGCCAGGAATCGACCGATAGCCACCGACGATGACCGGCCGCTTGAGGGTCTCGTGGTACAGCCGACGTAGCCAGCTCGTCGCTTTCGCCAGGGCGCGAAAGGCAGCAGCATCGGGCCGCTCCGACTCGGCAGCGGCCGCCGCGAAAGCGTCGCACTCTTCGTCAGTGCGGTCGAACCAGTAGGCCGCGTCGCGTATCGCCGCCATCGTCACCTCGCCGGTCTCCGCAAGGCGATCGCCGTGAACCAGCAGATAGGCCGCGAACTCCACGTGCGACGTCTCCGGATCGAAGTCGGCCTCGTAGGTCGTCCACGAGCTCGTATTCAGCAGCTGTACGTACGGGCGGACGGCATCGAAATCCGTGAGCATCGCCACGTTCCGAATGCGCGGTGCCATCCAGGCCCGCGAGTGGGCCAGCACGCGTGTCCGCTCCCAATAGAGGCTGAAGGCTGAGTTGAAGAAGTCGACGCGCGCCGAACTCCAGCTACGTCGCTCGGCGAGGAGCGCCGCAAACTCGGTGCTCATGCCGGTCCGACTCAGATGCTCGATCGGCACCAGGACGACACGGGGATCCCCGAGGTAGTAATCCGCGAGCTTCACGCCGCTTCCCTAAAGAAAGGGGCCGCTCATGTCGAGCGGCCCCGGTGGTGATGTCTCGGGCTGCCGGATGTCCCTACGGGAGGAACAGCGGATTGGCGTTCACTGGATGGGTCAGGTCGAAGTTCTCGACCGTCCAGTACAGCGTCGGATCCATCCCGGCATCGAGCGTCAGCACGTTCGGAAGAATGGTGCCGTGCGGCATGTTGAACCAATGCTTCAGCACCGTGCCGTACACGTCACGGAAGTCGGTCGATCGGAAATCATCGGCGACATCCTGCGAGTAGATCGTGTTTGGACGACTGTCGACGGCATTCGGATCGATGTTCGGATGGTTGCCGTACACGCCACCGTTCACCTTACCGCCGATCAGAAACATCGGGCCTTGCGAGCCGTGATCGGTCCCGTTCGAGTTCTGCTGAATACGCCGGCTGAACTCGCTCCAGATGAGGATCGTCACCTTGTCCTCGAGACCCGGGTCCATGTCGGCGAGATCGTCGTAGAAAACTTTCACCGCCGAGGCGACCTCGTCATGCAAATCGCGGTGCCGACCGACCGCACCGCCCTGGTCGCCGTGTGTGTCGTAACCACCGTTGTCGACCCAGAAGTGACGGGCGTCGATGTTGGGCTCGCCCGTCACGCTCCCGTAGATGATCTTCGCCACCTCGCGGAGATCGCGGGCCGTCGACGTATCGAGCGCGGTGTACTTCTGATTGAATACCGGCCGATCGGCCTCGTACATCGTGTGGAGCGCCGGATAGCTCTGGCTGGCGTTGAAGGTGGCCGTGCCCGCACCGCCCGTGAGCTCGACCGTGGGCTGGGACGACGCCAGGGACTCCGCGTGCAGCTCGAGGAACGCCATCTCTTTCGCGGCGTCGTCGTCTTCGTAATCGGGATCGAAAGGAAAGCCGAAGTTCCGCAGCCGGTTGATCGCCACGACGCTCGTCCCATTCTGAACGTACTCGGGCGCGATCGACGAGTTGATGTTGATCGCCGGAATGTCGAGCGCACCGTACATGGTCGAGGGATCGGCCAGATAGCGCCCGACCCAGCCCGTGTTTCCGTAGCCGGAACTGCCCAGCGGATCTGCCGATTCCCAGATCCGACCCGACGTCGCGTGCGAGAGATCCTGATTCGGGTAGCCGCACCCCTGAATCACAGCCACTTTTCCGAGATCGTAGAGCGCCTTCAGGCCGCCCTCCCCGGTGCCGATGCCGCTGCCGATGAATCCGGGATGCAGCGCCAGATTCGCCCCGGTATTGGGATCAGGGTCGATTCCCGTCGCCGCCAACTCGCCCGGCGAAAGGCGGATACCGCCACTGCCCGTATTGCGCCACCCCTCATAGTTGGTCCGAAGGGTGCCGCCCTGGTTGTCGACCGGCGTAACCGTGTTCAGCCCGTCGTTTCCACCGTCGAGGTACAGGATGACGAAGTAGCGGTCGCCGATCGTCTCGGCCATCGCCGTCTTCACGAGCGGATTGCCAAACATTCCCGTGGATCCGGCGAGGCCGCCCGCGGTTACCAGCCCAGAACGCTTCAGAAACTGCCGTCGAGTGATTGCCATCGTCTCTCTCCTTGCGCGTTCTAGTGCAGCACCGTGGCGACCGATTGCAGCACTAAGCCATAGAGCCCGTGCAGCTTCCGGTTGCGGGTGTCGAAATCATTCAAGTCGAGGGTCGGGTTCGTTCCCTCATCGGTCAGATAGTCGATCAGTGTCGTGCGTTGGGTCGCGGTGAACTGGCTGGTGACCCCGAGCTGATCGGTCACCGCGTCGACGATGTCGCCCGGGTCGGTCAAATCGGTGTCGATCAGCTTCTCGGGCTTGAACTTCCCGCGCGATGCCACGACGTCACGCACGAACTCGTAGCGCGCGAGGAGCCCGGCGCTACTGACCCACGATTCTTCCCAATTCCATCCGAAGACACTCGGCGGCTCGAGCAGAACCTGCCCCATCTCGGCCACCAGCTCGCCCAGGTTGTTGAAGTCGCCCCCCGGGATCTGCAACTCGCCCCCTTTGGGCTTGAGGGCGACCGAGCGCAGAGTACCGATGGTATAGTCGACCGGCCATCGCACCGACTTCTTGGTGAGCGCGCCGAACGGCGCCGGCACTGCCGTCTCGTACATGACATCGTGGACGATGATGGAACGCAACAACGGCACCATCTCCCAGGAACCGACGAAGCCGGCGTCGGTAACGATCGCATCGACCGTGGCCTTGCTCGGGCTCGCGTGACAGAAATACTCGAGCAACTTGAAGGTCAGGTGCCGGGCGACAGTGTTCTCGCCGTCGGTATCGAGATGTTGGAAGAGGATCTCGGTGACCTCGTCGATCTCGTTCTCGGCCTCACCACCAGTGATGAACGACTGTGGACTGGCGAAGCCGCCGTAGTTGTGCCCCCCACCAACTGGATGCGCGGTCCCGAAAATTACTTTCGGACCACGACCTGGAAACTCTGCCGTCGTGTCGTGTTCATCCTCCTCATGTAGGTGGTGGGTGCCGATCTTGATGTCGTGATGCCATCCGGTGAACGCCCGCGAAACTTGGCCGATGTCGTCCTCGGTGTAGTTGGGCTCACCGTTCAGGTCGGTTGCGCCGAGTGTAAAGAGTTCTTGGACCTCGCGGCCATAGTTCTCGTTCGGCTCGTCCTTCGTGTTCACAACGGTATCGAGGAAGTTCATCATCGCCGGATTGACGTTGACGAGCTTTACGATCGTCTTGAAATTCCCGATGCAATTCTTGCGGAACATTTTGTTCTGTTCCGCCATCATCGCTATGGCGTCCTTCTCACCCTCTTGAACGTCGAGCGTCGAGAAGTTGGTAGCGAAGTGATCGTGGTAGAAGATCACCAGCTTTTCCTGCAACGCCAGACTCTTCTTGCGCTTGAGGATGTACTTGTACCACTTGTTGATGGCCTTCTCGATGTCCGAACTCTTGGGCTTGAAGCCCTTCGGCTTGAAGGTGAGGAAGAGGTCAGCCGCAGCGCCCCGTGTGAGCCCCACGAGTTCCGAGACGCGAAACTTCTTGCTCTCTTTCACCGGGATACCGAAGCCCAGCCGACGTACCAACTGGCGGGCGTCATCCTCGGTGAGCGGGGTGTTCTGATCTCCCATGGGCTTCCTCCAAACCGTTGCTTGTATCGAATGGGCGGCGCCCACCTGTCGGCGTGTCCGGAATTGTCCTTACGGCACTCGGAAACAATCCCTACCTAGGCTCTATGCGAGGTGTCAACGAGTAAAATTACCCACCGGCTACGGCTGAAAAGGTGGATTCGGGGCACGGACGGGACCGCTCACATCGAGCGGTCCCGCGCTCGTGGCCTACGGCACGAAGAGCGGCAAATCCAAGTCGGCGACCGTCCAATACGTATTCACCGGGAATCCCGTATCGAGCGTCAGCACGTTTGGCAGGATGACGCCCGGCGGCATGTTGAGCCAATGATTGAGGACCGTGCCGTACACATCGCGGAAGTCCGTCGAGCGGAAGGGGTCGAGCGGGTCCTGCGAGTAGATCGTGTTCGGCTTGCTGTCGACGGCTGCCGGATCGATGTTCGGATGGTTACCGTACACGCCGCCGTTCACCTTGCCACCGATCAAGAACATCGGGCCCTGGGAGCCATGATCGGTACCGCTCGCGTTCTGCTGAATGCGACGGCTGAACTCACTCCATATGAGGATGCAGACCTTGTCCTCGGCACCCATGTCGGTGATGTCGTCCCAGAAGACCTTGATCGCGCTGGCCACTTCATTGTGCAGGTTCGCGTGATCGCCGGTGGCACCGCCCTCGTTGCTGTGGGTGTCGTAGCCGCCGTTCCGAAGCCAGAAGTGCCTGGCGTCGATATCCGGCTGCCCGGTCTCTACGCCGTGGATGATCTTCGCGATCTCTTTCAGGTCCCTGCCGGTACTACTGTTTGGATACAGCGCCTCGAACACGGCCCGGTCGGGATCGTCATTGTACAGGTTGTGAAGTGCGGGGTAGCTCTGACTCGCGCTGAAGGTCGAGGAACCCGCGTCACCGGCCTGCGCGACACCCGGCTGCGCGGAGGCCGAAGCCTCGGCGTGGATCGCGAGGAAGGCATCCTCATATTCCTGAAGCTGCGTCCCGTTGTCGTTCTGTTTGTCGAACGGGAAACCGAAACGCCGGAGCCTGCTGACCGCGATGACACTCGTGCCCGTTTGCCGATACTCTGCGGCGACCGACGAGCTGATGTTCACGGCAGGAATGTCCGTGCCTCCGTACCCCGTGGTCGGATCCGCCAGGTAGCGGCCGACCCACCCGGTGCCGCCATAGCCGATGCCCAAACCGAGCGGGTCTCCGGTTTCCCAAATGCCCGACGACACCGCGTGAGAAAGATTCGCTTCCGGGTACCCACAACCCTGGACGACCGCAACCTTGCCGAGGTCGTAGAGTGCCTTCAGACCGCCCGCCCCGGCGCCGCTGCCGATGAATCCGGGATGCAGCGCCAGATTCGCCCCCGTGTTGGGATCGGGGTCGATTCCCGTCGCCGCCAACTCGCCCGGCAAAAGGCGGATGCCGCCACTGCCCGCGTTGCGCCACCCCTCATAGTTAGTCCGAAGGGTGCCGCCCTGGTTGTCGACCGGGGTCACCGTATTCAGCCCGTCGTTCCCGCCGTCGAGCAGCATCACGATCAGGTAACGATCGCCAATCGTCTCGGACAACGCCGTCCGGACGAAGGGATTGCCGAAGAGGCCAGGGCCGAGCGCGCTGCCAGCTGCCACCGCTCCGGAGCGCTTGAGAAACTGTCGTCGTGTAATCGCCATGATCCCCTCCTTAGAACAGCACGACCGCAGGCGACTGGAGCACCAGCGCGTACAGCCCGTGAAGCTTCTCCTCACGGAAGTCTACGTCGAACAAATCGAGCGGTTCGGATTCTCCAGCGAGCATGAAGTCGATCATCGCTTGGCGCTGTGCCGCCGTAAGTTGATCGGTCACCCCGAGTTGATCGGTCACCGCATCGACGATTTCGCCAGCGGTCGTCAAGGTGAGGTCGATCAGCTTCTCGGGCTTGAACGGCTTGCTGTCCCGCGAGGTCGTCACGTCACGTACGAATTCGTAGCGTGCCAAGAGACCGACACTGCTGATCCACGCCTGTTCCGTGTCCCACCCGAATACGGAGGGTGGTTCGAGGACGACCTGACCCATGTCTTCCAAGAGCTCGATGACGTCGTTGAAGTTACCGCCCTGAAGTTGAAGCTCTTTGCCCTTGGGCTGGACCCGGAGCGCGCGCAGCGTACCGAGCACGTAGTCGATCGGCCAGCGCACCGACTTCTTCGTGCTGGCACCTGGAACGGCCCCTGTCTCGAAAAAGATGTCGTGCACGAAGATCTCGCGGAGAAGCGCCTTCAGCTCCCAGGTCGTCGTGAACCCCGAGGACGCGATGATCGCGTCGATCGTCGCTTTGTCGGGACCTTCGTAGCAGAAGTATTCGAGGAGCTTGAAGGTGAGATGGCGCGCGACCGTATTCTCGCCGTCGCTATCGGTGTGCTGGAAGAGGATCTCCACCACCTCGTCAATCTCGTTCTCGGCCTCACCACCAACGATGAACGACTGCGGGCTCACGAAGCCGCCGACTTGATGCCCCTGTGTCGGATGCACGACACCGAAAATCTCCTTCAAACCTCGCCCTGGGAACTCCGCCGTGGTGTCATGCTCAAAGGGATCGAGGAACGACTTCCCCGCCCTGAAGCTGTCGTCGACCCAGCCCGTGAACGCGCGCGAGACCTGGATGACGTCCTCCTGGAGATAGTTCTCGTTGCCGTTCAGGTCTTTCACGCCCAGAGTGAAGAGTTCGAGTAGCTCCCGACCGTAGTTCTCGTTCGGCTCGAACTTCTTGTTGAAGACCGTGTCGAGGAACCACATCATCGCGACGTCGACATTGATGAGCTTCACGAGATCTTTGAAGCTACCGAGACAGTTCTTCCGCAGCGTTCCGTTCTGCTCCGCCAGCGCCTTCACCGAGGTCTTCTCGGAGTCGATGCGTGCATCGAGACCGGAGAAATTCGTCGCGAAATGATCGTGCAGAAACACAACCAGCTTCTCCTGCAGCGCGAGACTCTTCTTCCGCTTGAACATGTACTTGACCCACTTGTCGTGGGCCGCCCTGGCCTCGGAGCTTTTCGGCTTGAAACCCTTCGGCTTGAAATCGACGAAGAGGTCCGCGGCCTCGCCGCGCGTGAGCTGCGCTAGCTCCTCGACCCGAAACTTCTTACTGTCCTTCGCCGGAATGCCGAAGCCGCAGCGCCGAATCATCTGGCGTGCGTCGGCCTCCGTGAGCGGGGTGTTCTGATCTCCCATGCCTTCTACCTCCGACCGTCCTCGGTCAATCTATAGATCCGTCCGCAGAATCAATCCGTGCCGGGCACCCATCCGAGTGCGGGAGCGCCGGCGGCAATCCACAACGTCACGATGTCACGAAGTGATGAGTCCAACTTCTTCCCGTTCAGCGGCATCCGGTCGCCGAAACCTGGGCCGGGAAAATCGTCATTGAGCTTGCGCTCGAGGAAGCTGGTCTCCGGGTTGTTCGGATCAACACGGAGCCATCCTTCCACGACGGCCGGTCCATTGGTGGGCTGCACGCCAACCAGGTTCCCGTGCGAGGCTCCTTCCTCGAGCAGAAGAATGCCCGACGCGATGAAGCTCTCGGAGTCGTGGCATCCGCTCACGGCGCATGTCTGCGAGAAGATCTGATCCTGCAAACGATCGAACGTGCCCGTGAACAAAACCTGCGGATCACAACCATCGGGAAACTGCGGGTCGCACGTGAGCTTCAGTTTGTCGCGATCTTTCCTGAACTTGCCGCCAGCTTGCGGCGACGATTCGGCGTCGATGCGGATGATCTTGCGGTTCTTCTTGCAGACGTTGAACCCGTTCTTTTTCGTTGGGCCCTGAATGCGCACCAGCACCTTCGTAGGACTGGCCGTGCAATCATCGACATCGAAATCGTCGGCCTCGAATATCGAATCGATGTTTGTCTGCAGCGCTTGGAAATCCGGATCGAACTTCGAATCGTCTGGGTCGTCGATCGAGTGGCGAACCGCGAGCTCGCGAATGCCGTTGATGGTGCACTTCTCCGGATTGAATGTGCTGTTGATACACACACCAATGTCGAACTCACACACGCCGTTGACCGTCGCGTCGGCATCGCACGTCGGGTCACCGTCGGTACATCGAATGTGACGCGGATTCTTGCTCGGCTGGTTCACGGCAACATCGTTGAACACCACCATGCAGTCCGTCTTCGAACTGCCTCCCCCCGGGGTGACGTCGGCCCACGCGACCGCACCGATGTGTATCGAAATGACGACTGCAAGGACGGAGAGCGCACTACACGCAGCGGACACCCGGAATCGATCGAACGGCACGTCAGACCTCTATTCTTCCGTCGGGACGAACGCCGGTGGGCGCTTCCCCCGTCGGCACGTTGGAAGAACTCCCTAGCATCTGCGCAGTCGTAGATGCCAAGTAGCGGTAGAAATAGCATGGGATAGCCTAACCAGGTCAACATGGTCGCGCGAGAATTGGCACATCGTACAAGCGGACCGGGCCCAATTTGACCTGTTGGCCCAGCTTGCCTACGAGAAGTGCGTGTCCCAGACGCACAGGCTAAAGGGCAAGCTCGCGATCGCCGGCCTCGGCGTCACGCCGCAAGGCAAGGTTTACGACCGCAGCCACATGGGCTTCGCCGTCGACGCGGTGCGGCTGGCGCTCCTCGATGCTGGGCTGGAGCGGTCCGATCTCGATGGGATCCTCCTGAACCCGGGCCTCGCCTGGGGACCGGCGGCGATGGGCTCATACAACCTTCAGCAAGCGCTCGGTCTCCGCAATGTCCGGCTTTCGAGCACGATGAACGCTGGCGGTGCGACCGCCGGCGCGATGATTCAGCACGCCGCGCTCGCGATCGATGCTGGGCTGTGCAGTACCGTCGCCTGCGTATTCTCGGACCGTCCGCTCAAATCTCCCGAAGAGCACACGAACGTGAAGAACAACGGAGGCGCCAGCTCCTACGTGTTTCCCCGCGGCCTCGACGCCGCGCACGGCCAGTTCGGTATGAACGCAATGTACGCGATGGTAGCGCGTCGCCACATGCACACCTACGGCACCACGCAGGATCACCTGGGTGCCGTCGCGGTCACCCAGCGACACTGGGCCACGCTGAACTCGGCCGCCCAGTTCCACGATCGCCCCATCACGCTCGCCGACTACCACGCCTCGCGCTGGGTGGTGGAACCGTTTCACATCCTCGATTGCTGCCTCGTCTCGAACGGTGGCGTAGCTGTGATCGTGACCAAGGCCGAGCACGCACGTACCCTTCGCAAACCTCCCGTGTACCTGTGGGGGATGGGGCAGGGCCATCCCGGAGGTGACATCCGCGAAACCCTCACCTCGGGAGCCGCCCTCGCCAAGGCCACCGCATTCCCGATGGCGGGCATCGAGACCACGGACATCGACGTCGCCGAACTCTACGACTGCTACACCTTCACCGTATTGGCCACCCTCGAAGACTACGGGTTCTGCCCGAAGGGCGAGAGTGGACCCTTTGTGAGTGACGGTCACACGGGCGTCGGCGGGTCGCTTCCCGTCAACACTGGCGGCGGGCAACTCTCGTCGTCGTATATGTGGGGCATGACACCGATCGCCGAGGCCATCGTCCAAGCCCGTGGCGAGGCCGGCGCCCGACAGGTGCCAAAACACGACGTCGTCCTCGCAAGCGGCAACGGCGGTCTGTTGTCCACCCACACGACCCTGGTGTTGAGCCCGCTACCCTCGTGACGACGACGCCCACGCCGAGGCTGGGGGCGCACGGAACGCCCACGAAGCCCCTTCCGAAGATCGAGGCGGCCATGGCGCCGTTCTTCGCGGCGGCCCAAAAGCACCGCCTCGTCGTCCAACGCTGCATCGACTGTGGCGCGCTTCGCTACCCAGCGCGCGAACTCTGCAGCACATGCCTCGGCAGCACGACCGAGTGGATCGCCGTTTCCGGCCGCGGCGAGATCTTCAGCTACAATGTCATGCACCAGGTTTATCATCCTGCCTTTGCCGGCGATGTGCCTTACGCCGTCGTCATCGTAAAGCTCGCCGAGGGCCCGATGATGACCACGAGTCTCCTCGACTGTCCCCTCGAGTGCGTGCGCATCGGCGCTGCCGTCGAGGTCGCGTTCGAGGATCTATCGGCCGACGTCACGCTGCCGAAGTTTCGTCTGATCGACCCACCCGAGCAGCCCTGACAGGGCGCGCATCGCGCCCTGTCGTTGGGAGTCCTACTGTGCCGGCGTCGTGCTGGGCGTGGGCGTCGGAGTCACTCCGACGTCGATGCTGGACGCGGTGGCCGTTCCCTCTGCGAAGTCCACGAAGATGTCCGAGAGCGTCACGGTCTCGCCCTCTTCGACGGCCAACAGCTCGACCAGCTCGGCGGCCGGTTCAAGCAGCTCCGCGAACGAGTCGCCTTCCTGAATCAGGCCGTTCGACATGCCGCTGCGGCTGATCCAAAAGCCGATGCGCAGCGCTCCCGTCTCCACCCGTGAGATCTCGAAGTCTCCCGAGCTGTCCGGTGACGTGTTCCTTTGGGAGTCGCAGTCGTTCCAATCCGTCGGATCGGTACGTGCCGGATCGAGCCCAACGCACGCGATCACCACAACGTCCTCGACGGGATCGAACGTCGACACCTCGGTTCCGGTTCCGGTCACCGTCACGGAGTCCTCGGGTCCGGGTGTCGCTGTCGGCGTCGGATCGCAGACCGTGAGACAGAGATCGTCTCCTCCCCCGCATCCGGCAACGGCGAGAAGCACGAACGCGATCACCCACCCGACTCGGTGCATCATCGGCGGACTCTAGGACCGGCAGCAAGGAGCGTCAACCAATGTCGCGGCACTCGCAGCTGGCGTTCGGCCTCGCGAACCGACAGAGCTATGCGACTTCGCGCGAAAGGGCACGATAGGTTCCCCAGACGAAGAGCATCGAGACAGCGAAAAGCGCGCTCACCGAAAACACGAACGCGATGAACACCAGCACGTGCAGCGGCGGCCCCGACTCGGAGAGTCCGCGTGCGCCGATACTGGCACCAAGAATCAAAGCTGTGGAGAACACGTAGGCTGTCACGACCATGGCCCGGACCATGAACGCACTGGCGCGCGCGGGGAGCGCTATGTGCCCACGAGCGAGCCCTGTCGCCACATAGAGAATACCACCCATCAAGAGCGACGTGTGCGTCACCCGCCACGACCGCACGGCGTGTTCACCCCAGCCCTCTTGGATCGCGAGCGCAAACGACAACCCGGTCAGATTCCCGACCAGCAAAAGCAATGCGCCATGAAAGACTAGTATCCCAGCCTGGCGATCCGTCATCTCAGTTTCCTCCGTACTTGTCCTCGGCGGTGCTGATGTAGTGTTCCAGCAGACGCTGCTCGGCGGCCTGATAGGCGAGTTGGCGGAGCAGCTGCTGCGCCTGCCCCGCCAGCGGCACCGACGCGAGCAGGGCGACGAGATCCGGCGTCGAGAGCTTGTCGATACTCTCTTCCATTCCCTGCACGGCTTCTTCGGGCAACTCGCCGACCTCGAGCTGCGTGAGCGCCTCGAGCAGTTTCGCAAAGCGCTCTTCGAAACTTCGCTTTGCGTCCTCCTTGTCGCTCTCGCTGCACTCCACCGCGAGCTTCATCGCCGCCTTGTCGAACAAACGATCGAACGCCTTCAGGAGCGCCTCTTTGCCGGTCATCGTGCCTCCACCATCAGAACTCGACGAGAAAGCCTTCGCTCTCGGTCGTCTCGACGTCGACGAGGGTCGCCCGGGCGCGCGCATACTCCCCAGTGCGGAAGTAGACGAAGCCCTCGGCTTGATCCCCAGGCTTCAATGTTTGCTGCTTGAGCTGCCGCTCGCGAAGCTCCTGTGCGATGGTGCTCGGCACCGGCGTCGGCGCGCCAGCCGGGAGGTCGGCCGCGCCGGCAGCCGCGATGTTCGCCGCCGCATCGGGAACCCGCAACTGCCGCACCTTGCCTCGACCCTTGAGCGGGCGGAGCTCGATGTCGCGCGGGTCGAGCTCGTAAGTGCGATCGCTACCATTCTGTACGATGACTCGTACGGCGAGCACCTTGCCCCCGTTGAGATCGTGCCCGAAATCCAACTTGCTCTCGAGGCCGAGCTGCGGCTTTATCTTGAACTTCACCCCACCGCTCTTCACGCCGCCGCTCTGCTCCTCGGCGTAGGCGGCGTTCCGTGTCGCGTTGTCGGCAAAGCTCGTGAAGGTGAGAAAGAAACCGCGTGAGAACTCGGTGTCTTGCTTCAGGAACTCATCGCGCGAGGCCTGGAGTCGAACCTCTCCGCTGGGCTCGCAGGTCACGTGAACCGTCACGTAGTGCAGACCGCGCCGCGCGTCTTCCTGCCGACCTTTCAGCAATCCACGCTGGCCGAGCTGCGCTGGCTCGAACGTCGTGACCTCGTAGCCCATGTTCCGCATGGACCGGAACGCGTAGCGATTCGCCTCTTCGCACGAGACGTTGTCACGTCGAACCTGGTACTGCTTCTGCATCGAACTCGCGCAGCCTGCCACGACGGCAGCCATGACGAACGACGCCGCGATCCAATATTGTTTTTCCATGGTCGGCCTCATGATCCGGCTTTATGGGCGCCCGCTGCGCGAAGTCAAGGCGCGGTCGAGGCTACCGCGCCACCTCCACAGCGCAGGAATGCGCTCCGCCGCGGCGCCCAGATTCGCGATCGCGGTGAGCAACCCGGCCACGTGCACGATCCGATCGAACGCGGTCGGGCCAAGTGCGAGCGTGACGGCTGCCGCCCCCGCCACCACATAGTTGAGCACACCCCCTACTGCACCCCACTGGCTCGGGAGAAGCGCGATCGAACCGCGACTCCGTCCGCGCCGAAAACCATCGAGCGTGTACAGCGCGAACGAGACCATCGCGGCGCACGGCAGCAAGAACGAGAGTCGATCCAACCACGCAAGCGCGATGAGCGTGGGAAACAGAAAGAACGCGTCGGCGCCGTGATCGAACAGTCGCCCGCGGATGCTCGCAGATCCGGTGGCGCGTGCGAGCCGTCCATCGGCGAAGTCGCTTGCCGCCGCCACGACGTACACGATGAGCGGCAGCAGCGAGGGCGCGTCGTGGGCGTACACTACGGCCCAGATGAACAGCGGCGCAAGCACAATGCGCAACGTCGTACAGGCGTCAGCCGCGCGTCGCACTAGTCTCGCTTCGCCCCTTCGTAGACTTCGATCGGCTCACGCTCACCACGCCGCCGGCGCAAGAGCACGTAGACAGCGCCGGTGCCACCGTCAGCCGGACGGGCCGAGGTAAACGCCAGCACCACACGGCCGACCCGCCCTTGCACGAGCCACCCCTTGAGACGCTCTTTCAGCACCGGAACCTGGTCGCGTGAGTTCAGTCCACGCCCATGCACGATGAGGATGCAGCGATGCCCGAGAGCGTAACCTTCATGAACGAACGCCCGCACCTCTGCGCGCGCCGCGGTCGTCGTTTGTCCGTGGAGGTCGAGGATCGCCTGGTAGGAGAACTCGCCTCGGCGCAGGCGGCGAAGGATCCGACGATCGAGACCGACCACACTCCCCTCGACGTATTCGGCGGAATCGCTGATGTCGAACGCGCCCGTTCCGGACACGAGATCCGAGAGCACGGTCAACGCCTCGGCCTCCTCGTCGGCCACGTCGACCAACGGCCGTTCGCGCTGGGAGGCGGGCGCCGGAGCTTCCACACGTGAGTCGGTGGCGATCGGCGTCACGTCCGCTACGGCACGCAGAAAAGATGCGCCGTCGTCGTCAGGACTCACGGTGGAGTCGGGATCGTCGATCGCGGCGGGTTCCGCTACTGGAGCGCCCCCACCAGACGGACGATCCGCCGCGCGGGTGTCGGCGCCGACGCGCCCAGCCAGATCCCGAAATGGTGCGTGAAAGGGTCCGGGTCGCTTCTTCTGCCGAAGTGGCTTCTGCCTACGACGTCGGGGCATGCTCTCCTGCCCGCTCCGCAAAGAGGAGCAGCGAGCATAGGAGCTTCTCGCAGGCGTGGCAACTATAGGTATGGCGGGCGCAGCTGGGTGCGGTTTGGTGCTCGAAAACGAACCGCCCCGGGAGCGCGCCGCACGACGCGACTCCCGGGGGTTCCGCGCAGGGGAGGCTACGCGTGCGGCTCGGCGACCATGGCTTCCGGCACGAAGCGATGCTCGCTGGCGACCGCCGGGCGGGGGGAGCTCTGGCGCGCCAATGCCTCAATGGCACGCCGCGCCAGCTTGCTCGGCTTGGCGTGCCCGTTCTCCCAACGGTTGACCGTCGAGAAGGTGACCGCAACGGCGTGCGCGAACTCCTCCTGCGTCATACCCAATCGGATGCGCAACTCGCGAATGTTTCGGCTCAGGGTATCGTCACTCATGGCTTTCTCCTCCGTTGAACAAGTGGTGGCGCTCGGCGCCGCTGTCATAGGGCGTAGAGCAAGGCCTGGACCATCGTGATCTTCACGGAAAATCAGGAGGAATCCGGCCGGGCGTGCGCCAAGGCCGAACCCCGAGCGCGCTGATGGCACAGTGCGCGTGTCGTGAGCGCCCACTGTGACACACGCCGTGCGTGGTCATGGCGCGAATTTCCAGGTCGGCGGCCACATGCTATGGCGTCGGTATGACTCCCCCGGCGCCCTCTCCCCAGGACCTCCTCGAGACGCTGAAGCAGGTGAAGTATCCCGGCTTCTCGCGCGACATCGTGTCCTTTGGCCTCATCAAGGACATCCAAGTCGGCGCCGCGGGCGTCACCGTCGAGCTGGCGACCACCTCGGCGAAGCAGCACGCCATCGACGAGATCCAGACGGAGGTGGAGCGGGTCCTCGCTGAAGCCACCGGACTTCCGGTCAACGTCACGGTGCACGAATCCCGCCCATCCGGACCGACGCCTGGGGCAGCGGACGGACCGCGCGGGCGACGACCCATCGACGGGGTGCAGCACATCGTCGCCATCGCCTCCGGGAAGGGCGGCGTCGGCAAGTCCACGGTAGCCGTCAACGTGGCTTGCGCGCTCGCGGCCACCGGGCATCGCGTCGGTCTCCTCGACGCCGATGTGTACGGTCCGAGCGTCCCGACGATGCTAGGGCTCGATGGTCAGCCTGCGGTTCGTCAAGATCGCCGTATCGTTCCGATCGAAGCGTTCGGGTTGAAAGCGATCTCGATGGGCATGTTTCTCAGCGACCGCGCCCCCGTAATTTGGCGCGGACCGATGGTCACGAAGCTGATTACGGAGTTCTTCCGCAACGTCGAATGGGACGAACTCGACTACCTGATCCTCGATCTGCCGCCTGGCACCGGCGATGCCCAGCTCACTGTGGCCCAGCAGGTACCACTCGCGGGTGGGGTCATCGTCACGACACCACAGGACGTCGCCCTTCTCGACGTGAAGCGCGGCATCACGATGTTCCAACAGGTGGAGACGCCCGTCCTCGGTGTGGTCGAGAACATGAGTTACCACTTGTGCTCGGGCTGCGGGCACCGGGCCGAGATCTTCGGCCACGGCGGCGGGCAATCCATGGCCCAGCAACTGGGCGTTCCGTTCCTGGGAGAGATCGCGCTCGTGCCCGAGATTCGAGCCCGTGGCGACCGGGGAGAACCGATCGTCGTGGGAGCGCCCGACGATCCTCATAGTCGACCCTTTTTCGATCTCGCCGGCGCCATCGACGCACAGGTCACCGAGCGCGCCGCGGGAGTGGTCACGCATTGACGCACGTCGGGCATCGGCACGGATTGACGCGCCGCGGGCGCTGAGCGATGTCCGGCACCGCGCCTATGAGCGAGCATCGTATCATTCGTCCCGGTGTCAGTGGCGTCATCCGCGACGCCAGTGGGCGGCTACTCCTTCAGGAGCGGACGGACAATGGGCACTGGGGTCTCCCGGGGGGTGCCGTGGAGTATGGCGAGAGCGTCACCGACGCGCTTCGCCGCGAGGTCGAAGAGGAAACCGGGCTCGTGGTCGACGTCGGGCGACTGATCGGTGTGTACTCGGATCCGGCCCTCGGCCAGATCGTGACCTACCCCGACGGCAACATCGCCCACTTCGTGAGCTCGTGCTTCGCCTGTACGGTCCGAAGCGGGATGCTCGCGCTATCGGACGAGACCTCGGGCGTGGCGTGGTTCGCTCCCGCCGCTCTGCCCGAGAACCTCTATGCCATGCACAAGATTCGCATCGAGGACGCGCTGACCGACGCCGCGATCCCGTTCGTCCGCTGACGCACACAACGCGGCGATCCGAGACATCAAGTCCTCCGCCAAGAAGCGCTGGGCATCCCGATCGGTGCGCACGCCGGCGGCGACGAGAAACGGCTCACCAAAGCGCACGTGCACGGGATGCGGGCGCGGAAACCGCGCGTCACGCGGAAACGCCGCGAACGCACCTCTGACACCGACCGGGACGATCGGTACACCGGCGCGTGCGGCGAACGCGATAATACCTCGCTGCGCCGGTCGTAGACTGCCGTCCCGTGTGATCCAGCCCTCGGGAAAGACGCCGACGATGTCCCCACCGGTCAGCGCCGCCAGGAGCTGTCGGTATGCCGATGGCTGAAAGCGACCATCCCGAATCGGAATCACGCCCAACGACTCGTACGCCCAGGTGAACGGACGTTGGTCGAAAAACTCCCGCGACAGCACGAAACGTACCGGGCTCGGAACGAAACGTGCCAGAAACACCCAGTCGAGCAGCGAGGAGTGGTTGGCGGCGAGAATGCATGGGCCCGAAGGCAGACGATCTTCACCGGTCGCCTGCAGGCCGAAATATCGATCGACCACAGGCGTGAGCACGGTCCGCAGCGCGCGGTAGACCCCATCCCCCACGAGAGTCTTTTCCTACCATGAATGCTAGAAGGCTCCATATGGACCGCAACACCATCGGCACCGCGTTCGATCGGACAGCGCACGGAGCTGGCGATCACGAGGCCTGCGTCTTCCCGAGCCGTGACGTCCGCTGGACCTACCGCACGCTCCAGGAGCACACAGTCCAGCTCGCCAAGGGCCTGATTGGACTCGGTATCGACTCCGGCGACCACGTCGCCGTCTGGGCTAATAACCAGCCCGAGTGGGCACTGCTGCAGCTCGCGATCGCCAAGATTGGCGCCGTCTTGGTCGGTGTGAGCCCTGAGTGTCACACGCGGGATCTCACGTACGTGCTCGAGCAGTCCGACGCGACGGCCCTCTTCATGACCGAGCGCGCCGGCAACGCGGACCTGCTCGCGATTTTGAACGAGAGCTATCCCGGTCTCGCCGACTCCGTACCCGGCCGGCTCGCGAGTCGGACCTTCCCGCGATTGAAGCGGGTGGCGCTCTTGGGTGACCGGACCGTGCCCGGCGTCCTCCCGTGGGTGGACGTACTACGCGCCGGTGCTGGCATCAGTGATCAAATGTTGCGCCGGCGCGAAGACACGGTCGATCCGCGAGATACCGCGATCGTGCAGTACACGTCCGGAGCGTCGGGCCTGCCGAAGGGCGCGCAGCTGACACACGCCAACCTCCTCAGCAACGCGGTGGCCGTGGGGGCATGCCTGCACCTGACCGACGCGGATCGGTTGTGCGTACCCGTACCGTTCCATCAGGGCCTTGGCAGCGTGCTCGGCACATTGACCGCCGTCGTCCACGGAGCGACCCTGGTCGTACCGGCGGAGGACTTCGAAGCCGGACCGACTCTTGCCGCCATCGCGAACGAGCGCTGCACGATCGTGCACGGCCTCCCCGACATGTTCCGCGCCGCGCTCGACCATCCGCGTTTCGCAACGTTCGATCTGGCGTCGCTTCGAACGGGAATCATGGCCGGCGGGCCGGGCCCGAACGACGTCGTGCGCCAGGTCGTCGAACGCATGCAGGTTCGTGAGCTGACGATAGCCTACGGACACGCCGAGACCTCACCCGCGATGACTCAGACCCGTCCGGAAGATCCGATCTCCCTCCGCGTCTCGACGGTCGGGCGCCCACTCCCCGGCGTGCACGTGAAGATCGTCGACGAGACGGGTCGCGAGGTCGCCCACGGGACCCAAGGCGAACTGTGCTGCCGCGGGGCGCTCGTCATGCGCGGGTACTACAAAATGCCCGAGGCCACCGCCGCGGTCATCGACCAGAACGGCTGGCTGCACACCCGGGATCTCGCCATCATGGACGAGCACGGCTATTGCCGGATCGTCGGACCCTGCGCGGAAATGACGTCAGAATAGCGTCTCGCGCTCCCGCACCAGCGCCCGCACCATACGTCGGACTCGCCGTCGTGTGTCTTCGGCCATGCGACGGACGACGGCACCATCAGTCCGCCGTTGCGCCGCTCCTCTCCGCCCGTGAACCATGCGCCGATCGGCGGGCGCGTCGAGCACGATCGGTTTTCCGAACCGGATCGACCACTTCGTGGGCAGGGGAATCAATCCCAAGGGACCGAGTAGCGGGAAGAAGGGCGTCACGGGCAGATACGGAGCCCCGAGCAGCTTGCCGAGCGCGGCGCTTCGACCCATCAACGGATAGATCTCCTCGGCGCCGACAACGGCGACGGGCACGATCGGCGCACGATAGCGGAGCGCCAATCGAACGAACCCCGTACTGAATGGCTGCAGGACGTAGCGCTCGGAGTAGAGCTTTGCCAATCCCGGGACGCCTTCGGGGAAGAGGCCGATCACCGCGTCGTCCGCAAGCAGACGCTCGGCGTTCTCGCGCGTCGCCACCACGCCTCCCGCCTTCCGATACAACTCGGGGATCCAGGGCAGCGCATCGACGAACCGATCATAGAGAAAACGCGCCGGACGCGGGTACCCTCCATCATCGAGCGCACACGAGATCATGATGGCGTCGAACGGGATCGTTCCCGAGTGATTGGATACCAGAATCACGGGGCCGCGACGTGGAACGTTGCGCATGCCACGGGCATCCACACGCCAATATGTCTCGTACAGGAACCGCCCAACCCCGAGGGCGCGATCGCGGAACTCCGTATCGAGGCCGAACTCGTCGCGTGGGAGACGATCCCGTGTGCGGGCTACCGGCCGGATACGCCGGCGAGGACGCGGTTCGTCGGCGAGCGTTCTCGAGGGCTCAGCCACACCCATCTCCTCCCAACCAGCACATGGCGTCTCAGTAGCAACGGCCGACTCGAGAGACAAACTGCACGCGGCAAGGCCTCGGCACGACCCAATTTGCCACCGTGCCGATAGGTCCGCTAGGAGAGGGAGCTACCCTTGTGCGTCCGCGTGATCTCGCAGTCTTAGCCTTTCCGAAAATCCTCGAAGCGTTGGCCGCGCATACCGTGTCGACGCTCGGGGCCGATGTGTGTCGTGCGCTCCACCCCACGAGCGACCTCGAGGCGGCGGAACGCGCGCTCGACCGACAATGGGCCTTCTTCCGCCTCGTCGAAACCTCGGGGGCGCCACCGCTGGCACCGTTTCCCGACGTGCGTGCATCGCTTGCGGTCGCCGCGCATGATGGCGCGACTCTCGCGGGCGAGCAGCTTGTCGAGGTCCGGCTGGTCATCACCCAGGTGCATGTGCTTCGGCGCTTCCTCCGAAACCGAGCGCACGAATTCCCAGCGCTGGCGGATCTTCCGACGGCACTGCACGAACTCCCCGAGCTGGAGCGCACGCTCGCGCAGATGCTCGACGACGCGGGCGCGCTCCGCGATGACGCCAGCCCTCGTCTCGCCGAAGTTCGTGCCACCCTCCGCGAGCTCCGTCACGACATCGAGCTACGACTCGAGCGCCTCGTGCTCTCGAGCGGGGAGAGCGACGGCATCGCGGATCGCTACGTCACCGTGCGCAACAACAGGTTCGTGGTCCCGGTGAAGGCTGGTGCCGCTGGGAGTGTCCAGGGGGTGGTTCAAGATCGTTCGTCCTCCGGCGAGACGTTGTTCGTCGAGCCACTGTTCGCCATCGAGCTGAACAACAGATTGCTGTTGTTGCGAAAGGAGGAAGACCGGGAGCAGCATCGCCTGCTGACGCTCCTCACGGCGCAGGTTGGCGCCGTGCGACACGAACTGGGGAGTTCGCTCCGCGCACTGGCCACGATCGACGCGTTGGCCGCGGGGGCTGCGT
>JAJCZP010000040.1 GCA_029262315.1 Deltaproteobacteria bacterium | reverse complement strand
CGGGCAACCCGGGCCTCGGCACAGGCGGCACGGGCGACGTCCTGGGGGGCATCATTGCCAGCCTGCTGGCGCAGGGGTACCCCGCCGACGAGGCCGCGCGGCTGGGCGTCTACCTGCATGGGGCCGCGGCGGACGAGGTTGCTGGACGGCGAGGCACGATCGGCATGATCGCCTCAGATGTGATCGAAGCCCTGCCGCCCACGGCCGCGAGACTCCTGAGCATGGCGCAGCATGGCTGAAACCCGCCGCATCCAGACTGAGAACGTCGCGGCGACCGAAACGGTCGCCGCGCGATTGGGCGCCACCGCCCAGCCCGGTGACACTGTGGCCCTCGTTGGGGATCTCGGGGCAGGCAAAACCGCCTTCACCCGGGGCTTGGCTACCGGCCTCGGCGTAGCCCCTGACAGCGTCGCCAGCCCCACTTTCATCATGGTTGCCGAGCACCTGGGGCGCCTGCCCCTGTACCATATCGACCTCTACCGCCTGGAACCGGGCGCCGTTGATGAGTTGCCGCTTCGGGAGTACGTCTATGGGCGGGGCGTGACTGCCATCGAGTGGTTCGACCGGCTCTCCGAGGGCGCGCTGGATGACTACCTTCTGGTTCGGATAGACTACGCCGGGTCCGGGAGAATCCTCGATTTCCAGGCCCATGGCAGCCGTGCCCAGGCCTGGCTCGGGATCCTCCCAGCCAACGCGTAGTCTCATGAGCCTCATTGTCCAGAAATACGGCGGGACCTCGGTCCGCGATATCGAGCGCATTCGCGCGGTGGCCACCCGTGCCGCCGCGACGAGGGCCGCCGGCAACGAGGTCGTGGTCGTCGTATCCGCCATGTCGGGAGAAACCTCGCGCCTCCTGGCCTTGGCCCAGGAGCTCACACCCGAACCCGATCAGCGAGAGTGCGATGTCCTCGCCTCGTCCGGAGAGCAGGTCACCTCCGCGCTCCTGGCGATCGCGCTTCGCAGCGGTGGGTGTCCCGCCACGTCCTTTCAAGGCCACCAGATTCGGATCGCCACCGATAGCGCTTTCGGGCGTGCGCGGATCAAGAGCATCGATACGGCGCGTATCCGTGCGGCCCTCGCCGACGGGCAGGTAGTCGTCGTGCCGGGATTCCAAGGCGTCGACCCTGGCGGGAACGTCACCACGCTCGGGCGCGGCGGTTCGGACACGAGCGCGGTCGCGCTGGCAGCGGCACTCGAGGCCGCGGCGTGCGAGATCCTGACCGATGTCGACGGCGTCTACACGAGCGACCCGCGGATCTGCCCCCGCGCGCGCAAGATCGACCGCATCTCGTACGACGAGATGCTTGAACTGGCGAGTCTCGGCACGAAGGTGCTGCAGATTCGCTCGGTAGAGTTTGCCAAACGCTACCACGTGCCGATCCACGTACGATCGAGCTTCAACGACACCCAGGGAACGTGGGTCGTCGAGGAGGAGTCGAGCATGGAGGATGTCGAGGTCTCCGGCGTCGCGAGCGACCGGGAGGCCAAGGTTACGGTTCACCGCGTGCCAGATCAGCCTGGCCTTGCCGCGGCGATTTTCGGGCCGATCGCGGACGCGAACATCAGCGTCGACATGATCATTCAGAACGTGAGCGCGGACGGGATGACGGACATGACCTTCACGGTCCCGCGCAGCGACCTCGCACAGGCGCTGCGCATCGTGCGCGCCACCGCGGACACCATAGGCGCGGGGCACGTCGACGCCACAGAAACGGTTGCCAAGGTGTCGATCGTCGGCCTGGGGATGCGCAGTCATGCGGGCGTCGCCGCGCGCATGTTCCGTACCCTGGCGGATCACAGAATCAACATTCAGATGATCTCGACGTCGGAGATCAAGATCTCGATCGTGATCGACGACAAGTTCGAGGAGCTCGCGGTGCGCGCGCTCTCGGATGCGCTGGTCGGTACGCGAGAGGAACCGGCGTGACCGACATCCAGCTCTACGACACGACGTTGCGAGACGGCTGCCAAGCCGAGGACATCTCCTTCACGCTCGAGGACAAGCTGCGCATCGCGGAGCGGCTCGATGCCTTCGGGGTCCACTATATCGAGGGCGGGTGGCCTGGCTCCAACCCGCGTGACGCCAGTTTTTTCGTCGAGATCCGCCGACGCACCCTGCGCCACGCGAAGGTGGCCGCCTTCGGCTCGACGCGACGCCATGGCACGACCTGTGACGCCGACAACAACATTCAGACCCTGCTGAAAGCGGAGACCCCCGTCGTCACCGTCGTTGGCCGCGCCTGGAACGTCCCCGTCGAGCGCGATCTACGGATCCCGCTCGAGGCCAATCTCGAGCTGATCGCAGATACGGTGCGCTACCTGACATCGCGGGTCGACGAAGTAGTCTTCGATGCCGAGCACTTCTTCGACGGGTATGCGTCGTCGCCAGAGTATGCCCTCGCGTGTCTGCGAATGGCGGCGGAGGCGGGCGCGGCCGTGCTCTGCCTGTGCGATACCCGTGGGGGGGGATTGCCCGATGCGATTCGGGAGGCGACAGCCGCGGCACGCGCCGCGCTCCCCACGCCACTCGGCGTCCATTGCCACAACGATGGCGATCTCGCTGTCGCCAACTCGCTTGCCGGGGTGCAGGCGGGAGCCGTGCAGGTGCAGGGCACCATCAACGGCTTCGGCGAGCGCTGCGGCAACGCCAACCTCTGCTCGATCATCGCCGCCCTGCAGCTCAAGCTGGGTCGCATCTGCGTCACCCCGGATGCGCTCGCCGATTTGCAGACGATGGCTCATTTCGTGGACGAGCTTGCCAACCGGGAACCCGATCATCGGCAACCCTACGTCGGGGCATCGGCCTTCGCGCACAAGGGGGGCTTGCACGTCGCGGCGGTGCAGCGCCATCGCGAGATCTACGAGCACATCGACCCCGCGTTGGTCGGCAACCATCAACGCGTGCTGCTGTCCGATCTCTCGGGCCGCAGTAACATCATCTACAAAGCGCGTGAGTTCGGCGTCGATCTCGACGGCACCGATCCCGCGATACGGGAGCTTCTCGCGAAGCTGAAAGAACTCGAAAGCCGCGGCTATCAGTACGAAGGCGCGGAGGCGAGCTTCGATCTGCTGATGCAGCGAGCCCTCCATGGGTACGAGCGGCGTTTTCGCCTGATCGGCTTTCGCTGCATCGATGAGAAGCGCGTCGAAAACGAACCGCCGCTCTCGGAGGCGACGATCATGCTCGCGGGTCCCGACGGCGAGATCGAGCACACGGCCGCCACCGGCAAAGGGCCCGTGGAGGCGCTCGACCTGGCCTTGCGGAAGGCGTTGGTCAAATTCTTTCCCGAAATCGACGAGGTGAACCTTCTCGACTTCAAGGTGCGGGTGCTCAGCTCCGAAGGTGGCACCGGGGCGATCGTCCGCGTCCTCATCGAGTCCGGGGATGCGCACGATCGCTGGGGCACCGTGGGCGTCTCGCACAATCTGATTGAAGCCAGCTGGCAAGCCCTGGTCGATGCGCTCGACTACAAGCTGTACAAGGATCGCAAGCGCGTCAGTCCCTCTGGAACCAGTGCGGTCGGGCAGGGGGCGAAGGGGTAGCGATGTCCCCGTGGGCCCAGCTCCGCGAAGACATCTACGTCGTCTTCGATCGTGATCCCGCGGCCCGGTCAGCGACCGAGGTCGTCCTCACGTATCCAGGTGTGCATGCGCTCCTGGTGTATCGACTCGCCCATTGGCTGTGGCAGCACGAGGCCAAGCTGGTTGCGAAACTGCTCAGCAATCTGGTGCGTATCCTGACCGGCATCGACATCCATCCGGGCGCGACGATCGGTCGCCGCCTCTTCATCGATCACGGTATGGGCCTCGTCGTCGGCGAGACCTGCGAGATTGGTGACGATGTCACACTCTACCAGGGGGTCACGCTCGGCGGCACCAGCCTGAAAAAGGAGAAGCGCCATCCCACCGTCGAGGATCGCGTCCTGGTGAGTTCGGGCGCCATCGTGCTCGGACCCGTGACGCTTGGTGCGAACAGCCGCGTCGGGGCCGGCTCGGTCGTCATTCACTCGGTGCCGCCGAACGCGACCGTCGTTGGTATTCCCGGGCGCGTCGTCAAAACCGATGTCCCGGAGGCCTCAGGGCTGGAATTGGTCGATCTCGATCACGGCGATCTCCCCGATCCCGTCGCGCGCGCGATCTCGGTCCTGCTGAGCCACGTGGAGCGCCTGGAGCAGAAGCTCGACCATCTGGCGACGCGCCAGGGCGCGGCTGAGCATCGCCGTTCCGAAGAAGACGAGGAGCTCCAACGCGTGAAGGCCTTTCTCAGCGAGGGATGAGGCGAGAACCGCGTCTCCGGATACCCGAACCATGTCGGTAACCAATGTGCGCATCTACGCGGACTATGCGGCCTCGGCACCACTGCGGCCGACGGCGCACGCCGCCGTGCGCGGCGCCCTCGACGTGCTGGCGGCGCACGGCGGCAACCCCTCGAGCCCACACCGCGCCGGCGCCGGCATGCGTGCCGCGCTCGAAACGGCGCGGGCCTCGATCGCGCATGCGATCGGAGCCGACGCGCTCGAGCTCATCCTGACGAGCGGCGCGACCGAGGCCAACAACCTGGCGTTGTGGGGCACCGCCCACGACCTGACCCACATGCACCTCGCAGTCGCGGCGGCCGACCATGCTTCGGTTCTGGCGCCCGCCCGTGCCCTCGAGGCACGGGGGGCCACGGTCACGATCTTGGCGGTCGACGCCAGTGGGCGCGTCGACCCGGCCGAGATCACACGGGTGCGTCCAACGCTGCTCTCGCTGGCGTTGGTCAACGCCGAAACCGCAATCGTGCAGGACAGCGCCGCCGTCATCGCGGCCGCCCGCGCCTGCGGCGCCCTCGTCCACTTCGATGCGGCGCAGGCGGCCGTCGCGCTCCCTGTCGATGTCCGTGCCCTCGACGTCGATCTCCTCACACTGTCGGCGCACAAGGTGGGTGGCCCGCCCGGCGCAGGCGCGCTCTATGTACGCCGCGGGATCGAGATCCACGCAACGCAGCAGGGGGGAGCGCAGGAGCGTGGGCTCCGCGCGGGCACCGAGAACGTTCCGAGTGCCGCCGGTTTCGCGGCGGCGCTCGAAGAGACCGTCGCGACCCGCACGACCGAGGTCCCGCGCCTCGAAGTCATGACCCGGCAGCTCCGAGAGGCGATCGCAGAGCGTTGGCCGACGACGTGCTTCGCGGCAGACGCCGCGCCGGAGGTCGCACCTCACATCGTCAACGTGGCGTTCCCGGGCTATGACGCCGAGGCGTTGGTGAGCGCCCTCGATCTCGAGGGAGTCGCGGTGTCGGCCGGCTCCGCATGCGCAGCCGGCGGAACCGAACCGTCCCATGTCCTGCAGGCCATGGGGTGGTCCGCGAGTGACGCCGCCAGCGCCCTCCGGATGAGTATCGGATGGGCGAGCACGACGACCGACATCACCGCGGTGGTCGAACGGCTGGGCGTCGTCCTCGGGCGCGTCCAGCCCAGAGGGGAGGCGGCATGGCCGGCCCGCGCGTCCTAGTCGCCATGAGCGGCGGCGTCGACAGCTCGGTCGCCGCGGCACTGCTCTGCGAGCAAGGCTACGACGTCGTCGGCGTCTCGATGCTCCTTGCGAGTGAAGGCGCCGACCACGTCAGCGATCGGCAGGGTTGTTGCTCGCTCGAAGACTTCCACGATGCGCGTCAGGTCGCGACGCGCCTCGGCATCCCGTACTACGTGTGGAACCTTCGCGAGGCCTTCCGCGCTCGCGTCACCGACATCTTCAAGGCGGAGTATCTCCGCGGTCGGACCCCGAACCCGTGTTTGCTCTGCAACCGCGATCTCAAGTTCGACGAACTCTGGCGGCGTGCCGGTACCCTGGGCGCGACCCATGTCGCAACGGGCCACTACGCACGCATTGCCGGCGGTCCTCCTAACGGGCCGTTTCGCCTGCTCCAGGCACGCGACGCCGGGAAGGACCAGTCCTACTTCCTGTTCAGTCTGACCCAGGAGCAGCTCGCGCATACCTTGTTTCCACTCGGCGACCTCCCGAAGAGCGAGGTCCGACGAATCGCCCGCGACCTCGGCCTCGCCGTGGCCGACAAACCCGAAAGCCAGGAGATCTGCTTCGTTCCGGGACGGGACTACGCCGGATTCATCGAACGCGAGACCGCCGCGGCTGAACGTCGACCAGGAGCGGTCGTCGATGCGACCGGCCGGACGCTCGCAACGCACGCGGGCGTCCACCGTTTCACCATTGGACAACGACGCGGCCTCGGCCTCGGAGGCGGACCGCCACGCTACGTCACGCGCATCGATGCCACGACGGGTACCGTCGAAGTCGGACCACGCACGGCCCTCGCGCATGAGGGTTTGGTGGCCGAGGACGTCCACTGGCTCTCGACACCGATCGAAGAGGTGCACGTCCGGCTCCGCCATCGCCATCACCCCGTACCGGCGCGCGTCACCGCCCTCCGCACGGGCGAGGTTGAGGTACGGTTCGCCGCTCCCGAGCTGCAGGTCACGCCAGGGCAAGCGGCAGTCTTCTATCGGGGCGACGAGGTGGTCGGGGGCGGCTGGATCGCCGCCGCGCTGTGAGCACACGATGAGTCACGATATCGAAGAACAGCTCGGCTACCGCTTCCGCCAGGGCGAGCTCCTGGAAACGGCGCTCACCCACCGATCGCTCTCGGCGACGCGCAAAGCGCCCAACAACGAGAAGCTCGAGTTCCTCGGAGACTCGGTGCTCGAGCTCGCGATCAGCGACCTCCTCATGCAGCAGTTCCCCCATTTCCACGAGGGCGAGCTTTCCAAGCTCCGTGCCTCGCTCGTCAATACGCGGAGCCTGGCGCACAAGGCGCGCGATCTCGGCCTCGGACGCGCGCTCCGACTCGGAAAAGGGGAGGAGAAGAACGGCGGACGAAACAAAGATTCGATTCTCGGTGCGGGCTACGAAGCCCTACTCGGCGCGGTCTACCTGGATCGCGGCTTCGTGGCCGCTCGTCGGGTGGTGGCGCGACAGTTCGCCGCCGACATCAAAACCCTGTCGTTGGCCGGCGTCGGCGATTGGAAGACGCGACTGCAAGAACTGACGCAGAAATTGTTCCGCGCGACCCCGACGTACACGTTGGTGCGCGAGAGCGGTCCGGACCACGAGAAGGACTTTGTCAGCCAGATCTCGGTCGGCGGGCGGACGCTTGGTCGCGGTGCCGGACCGAGCAAGAAGAGCGCCGAGCAGGCCGCAGCCAACGAAGCGCTGCAGGCCCTCCAGACCGAGGCGGACGCCGTCCCCGCGAGGAAGATCGGCTCGAAACCTGCCGACGAGGCGCCCAGCCCGGCACGAAAAGCGGCCAACGCAAAGAGTAGCGACGACGCGCCCAAGAAGTCGGCCGGCTCCAAAGCCGACGATGCCGCCACGGCCCCGCCGTCCAAGAAGGCGGCCAGTGCGAAAAACGCTGACGGGGCGCCTACGGCACCGCCCTCCAAGAAGGCCGCAAGTGCCAAAGATGCTGATGAATCGCCTCCCGCGCCGCCCTCGAGCGGGCGCGCTCAACGATGATCCCCTCGCGTGCGGGTGCGGCGAGAGCTAGCATGCGAGCCGTGACCGACACCGACCTCACTACCGAGACAGATCACCGTGCTGGATTCGTCGGCCTGGGCGGCCGACCGAACGTCGGGAAATCCACCCTTCTTAATAGACTCGTCGGTGCGAAGCTCGCGGCGGTTACCGCCAAACCACAAACGACGCGCCACCGCATCGTCGGCATCGTCTCGCGCCCCGACGCCCAGATCGTCTTCGTCGATACGCCCGGGATCCACACCGCGCGGGCGCCCCTCAACACCCGCATGGTCGCCGTCGCACGGCAGGCGCTCGGCGACACCGATCTCCGTGTCCTCGTGCTCGATGCCTCCCGCGGAGTGACCAGCGAGGATCGCATCATCGCGCGTGAGCCGTCGTTGGCGCACGGCAGTGTCGTGGCCGTCACTAAGACGGATCTCGTCGATCAGAACGTCCTGCTGCATGTGTGCGCCGAGGCCGCGGCGCTCGTCCCCGACGCCGACGTCATTCCCGTCAGCGGACGGACGGGCGACAACATCTCGCGCCTCGTCGAGGTCATCGTCAAGGCACTGCCTGCCGGACCACCCATGTACCCGGGCGACCAACTGAGCGAGCAGAGCGAGCGTTTCGTCGCCAGCGAGATCATCCGTGAGAAGGTGATGGAGCAAACGCGCGAAGAGATCCCCTACGCGACGGCGGTCGTCGTCGAAGCCTTCCAGGAGCACCCCGATCGTAAGCTCCTGGTCATTCACGCGAGCATCCTCGTCGAACGCGCGAGTCAGAAGGGCATCGTGATCGGCGATCGGGGACAACGGATCCGCGACATCGGCAAAGCCGCGCGACTCGACCTCGAAACCATGTTCGGTTGCCGAATCTTCCTCGAGCTCCATGTCAAACTTGCGCGCGACTGGAGCAAAGACCCCCGCGTACTGCGAGAACTCGGACTCTGACGCCATGACGACGAGCCGCACGCGTGCACCCGTCACGCCCGAGCCCCAGGGGGAAGAGCAGAGAGACGCGCCGACCGACGACGCCGCGCCGACGCCGCTCGTCCCAGTCCCGCGCGTGGTCCTTGCGGGGCGACCAAACGCGGGGAAATCGACCCTGTTCAACCGACTCCTGCGTCGCCCGAAGGCCGTGGTCGATCCCACACCCGGCGTCACCCGCGATGCGAACGAGTCGACGGCAACACTCGCCGGCCGCGCTGTGCGACTGATCGACACCGGCGGACTCGAAGGGGGCTCCGCGGAAGGCCTGGACGAAGCCATCCGAGCGCAAGGGTTGGCGGCCGTCCGCGGCGCGGACCTCGTACTCTATGTGCTCGACGGCAAATCCGGATTGTCACCGGCCGACGAGGACGCCGCGCGGCTCCTCCGCCGCCAGCAAGTCCCGGTGCTATTCGTCGTCAACAAGATCGACTCGGAGCGGCGTGCCGCGCATGTCGTCGACTTCCATCGATTGGGTGGCGGCGAGTTGCTCGAAGTGTCGGCGACCCATGGGCGCGGCATTAGCGAGCTGATCGAGACGATCCTCGCCCACGTCGAGGCGCCACCAGCAAGCGTCACGACGGGGGCCATCCGCGTCGGCGTGATCGGGCGCCCGAACGTCGGTAAGTCCTCACTCGTGAACCGGCTGCTCGGCTACGCGCGCACGTTGGTCGACGGAACTGCCGGGACGACGCGCGATGCGGTCGACACCGAGTTGGAGGCGGGTGGCACTCGGTACATGCTGATCGACACGGCCGGCATCCGGCGCCGTGCGCGCGTCCAGGAACGTCTCGAACGGTCGGCCGCCGGCAAATCGCTGGAGGCGCTCACGCGGAGTGACATCGTGATCATCGTGCTCGATATGATCGAGGGCGTTACGACCCAAGATCAGCGTCTTGCCGCGCTCGCCTGGAGGGAAGGGCGAGGGGTGGTCATCGCCGCCAACAAGATGGATCAGTGCGCGCGTCCCGACGCCGCGGTGGAAGAGATCCGACGACGGCTCCCGACGCTGCAGCGGGTCCCCGTCGTTGCCACCTCGGCGGTCACCGGTATCGGGGTCGACGACTTGTTGCCAACCGTCCGACGGGTCGCCCGGTCGCATGACGTCCAGCTGCAAACAGCGCGCCTGAACGAGGTCCTGGTACGCCTGGTTCGCGCCAAAGAACCACCGCTCGCGCGCGGCCGGCGCCCGAAAATCTACTACGCCACGCAGGTCGCCCGACGCCCACCGACCGTCACCATCTTCGCGAGTTCGCCCGATGGCATCCATCCGAGCTATCACCGCTACCTGCAGCACCAACTCGCGCAGGCGTTCAACCTCGAGGGCACGCCCGTCCGCATTCAGTTTCGGGCGAGGCACTGAGGACAGACGTGGGAAGCGCTCGTCCGATGCGCGTCGCGAGCCGCGAGCGCGGGCGATCCGGCGCCATCGCCCGGCGGGCGACCGGCATGCTGCGCGACGCGGCCGTGAAGTTCTACGCCGACGGCTGTCCCACCCTGGCGGCCGCAATCTCGTTTTACGCACTGCTCTCCCTCATCCCGGTGCTGTTCATGGTCGTGGCGGTCGTTGGCTACGTCGTCGGCTCGTCCGAGGAGACCTTCCGGGCAATCATGTCGTCGGTGCGCGAGTTCATTCCCCACTTGAGCGAGGACATTACCCGCAATCTCGAGTCGGTCGTCGCCAACCGGGGTCGCCTCTCGTGGTTCGCGCTCGCGACCCTGGTGATCGCGGCGGGGCTGGTGTTCCAAGCGACCGAGTTTGCCCTCGACCGGGTGTTCGCGGTGGACGTGCGGCGCAGTTTCCTCCGGTCGCGCTTGCTGTCGATGGTCGTCGTCGTCGCCCTGGGTTTCGTGCTGCTGTTCTCGTTCTATCTCGGCGTCGTCTTCCACGCGCTGCAAGCCGATCCGGAGCTGATTCCGATCGGGCATGCGTGGGCCGTGTGGCTCGCCCGGGGCCTCCGGGTGCAATACCTGATCTCGATCGCGCTCCTGTTGTCGTTGTTCACGCTGGCGCTCCGGATCTTTCCGCATGCGCGGGTCGAATGGCGGCACGCCCTGGTCGGCGGCGCGGTCGGCACACTGCTCTGGGAGTTCGCACGCCGGTTCTTCCTCTGGTACCTGGCCAATATCGCGCAGTTCTCGGTCGTGTACGGCTCCCTGGGCGCGCTCGTCGCGGTACTTGTGTGGATCTACTTCTCGGTGATCATCTTTCTCTATGCGGCGGAATGCGTCGTCGTGCTCCGCGCGCCCCGCGCCTAGTCGTGCCAGGGCCAGGGCCGACTCGGAGAGACTCTCCAACCCCCGATAGGGCGGGGGAAGCTTGTCAGGTCACTGACCGTCTGTTAGGAAGAGCCATGGACGGTCAGGACGCCGCCCGCGTGGCACTCGGTAGACCCATTTCAGCCCCGCTCGCGTTGCGAGGGGGGCTTTTTCGTCTGCAGATCTGGTCATGAGTCTACGCGAGCTCGAAGAAGCCCTCACTTTTGACGACGTACTGCTGGTGCCGGCCGCGAGCGACGTCATTCCGCGCGACGCGGTCGTCGCCAGTCATCTGACGCGCCGGATCGCGGTCAATATCCCGCTGGTCTCGGCCGCCATGGACACGGTCACCGAGTCCGCGATGGCCATCGCCATTGCCCAAGAAGGTGGCCTCGGCATCATCCACAGGAATCTTCCCGTCGAGGCGCAAGCCCTCGAGGTCGGGAAGGTCAAAAAGTCCGAGAGTGGGATGATCTCGGACCCGGTCACCGTGCGACCCGACCACCGGATCGAGGACGCGGTCGCGATCATGCAGCGCTACCGCATCTCGGGATTGCCCGTCACCCAGAACGGGGAGCTCGTCGGGATCCTCACGCACCGCGACCTGCGCTTCGAGAAGCGACTCGACCGGCAGGTATCGGAGGTGATGACCAAAGAGAATCTGGTCACGGCCCGATCCGGCGTCAGCCTCGAGGAAGCCAAGGAGATCCTGCACGCCAACCGGATCGAAAAGCTGCTCGTGGTCGACGATCACCAGCGGCTCCAAGGGCTGATTACGGTCAAGGACATCCAGAAGACCATCCAATATCCACAGGCGTGCAAAGACGACCTCGGCCGGCTCCGAGTCGGCGCCGCGATTGGCGTCGGCCCCGACCGCGAGGAGCGCGCCGCGGCGCTGGTACGCGCCGGCGTCGACGTGCTGGCCCTCGATACGGCCCATGGACACTCCGCCAACGTCATTGACGCCGTACGCGACACCAAGCGCGCGTACCCCGATCTCGACGTGATCGCCGGCAACGTTGGCACCGAGGAGGGCGCACGCGCGCTGGCGGAAGCCGGGGCCGACGGCATCAAAGTGGGCATGGGCGTCGGCTCCATCTGCACCACGCGCATCATCTCGGGTGTGGGCATGCCACAACTGACGGCGCTGGCCGGCGCCGTCCGCGGCGTGGCGGGCACCGACGCGACGATCATCGCCGACGGGGGCGTGCGCTACTCGGGCGACCTGACCAAGGCCATCGCCGCGGGCGCCGACACGATCATGATCGGCAGCTTGTTCGCCGGCACCGAGGAGAGTCCGGGCGAGACGATTCTCTTCCAAGGGCGGACCTACAAGCTGTACCGCGGCATGGGCTCGATCGAAGCCATGAAGCAGGGGAGCAGCGACCGTTACTTTCAGGGCGACGAGCCCGAGGTGAAGCTCGTCCCCGAGGGCATCGAGGGCCGCGTTCCGTACAAGGGCACCCTGTCGTTCAACATCCACCAGCTCGTCGGTGGGTTGAAGGCGGGCATGGGATACTGCGGCTGCCGCACCCTCGCCGAACTCCGCACCAAGACGCGTTTCATGCGCGTCAGTGGGGCCGGTGCACGCGAGAGTCACGTCCACGACGTCGTCGTCACGAAAGAAGCACCGAACTATCGACTGGAGTGATCTGTTGCGGGCGCCGGGGAGTCGGGGCGCCGGGGGGCGGAGCGGTACCATGATTGTGGTCCTCGATTTTGGAGGGCAGTACACGCAGCTCATCGCGCGTCGTATCCGCGAGCAGCAGGTGTACTGCGAAATCCATCCGTACAACGTCGCCCCAGCCAAGATCGAAGCGCTCAAACCGGAAGGCGTCGTCCTCTCCGGGGGCCCCGCGGCGGTCTACGCCGAAGGGGCACCGCTCCCCGATCCGGCGATCCTGGCGCTCGATGTGCCCATACTCGGGATCTGTTACGGCATGGGTGTCCTCAGCCATCTTGGCGGCGGCGTCGTTGGACGCGCGGTGCGCCGTGAGTTCGGGCGCACGCGCATCCAGATCACCGGGGACGATCCGCTCTTCGCGGGCATCGCCCCCGGCCCCGACGGACTCGCCGTCTGGATGAGCCATGGAGATCGGATGGACTCGCTACCGGCGGGATGGGTCTCCCTGGCATCGAGCGACAACTCTCCGATCGCCGCGTGTCGAGACGCCAGTGGCACCCGCTACGGGCTACAATTTCATCCCGAGGTCGTCCACACCGACTACGGCGCCGACATCCTGCGGAACTTCGTCCGGCGCGTGTGCGGCGCGACCCCGAATTGGACGATGGAGGGTTTCGTCGAGAACGAGATCGCGACCATCCGAGCCCGGGTCGGGGATGCGCACGTCATCTGTGCGCTGTCCGGCGGGGTCGACTCCGCGGTCACCGCCGGTATCATCGATCGCGCCATCGGCGATCGTCTGACGTGCATCTTCGTCGACAATGGCGTCTTGCGCGCGGGGGAGGCCGCCGCGGTCACGGAAATGTTCCGCGCGCGGTTCGGCGATCGTCTGCGCGTCATCGACGCCGGCGATCGTTTTCTGCAGGCACTCGATGGCATCGAAGACCCGGAGACCAAGCGGCGCGCCATCGGGCGGACCTTCATCGAAGTGTTCGAGGTCGAAGCCAAGAGCATTCCTGGTGTTGCCTTCCTCGCCCAAGGAACCCTCTACCCGGACGTGATCGAGTCGGTTTCGTTCAAGGGGCCCTCGGCCACGATCAAAACGCACCACAACGTGGGGGGCCTGCCCGAACACATGCAACTCGCGCTGATCGAGCCCCTGCGCGAACTGTTCAAAGACGAGGTTCGCACGCTCGGGGCTCTGGTCGACGTCCCAGATGACATCCTGCAGCGCCAACCGTTCCCGGGACCAGGACTCGCCATTCGTATTCTCGGTGCCGTCACCCGCGAGCGTCTCGAGATCCTGCGAGCGTGCGATGCGATCGTCCTCGAAGAGATCAAAGCCGCGGGACTCTACCGGGCGGTTTGGCAGGCGTTCGCCGTCCTGCTGCCCGTCAAGACCGTCGGTGTCATGGGTGACGGGCGCACGTACGAGAACGTCGTGGCGATTCGCGCGGTCGAGAGTGTCGACGGCATGACCGCGGACTGGGCGCGGCTGCCCTACGATCTCCTCGCTACGATGTCGAACCGCATCATCAATGAGGTCACGGGCGTGAATCGCGTCGTGTACGACATCTCGTCCAAACCCCCGGCGACGATCGAATGGGAATGAGGCCCGCGTGAGCTTCGTCCACCTCCACCTGCACACCCAGTACAGCCTCCTCGACGGCGCCAACAAGATTTCCAAGCTCGTCCCGCGCATCAAAGAGCTCGGCATGTCGGCCGTGGCGATGACCGACCATGGCAACATGTTCGGTGCCATCGAGTTCTACCGCACGTGTCTGGCCGAAGGCATCAAGCCCATCATCGGGTGCGAGGCCTACATGGCCCCCCGGTCGCGGTTCGAGCACAAGGCGACCCGCACGGACGACTATGAGATGGCAGGCAACTTCCACATGTTGCTCCTCGCCATGAACCTGGAAGGCTACCAGAATCTCTGCAAGCTGGTGAGCCTGGCCTATCAGGAGGGCTTCTACCGAAAGCCCCGCATCGACAAGGAGCTCCTCAGCGAACTGAACGGCGGCCTCATTGCGACCAGCGGCTGTCTCTCCGGCGAGGTCAATCGCGCCTTCCAAGCCGACAACTACGCGCGAGGGCGCGAACTCGCCATCGAGTACCTGAAGATTTTCGGCGATCGCTACTATCTGGAGATTCAAGACAACCACATCCCGTTGCAGGAAAAGTGCAACGCCATGCTGAAGGAGCTGGCGACCGACCTTGGGATTCCCCTGCTCGCCACGAACGACTGCCACTACCTCATGTCCGAGGACGCTACGGCGCATGAAGTCCTGCTGTGCATCCAGACAGGCAAGGTGTTCAGCGACCCGACACGCTGGAAGTTCGATACCAATCAGCTCTACGTCAAATCACCGGACGAAGTGGCGGCGGCGTTCGCCGATGTTCCGGATGCCGTCACCAATACCGTGGCGCTCGCTGAGCGCTGCAATCTGGAGCTCGAGACCAAGCACCAGTTCCCCAACTACCGCATCAAGAAAGGCGAGACCCTCGAGGAGCGCCTCAAGGCCGATGCGACCCGCGGCCTCGAATCCCGCCTGGCCGCTGGCGCGGGACGACCCGCCGACGGCCCCATCACCGGTGACGCCGCCGCGCCGTATTGGGAACGGCTCGAGAGCGAGTTGCAGACGATCAACGAGCTGCAGTTCGACGGGTACTTCCTGATCGTCGCCGACTTCATCAACCATGCGAAGTCGCAAGGCGTGCCGGTGGGGCCAGGGCGCGGATCGGCGGCCGGCAGCCTCGTGGCCTACTCGCTCCGTATCACCGACATCGATCCCTTGCCGTATAATCTCCTGTTCGAGCGCTTCTTGAACAAGGGTCGGAAGTCGATGCCCGATATCGATGTCGACTTCTGCTACGAACGTCGGGAAGAGGTCTTGCGCTACGTGCGCGAGAAGTACGGTGAAGACCGGGTCGCCGGCATCATCACCTTCGGCTCGCTGAAGGGAAAGCAGGCGATCAAAGACGTCGGTCGCGTCCTCGAGTTCTCGTACGGAGAGACCGACCGGCTCGCCAAGCTCTATCCCGCGCCGGTCCAGGGACGCGATCATCCCCTCGAAGAGGCGCTGAAGCTCGAGCCGAAGCTCCGCGAAATGCGCGACCGCGGAGAAGAACGCGATCGCAATCTCTTCGATCACGCGATCCGACTCGAGGGCCTGCTCCGTCACGCCTCAAAGCACGCCGCCGGGGTCGTGATTGCGAACCGGCCCCTGTCCGAACATCTGCCGCTGTTCGTCGACAAGGACGGGGCCGTCCTCACGCAGTACCCGTTCGGCGACGTCGAATACATCGGGCTGATCAAATTCGACTTCCTCGGCCTGAAGACCCTCACCTTGCTCGCCAACGCGGTCTCGATGATCAAACAGCGCCGGGACGAGGATGTCGACTTGTCGACGCTCCCGCTCGACGATGCGCCCACCTACAAGCTGTTGGCCAAAGGCGACACCATCGGCGTGTTCCAGATGGAAAGCGGTGGGATGCGGAAGATGATCACGCAGCTTCGGCCGAGCCGTTTCGAGGACCTGATCGCGGCACTCGCGCTGTTCCGACCCGGCCCCCTCGACAGCGGCATGGATCAGGATTTCATCAACCGGAAACACGGCCGCGAGCGCACCACCTATGAGCATCCGCTCCTCGAGAGCATCCTCGGCGAGACCTACGGCACCCTGGTCTACCAGGAGCAGGTCATGCAGATCGCGACCACGCTCGCCGGCTACTCGCTCCAGGACGCCGACAACCTTCGGCGCGCCATGGGCAAAAAGAAGAAGTCCGAGATGGACAAGGAGCGCGACCGGTTTGGCAAGGGGGCCGTCGACCAGGGCATCAAGAGCGAACTCGCCACGAAGATCTTCGACCAGATGGAGAAATTCGCGGCATACGGTTTCAACAAATCACACAGCGCCGCCTACGCGCTGATCTCGTTCCAGACCGCCTATCTCAAGACCCACTACCGGAACGAGTTCATGGCCGCGCTCCTCTCGCTTGAAATGGGCGAGACCGACAACACCTACAAGAACATTGCGGAGTGTTGCGTGCATAAGATCCCCATTCTCCCTCCCGACATCAACGAGAGTCGGCAGCATTTCACGGTCACCGACAAGGGGATCCGTTTCGGCCTTGGCGCCGTGAAGGGCGTCGGCGCCAAGGCGATCGAGATCATTCTGGAAGCGCGCAACGAGAGCGGCGAATTCACCAGTGTCGCCGACTTCGCGCAGCGCGTCCGCGGCCAGCAGATCAACCGACGCGTCGTCGAGTCCTTGGTGAAATGCGGCGCGTTCGATTCGGTGCATCGTTCGCGAGCGACGCTGCTCTCCGAGGGCGAACACGGCGGCTCTTCCTACCTCGAACGCGCCCTGCAATGGGCCGCCTCGAGCGGCGAGTCGGCCGGCCAGATTACGCTCTTCTCTCTCGAGAGTGTCCCCCCACCGCCACCACCGATGAACATCAAAGAGTGGTCGGCGAAAGAACGGCTCGCGGCCGAGAGGTTGACCGTTGGCTTCTACATCACCGGGCACCCCCTCGATAAGTTCGAGGACAGCCTGCGGCGGATCACCACGGCACCCGTCGTCGCCCTGAGTGGCCGGAAGAACCAAGAGAAGGTCAAGATCGGCGGCGTCGTCCACACGCTCAAGCTCAAGAACAACAAGCGCGGCGATCGCTACGCCACGTTCAATCTCGAGGACAAGACCGGCATGATCGAAGTCATTGTCTGGCCGGAGGCCTATCAGCGATACGAGAGCCTGGTGACCTCGGATGAGCCTATTTGTGTGGCCGGCAAACTCGAGGTGAGCGAGGAACGGTGCCAGATCATCGCCGACGAGGTGCTCTCGCTCGCCGCGTTGCGCGAGCGCAGCGTCCGCGAGGTCCGTCTGCGCATCGGTGCGGACACGCTGACGGCGGAGCGCGCACTCGCCCTCGACGAGATGCTGAAGGCGCACCCGGGAGACGTGCCGGCGTCGATCGAGGTCATGGCCGACGGCTTTGTCGCCAACGTCAAGCTCTCGCGGCACCGTGTGGCGCCGACGGAGAAGCTGATGGACGCCGTCGAGAAGCTCTTCGGGGAACGCGTGGCGTATCTTCAGTAGTGCCGCGGGGCGTATCTTCATGGAGGCTTTCGTGAGGGCCGGTATGTGTGCGACCATGAGGCTCGGATGACGCGCCACTCGTACACCGTCGACTCGCCGGCCGAGCGCGCCGTGCTGGTGGGCGTCACCTGCGCGACCGGCGGCGAGCGGGCGGCGGGGCTGAGCAGCGAGGAGGCCCTGCGCGAACTCGAGCGCCTGGCGCGCACCGCGGGCGTGATCCCGGTCGCCTCACTGCACCAGACGATCCGCCGCATCAGCCCGGCGACCTTCCTCGGCCGTGGCAAGGTCGAGGAGATCGCGGAGGTCGTCCGCGAAACCTGCGCCAGCGTCGTTCTGATCGACGGCAGCCTCAGTCCCGCGCAGCAGCGCAACCTCACAACGCGGCTCGACGTCAAAGTGCTCGATCGGAGCCAGCTCATCCTCGACATTTTCGCCGCGCGTGCCCGGACGCTCGAAGGCAAGCTCCAAGTCGAACTGGCCCAGCTCGACTATCTGCTGCCGCGGCTCACCCGGGCGTGGACGCACCTCTCCCGGCTTGGTGGCGGAGTCGGAACCCGTGGACCCGGCGAGACGCAGCTCGAAGTCGACCGCCGCAGCGTCCGGGAGCGCATTCAGCGCTTGCGGGGAAGGCTTGCCGATGTCGAGCGGACGCGAGGGTTGCACCGCCAGGAGCGTGCCGCCGTCCCGTATGCGACCGTTGCGCTCGTCGGCTACACCAACGCCGGCAAGTCGACCTTGATGAACGCCCTGACCGATGCCGGTGTCCTGGTCGAAGACAAGCTGTTTGCCACCCTCGATTCGACCGTCCGGCGGCTCGATCTCCCCGGAGGCGAGCGCGTCATGCTGGCGGACACCGTCGGCTTCATTCACGGTCTTCCTCATCAACTCGTGGAAGCGTTCAAGAGTACCCTCGAAGAGGTGCGCCGCGCCGATCTCCTCGTGCAGGTCGTCGATGCGAGTCATCCCGAGGTTGAAGAACAGACGCGCATCGTCAAAGGGGTACTCGAGGAGATCGGCGCAGGGGAGACCCCGATGCTGCTCGTCTGGAACAAGATCGACAAGGTCGACGACCCACTTCCACCCGGCCCCGAAGCCAGCGCCTTGGACGTGTGTCGCATCTCCGCCTCGAGCGGCACAGGTCTGCCGGCCGTGCTGGCGTGCATCGAGCGCTGGTTGGACGCCGAACGCGTGACGCTCGAGGTCGTCGTGCCCAGCTCGCGGGGAGATCTGGTGGCGTGGCTCCACCGCGGCGCGAAGGTCCTCGACGAACGCTACGAGGACGGGAGCGCGCGTATCACGGCGTCGGCGACGCAAAAGATGGCCGGCCAGATCCGCAAGCGGCTACAGGGGGCGGGGTGCTCAACGTTCCCAACACACTAACGATCATCCGCATTCTGACGATTCCTGGCTTCCTGATCCTGCTGACTGGCGGATACCCACGGGCATCGCTGGCACTGTTCGTCGCCGGTGGCCTGACCGACGCTCTCGACGGCGCGATTGCCCGTCTGACCAACAGCAAAACCGAGCTCGGCGCCATCCTCGATCCGTTGGCCGACAAGCTGCTGCTCCTGAGCTCGTTCGCCGTCCTCGCCATGATGGAGGCGGTACCAAACTGGCTGACCGTTCTGGTGGTCATGCGCGATGTGATTCTGCTGGCGGGATACTTCGTGCTGTTCGTCGTCACCGGCGAGCGGATGGCCGTGCGCCCGAGCGCCGTCGGCAAGGCGACAACCTTCCTGCAACTGCTCTCGGTCACATTGGTCCTGGTCGGATTCTGCTGGCCCGCCATCATTCCGGGACAGGTCCGGCCGCCACTGTTCGTCGTGACTGGCGCCGCGACCGTCGCGTCGGGCCTGCAGTACATGCGACGCGGGCTCGTCTGGGCGGCGACCCGCGACAGCAACGCCACGAGCGCGTAGCCCATGTATCTCGTCCGCCTGCTGCTCGCCGCGTTCGGCGTCATGATGACGTGGCTCGGCGGCAACCTGCTGGCAAACGATCTCCCTCTCTGGGACACGCCCGGCCCCCTCGTCCGCATCGCGACCTACCTGAACGCACCGCAGGCGCGGACCGTCGAGGACTCGCTGTTTCCCGAGCTGCGGCCGCGCTACTACTCGCGCGGGCCGAGTGTGCTGTTCCTGAAGATCCCCGAGGCGGTGGCGACCCTACCGCGCTGGGCCATCGTGGACACTGACCCGGAGACGCGCACGTTCCACGCCGTGGTCACCTCGGCGGTCTTCGGATTCCAGCATGACGTCCTGATCAGGATCGTGCCCGAGCCTGGGCGCCCAGCCATCCACGTGCAGGCGAGCGCGCGCGTCGGGCGTGGCGATCTCGGCGCGAATACACGCCACATTCTCGATCTGTACGCCGCGCTCGACGCCGTCGGACTCCGTGGCCAGCTCGAGCCCCGCGGCGGCCCCTAGCAGCGGCGGCAGCTGGATGATTCGGGTCTGGGCGCGACCTGGGCTATGATCACCAGGTGCGCGTCCCCTCTGCCGCAGATCTCCTGCCGCTGGTCACCGAAGCCGGCGAGATTGCCCGTCGTCATTTCCGCAACGTGACCGCGGAGCGCAAGGCCGACCGTACTGTCGTCACGGCGGCCGACCGCGAGGTGGAGACGTTCCTCGTGGAGCGATTGTCACGCCTGCTCCCGGAGGTCCGCCTGCTCGGCGAGGAGTTCGGCGCGTCGGGGCCGGAGGACGCCGAGTGTACGCTCACCATCGACCCGATCGACGGTACTGCGGCCTTCGTCGCCGGGCTCCCGACCTGGTGCGTCACCCTTGGCTGGGTTGTCGACGGGACCGCGCTGGGAGGGGTGACCTATCTCCCGATGACGGGCGAGACCTATGTCGCCGACGGCGGGCGCGCTTCCTGGAACGGACGCACGATCCCGCATGGGCCGCGATCCCTGCCCGAAGGCGATCAGTTCATCGTCACGTACTCGGGATACCATCGGCGCGCGGCCGGAACATTTGCCGGGAAAGTGCGCTCGCTCGGATCAACGGCCTACCACCTGGCGCTGGTGGCGCGGGGCGCCGCAACCGGAGCATTGCTCGGCCGACCGCACATTTGGGACATTACGGCGGGCGCGGCGCTTCTGGCCGCGGTCGGCGGCGAGCTGCGCTACCGTTCTGGGTCGGCCGTCGCATTGGACGAAATGCTCGATGGCAGCTCGGCCCCTGACCACGTCGTCGGCGCCGCACCGGGCGCACTCGACGACGTCCTTGCCCTGATGCCTCCGCCCGCGTCGTGACACTGGACGGACGCACGGCCCTGATCACCGGTGCCGCCCAACGGCTCGGCCGGGCGATCGCGGAGCACCTCGCGAGCGCTGGAGCGCGAGTGGCCGTGCACTACCACACTTCCGAAACCGCCGCCCAAGACGTCGTCCGCGCCATTCGCGCTCAGGGACGAGAGGCCGAGGCCTTTACGGCAGACCTCGCGATCCCGCAGGCGGTAGAGCGTCTCGCCGATCAGGTGAGTACCGAATTCGGTCCCCCCGATATTCTCGTGAACAACGCTTCGCTCTTCGAGCCGACGCCCGTTGCGACGCTGGATCAACGGGCCTGGGACCGACATCTCGCCATCAACCTCACCGCGCCGTACGTCCTGTCGTTGCGGGTCGGACGTGCGATGCAGGAGCGCGGAGCGGGCAAGATCGTCAACATCACCGACACCATGGTCGCCCGTCCGCATCCGGACTTTCTGCCGTACGGCGTCAGCAAGGCAGGGTTGGTGGCGCTCAGTCAGGGACTCGCCCGCGCGCTGGCACCCGCGGTACAGATCAACTGCGTGGCGCCTGGTCCCATTCTTCCGGCCACACACTCGACCCCCACACGCGACGCGACGATTCTCAGCCGCACACCGGCCGGCCGCTTCGGCGATCCGATGGACGTCGCCGCCGCGGTGCTCCACCTCGTCGAAGCGAGCACCTTCGTGACCGGCACGACCGTGACGGTCGACGGTGGCCGCGGGCTCACCTAGCCGTCGCCCGCGCCTAGTTCGCATTGGCGGAAGAGAGTATCCCTAGACTGCATGGAGGCGGATAAGGCACGCCGGCGGCTCGCCGCGATCCTGAGTGCCGACGCGGTGGGCTACAGCCGCCATATGGCGGAGGACGATGTCGCGACCGTCGAGACCCTCCGCTCGCATCGCGAGAGCATCGGCGGTCTCGTCCGCGAGCACCACGGTCGGGTCGTCGACGCCGTCGGCGACAATCTGCTCGCGGAGTTCGCGAGCGCCGTCGACGCCGTTGCATGCGCGGTGTCCGTCCAGCAACTCCTTGCAGAGCGAAACGGCAAGCTGCCCGACGAGCGACGGATGCCGTTCCGGATCGGAATCCACCTCGGAGACCTCCTGGTCGACGGCGATCATCTCTACGGCGACGGGATCAACATCGCCGCACGACTCGAAGCGCTGGCCGAACCTGGTGGAATCTGCGTGTCGGGCTCCGTCATCGAACAGGTGCGCGGCAAGGTGCACGCGGGCTTCGTCGATCTCGGCGATCAGGCGCTCAAGAACATTGCGGCCCCGGTACGGACGTGGCGGGTTGAAGCGTCGGGAGACGCCAACACAACGCCGACGCTAGCCGTGCCAGGCTTTGGCGGCCGGCCGGCCATCGCGGTGCTGCCGTTCGAGAACCGAAGCGCCGATCCCGAACAAGAGTTCCTCGTCGACGGCATCGTCGAAGACGTCATCGCACGCCTCTCCGCCTTCAAGTCCTTTCCGGTCATCGCCCGGAGCTCGACGTTCACCTACAAGGGGATCAGGGCCGATGCACGCCAAGTGAGCCGCGAGCTTCGGGCCCGGTACGTCGTCGAGGGCAGCGTGCGCCGGTCCGGCAGCCGCATTCGCGTCGCCGTCCAGCTCATCGACGGACCCTCGGCCCATCAGATGCATACCGAGCGCTACGACCGCGAGCTCGACGACGTCTTCGCGCTTCAGGATGAGATCGTCGACGCGCTCGTCGGCGCGATTGAGCCGGCGCTACGGAACGCCGAGCGGGAGCGAGCGCGTGCGCAACCAACCGAGAACCTCGACGCGTGGGAAGCCCTTCACCGCGGGCTTGCGCATGCCTACGAGTTTACGGACGCCGGACTAGCGAGAGCCGCGGAGTGGTTTCGTCGTGCCATCGAACTCGACGCGGGCCTCGCCGCTGCCCACGCGGGGCTGTCAATGACAATGTGGTGGGATACCTACCAGGGCAAGGTTGACGATCCGGACGCGAGACTCGCGGAAGCGATGGAGTTGGCGGAGAAGAGCGTACGGTTGGCGCCCGAGGACCCGCGCAGTCATCATACGCTTGGCCATTGCTTGGCAGTGGCCGGCCGAAACGAGCTGGCGCTCCGCGCTTTCGAGCGGGCCGTCGATCTCAATCCCAGCTACGCGCTCGGGTGGACCTCCATGGCCATGATGCTGGCGGCCGACCGGCCGGACGAAGCGCTGGCCCTGAACGCGAAGGCCCTCCGCCTGGCCCCCCGCGACCCCTCGATTAGTGGGATGCTGCACGTCGCCGGCCTGTGTCACTTCAACGCGGGACGCTACGACGAGGCGATCGCCCCGCTACGCGACGCCATCGGCCGCCGGCACCCTGCGTCCGCGGTCTATCGGCTCCTTGGCGCCGCGCTCGGGCACCTGGAACGGCCGGACAAGGCGCGCGAGGCGCTCGACGAAGGCATGCGCCTGAACCCGAGCTTCACCGTCGCGCTTCTACGCGCGCACAACTCGCCGCGCCTGGTCGAGCGCATGGTGGCGGGCTGGAGGCAGGCGGGCTGGTCCCCGCCGGACGAATAGCGGCGCCTGCTCCCCCACCCGTGCCCAGGAACCTGTATCCCGCACGCGGGCGGCGCTGCTCAAGGCCGACGGACAAAGCGATGCACCGCCCGGCGCTCGCCACGGATCACGGACTCGGCGAAGCGACGGCCTTCCATGACGTGGATCCCATCCCCGTCGCGATAGAAGACTGTCAGCGCGAACAGCTTCTCGCCGATGAGCGCGAGCCCATACAGATGCCCCTCCTGCAACGATGCCGGCGGTCCGCCAACCGGCTCGATCTGCTGGAGCCCCTCGGGCACCTCTCCGTACGTCACCTCGGCCAGCGACAGGGTCGGCGTGGCGTCCAGGCAGCGGCTCGACCAGGTCGGACACACGGCCACCGCCCAGGCATAGCGATCGGACCCCGGCGGGGGTAGGAAGGAGACACGCTCGGTGGTGGAGGCGGCGCTGTGAAGGTCGATCAAGGCGAGCACGCGAACGGGAGTGGGGCGGAACCGAAAGGCGACGGGGTCGCCGTCAGCGATGTCGACCGGGCGCTCGCTGTCGTGGATGAGCGCCAACATCACGCGTTCGCGCGCACGCTGGCAACCACGTGGAAGCAGGGCCACCAGGGCGAGGACGGCCACAAAGGCGAGGCCGAGAGAAAGGAAGCGCCGCACGTGCGTCCGCCGATAGTGGGGCGGGCGGGCAACGTCAAGCGTTGAGATGCGGTACATCGTCGCACGCATCGTCTGGGCGCTGGTGATTCTCCTCGGCACCAGCACGATTACCTTCGGGGTGGCGTTTCTCGTACCGGGGGACCCGGCTCGGGTCATCGCCGGGCCGCGCGCCGACGCCGAGACGCTCGCCCGCGTGCGGAGCGATCTCGCGCTGGATGCGCCCGTCGCCACGCAATACGCGCGCTACCTCGGACGATTGGTACGCGGCGACCTCGGCCGGTCCTACGCGACGCGGGAACCGGTGGGCACGCTCCTCCTCCGGCGACTACCAGCCACCGCAACGCTCGCCCTCGCCGCCCTCGGCGTCGCCATCGCGATCGGGCTACTCGGGGCAACGGTCACGGCGCGCTTTGCCGGGACCTGGATCGATCGCACCGCGCTCGTCGCCTCCCTGACCTTGCTCTCGGCGCCCGTGTTCTGGCTCGGCATGCTGGCGCTCTACTACGTCGGCTATCGCTGGCGCCTGCTGCCGCTCGGCGGCGCGAGCAGCCCGCGCCACTTGATTCTCCCCGCACTCGTGCTCGGCAGTGGCACGGGCGTCTACTACGCGCGGCTCCTCCACACCAATCTCGTCGAAGTACTCGGCCAGGAATACATCCGGGCCGCGCGGGGGCGGGGAGTCGGGCCCGTGCGATTGCTCTTCCGTCACGCCCTGCGCAACGCCTGCCTGCCGCTCGTCACGGTCATCGGGCTCGATCTCGCCGCGCTGATGAACGGGGTCGTGCTCACCGAAACGGTCTTTCACTGGCCTGGCATCGGACGGCTCGCCTTCGAGGCCGTCTTGAATCTCGACGTCCCCGTGATCATGGGGGCGGTTCTGCTGAGCGCATCGCTCGTCGTCACGGCCAGCCTGATGGTCGACCTCGTGTACCGCGCCATCGATCCACGGATCCGTCTCGAATGAAATCCGACGGCCTCTTCCGGATAGGCTGCGTCATGGGCACCGCGCTCGTCGGGGCGGCGGTGTTCGGTCCAATCCTGGCTCCGTACGATCCCACCGCGGTCGTGGCCGCGCGCCTGGCCGAACCGATGCCTCCCGGCGCGCCATTTTATCTCGGCACCGATGATCTCGGCCGCGATGTGTTGTCACGGCTGCTCTACGGGGCCCGCATCTCGGTGCTCGTCGGCCTCGTCGCCATGAGCGTCACGATGACGATCGGCACCGCCGTCGGTCTCACGGCGGGGTATTTCGGGCGACTCGTCGACATCGTCCTCATGCGCATCACGGACGTCATGCTGGCCTTCCCGGGTCTCCTCCTCGCGGTTGCCCTGGTCGCGGTCCTCGAGCCGAGCGTCTGGACGATCTTCGTCGTCATCGGCCTGGTGAGTTGGACTGGTGTCGCGCGCGTGATCCGGAGCGAAGTGCTCTCGCTTCGTGAGCGGGAATACGTCGTTGCCGCCCGGGCGATGGGCGCGGGCAGCGCGCGCATCCTCTGGCGCCACATTCTGCCCAACATCCTGCCGACGATGCTGGTGATCGCCGCGCTCAGCACGTCCGGAACCATCCTCCTCGATGCCGGACTCAGCTTCCTCGGCATCGGCGTGCCGCCACCGACACCGACCTGGGGCCGCATGATTCAGGAGGCGACGAGCTACTACCGCGTCGCGCCCTGGCTGATGCTCTTTCCCGGCGCCGCCGTCCTCTACGCCGTCCTCACGTTCAACTTCATCGCCTATGGTCTGGCACGGCAGGGAAGGGCGCCTTCCGCATGAGGACCTACGCGACGCTGCCAAGCCTGCTCACCGGTCTCTGTGTCGCCGCGTGCCTGGCGGGATGCATGTGGGAGGATCCCCTCGAGTGGCCGGCACGTGCTCCCGGGGCGCGCGCAGGGGGCGTGCTTCGCCTCGCCGCCGCCGAGGACGTGCCCACCCTCGACCCGGCGATCGGCTACGACACCCGGTCGTGGTTTTTCGAACAGCATCTGTTCGAAACGCTCGTAACCTACGACGACGCCAGCACGCTCGTTCCGCTCCTTGCCGAACGCTGGGAGATCTCCGACGACGGACGACGCTATCGCTTCGAGCTGGCGCCAGGCGTCGTGTTCTCGGACGGTACGCCGTTGACGGCCGCGGACGCCGCCGGCAGCATCGAACGAGTACTCGACCCCGAAACCCGCTCACAGGGCGCACAGTTCTACCGAGGCATTGTCGGCGCCCGAGCCTACGTGGACGGCACCGAACCGCACGTGCAGGGGCTCCAGGCGCCGGATGCGCATACGCTGGTCATCACCCTCGCGGCCCCGGACCCGCTCTTCCTCCACAAACTCGCGCTGCTATTCGCATCCGTTGTCCCGGTCGCCCAGGCTCGCGACCTCGGTGAGGATTTCGCAACGCGGCCCCTGGGAAGCGGGCCGTTCGTCCTACGCGAATGGCGGCGCGGCGAGCGCATCGTCCTGGCCCGGAACACGCGCTACCGGCGTTCCGACCGCCCCTATCTCGATGGCGTCGTCCAGCACCTCGGGGTTGGTGTCGAACTCGCCTGGCTGATGTTCGAGAGCGGCGAGCTCGATGTTGTCGCCATCCCCCCCGCCGACTTCCCGGTCGTCCAGCGCGCCCCAGCGCGACAGCCCTACATCATGCACCAAACGCTGCTGTCGACAATGTATGTCGGCTTGAACTGCGGCATCCCGCCGTTCGACGACCGCCGTGTCCGCCAAGCGCTGAACTACGCCGTCAAGAAAACCGACATCCTCGAGCTTCTGAACGGCCGCGGCATCGCAGCCCGCGGCATCGTTCCGCCAACCATGCCCAATCACGACGCCGGGCTCACAGGCTACGACTACGACGTGGAGCGCGCCCGCGCGCTACTCGCGGCGGCGGGGCAGGGCGAAGGGTTCACCACCGAGCTCTGGACCCAATCCAGCGACATGGATCTGAAGATCGCGCAGAAGCTCCAACAAGACCTGGCGGCGGTAGACATCCACATGCGCATCAAACAGGTCGCCTGGAGCCCGTTCCTCGACGCCATTCGCCGACCGCAGATCGTCCCAATGTTCGATCTCGGATGGAACGCCGACTTTCCGGAGCCGAGCAACTTTCTGCACGTGCTGTTCCACTCGACGCAACACGATGCCAACAACCATACCTTCTATGCCAGCACTGAGTTCGACCGCCTGATCGGCGGCGCCCTCGCCGCCGTTGCACCAGCCGCGCGTGCACAGCTCTACGCCGCGGCCGAGCGTCTGGTCGTCGAGGACGCCCCGATGATCTTCCTCTACCACCCGATCTCCTACGCCATCCGCACCCCGCGCGTTCGAGATTATCGGATTCACGCGTTCGTCCCGCCGCGCCTGACCGAGGTCTGGCTCGCGCCGGACCGGGCAGAGCTGGATCCCTAGTTGCCGTCGACGGTCCAGGGCCATCGGTAGAGGTTGCGACGCCCCGCCATTGCGTTCTGACACGCCGCGCGCGACGTTCCAGGCCTGCCGCGTCCATGCTACGCTCCGCCCCCTGATGCTCGCTCGAAGGCTCGCCTCGTCGCTCGCCGTTGGCATGTTGCTGAGCGGCGCCGGGTGCTTCATGCGCCCCCCAACGACTGAGCTTGCACTTATCTACAATCGTTCCGCGCGAGATCACGGCCCGCGTCGCAATCCGATCATCGTCATCCCGGGGATCCTCGGCTCCAAGCTCTGGGACCGCCCAACAGATACGGCGGTGTGGGGCGCCTTCGAGCCGGGGGCCGCAAATCCCCAGGACCCGGTCGGGGCGCGGCAGATTGCGCTGCCCATCGGGGACGCCCCCCTCACGGAGCTCCGCGACGAGGTCGAGGCGAACGGAGTGCTCGATCGGGTCCGCGTGCGCATGATCGGCGTCCCGCTCGAGGTGCAAGCCTACGCCGGCATCCTCCGCACGCTGGGCGCCGGGGGCTATCGTGACGAGGCGCTCGGGCTCGGGGGCGAGATCGACTACGGATCGGATCACTACACCTGTTTCCAGTTCGACTACGACTGGCGCCGCGACAACGTCGAGAACGCGCGCCGGCTCCATGACTTCATCCAGGAAAAGCGGGCGTACGTGCAGGCCGAGCATCACAAACGCTTCGGTATCGTCGATGCCGACGTCCACTTCGACATCGCCGCGCACTCGATGGGAGGATTGGTCACCCGGCACTTCCTGATGTACGGGGACGCCGACCTCCCCTCAGACGGCTCGCTCCCCCCGCTCACCTGGGCGGGTGCCCCTTACGTCGATCGAGTGATCCTCATCGGCACGCCGAACGCTGGTGCACTGGATGCACTCCTCGAACTCGTCCACGGGAAGGAGACGGGACCTCTGCTGCCGTTCTATCCGCCGGCGCTCCTCGGCACGTTTCCCTCGATCTATCAGCTGCTCCCGCGGGCGCGGCACGGGGCGGTCGTGTGGGCCGACGACCAGAGCGCGACAATCGATCCTCTCGATCCGGCCGTGTGGGAAGACCTGCAATGGGGGCTCGCCGCGCCGGATCAGGACGCGGTCCTCGAGGTACTCATGCCCGAGGTCGACGACCCCGCGACACGCCGCGACGTCGCCCTCGCCACGCAGCGCCGGATGCTGGACCGCGCCCGGGCCTTCCAGTGGGCGCTCGATCGACCCGCGCCCCCACCTCCCGGATTGGAGATGTTTCTCGTCGCCGGCGACGCGATTCCAACCCCCAACCGTGTTTCGGTAACGCGCGCTAGCGGCGCGCTCACCGTCACCGACCGGGCCCCCGGCGACGGCATCGTCCCGCGAAGTAGCGTCCTGCTCGACGAACGCATCGGCGGGCGCTGGGAGTCGCGGCTCGTCTCACCGCTCGACTTCCGTTCGGCGCTGCTCCTCCCCGACGAGCACCTCGATCTCACCATGAGCGAGGTCTTTCGAGACAACGTCCTCTTCTGGCTCCTCGAAGAACCGCGGCCACAACCTGCGGAGCCGCGCGCGGACTAAGGCACGATACTCGGCGCGTACGGCACCGTACACGGCGGGCCATCGGCAAACCAATGCCGCCAGCGCCCGGCCCTCGTCAGGGCGAGCAGGGATGAACAGCGCGTACCGTAGCCGCCAGCATGCACGCAGAGCGCACCCCGCGGGTCCGCCTCGCGCGGATCGAGCGCGGTACTGTGGTCGCCGAGGACGCCGCCGAGCGCCGTCCGAAAGGACGCCAAATCGCCACGCGCGGCGAACTCGCGCCCGATCCGATCAAACGTGCGATGCGAGTGCGCGATCTTCGAGCAGCGCGGATCGTTCACGTCGAGGTTCGTGAGCAGGTGCAGGCCCGGATCGAGCGGTGTGACGACCAGACCTCCGTCGCGGTTCTGCGCCACCCACGCACGTTCGCGATCGGCGACCAACAAGTTGAACGGGCGGTACGCCCGCGGATCGATCGCGCCAAGCCGGCCCTCGGCCTCACCCGCCGTCGTCGCCTGCAACATCATCAACGGCAGCTCGCCCCGCGAGCGCGGCGCGTCGGCCTGCGGCAGCACGCGCCGGTTCAACAACCCCGACACCAGCCCGTGCTCCGAGACGGCGAGCCAGGTACCGCCCGCCCGCACGTCGCGCCCGCCGACGATACGCGGATCAGTCCCGAGCACATGCGGGGGCTCAGCAGGGCGATCGAGGTACTCGTCGCGGTTGGCCGCCACGACCACTGGATACTCGGCAAAGCGACCGAGGTAGATTGCCAGCGTACACATCGTGCTCGCGAATATAGCGAATTGTGTAGCAATTGCCCGCATGGTAGCGTCCGCCGATCCATGTTTCAGTCCATTGACGACGTCATCGAGCGCTTCGCCAACGAACGCTACATCTGCGGCCGCAGCATCGCCACGGTCGTGTTCCTGGCCGCCAAACTCCAGAAGCCGATCCTCGTCGAGGGACCCGCGGGCGTCGGAAAAACCGAACTGGCGAAGGTGCTGGCGGGTGCCGTCGGCCACGACCTCATCCGCCTTCAGTGCTACGAAGGACTGGACGAGGCCAAGGCGCTCTACGAATGGGAATACGCGAAACAACTCCTGTACACGCAGATCCTGAAGGACAAAATCAGTGATGTCCTCGACGACGTTCACGATCTGAACGAAGCGGTCGATCGCGTTGCTCAGCAGGACGACGCCTTCTTCTCCGAACGCTTCATCGTGCCGCGTCCGCTGCTCCGCGCCATCTCGTCGGACGAGCCGTGCGTCCTCCTCATCGACGAGATCGACAAGGCCGACACGGAGTTCGAAGCTTTCCTCCTCGAAATCCTCTCCGACTTCCAGGTCAGCGTCCCGGAACTCGGTACGCTGCGGGCCAAGCATATCCCACTCGTCGTACTGACGAGCAACAGCGCACGCGAAATGTCAGACGCGCTCAAGCGACGGTGCCTGCACCTCTTCATCGATTTTCCGGATCGCGAGCAGGAGCGGGCGATCGTCATGCTCAAAGTCCCCGGGGTCGCCGACCGCCTCGCCGATGAAGTCGTGACCGCCGTGCAGGTGATCCGCAAGCTCGACCTCAAGAAGGCCCCGAGTATCAGCGAGACTCTCGACTGGACCAAAGCGTTGACGCTCTTGAACATCGACAGCCTCGACAGCGAGCTGGTGAACGACACGCTCAGCACGATCCTGAAGTACGAGGGCGACATTCGGAAAGGCCAGCAGGAGCTGAAAGAGCACCTCGGGCGCGAACGCGCCAAGCGCGCGACCCCGCCCGTGGCGCCGGTGAAGGACGCCGCCCCCTAGGCGCGTTTCCCCTCCGATGGACCGGCGCATCATCGAGTTCACCGACCTGCTGCGTCAGAACGGAGTCCGCGTCTCGTTCGCCGAGAGCATCGACACCTTTCGCGCGCTCGATCTGGTCGGGCTCGCCGAGCGCGACGTCATGAAGGACACGCTCCGCGCGACGCTCGTCAAGCGCGCCACCGATTTCGCCACCTTCGATCGGCTCTTCGATCTCTATTTCAGCGGCATCGGCGAGACCATGAAGCAGGCCGAGCAGGACACCATGCAGGCGATGGACCTCACGCCGCAGGAATACCAACGCCTCCTCGAGGAACTCGCCGAATGGCTCAAGAAGCAAGGCATCGAAACCTCCGAGCTGGCCCGCGCGCTGCTCGAACAGGACAGCGGCCGCCTCGAGCAGCTCCTCCGCGAGGCCGCCGACCAGGCCGGCGCCCAGCGTATCGAGCGTAGCTTCCAGGAGGGGCAGTACGCGCACGGCATGCAGGAGGCGCTCGGCCTCGGCGACGTCTCGCGCGAACTGCAAGCCATTAGTGCACAGCTCTCGGGAGAGGGCGAGCAGGATCCCACCCGCCAGGGAATGGCTCGGTTCGTCGACCGGCGACTCCAGGAACTCCAGGAGCTCATCCGGAGCATGGTGCGCGCCGAGCTCGAGAAGAAGGACGTCGCGCAGCAAGACGCGGCGCGCATGCAGGCGCTTGCCGAGAAAAGTTTCTACTATCTTTCCGAGGACGAGATGCGCCGGATGAAGGAGGCCGTGACACGCCTCGCGCAGCGACTTCGGAACGCGCTCGCGGTCAAGCGCAAGGCCATGCGGCGCGGCAAGCTGGACGTCAAAGATACGCTTCGCGGTAGCCTGCAGTACGGTGGCGTCCCGTTCAAGATTCACTACGAGCGCCGCAAACGCATCAAACCGCAGGTCGTCGTCCTGTGCGATGTCTCGGACTCGGTCCGCAACGTCTCCCGGTTCATGCTGCAGTTCGTCTACTCGCTCCAGGATCTCTACTCGAAGGTCCGCTCGTTCATCTTCGTCAGCGATCTCGGCGAGATCACGAAACTCTTCGAGGAGAGCGAGGTCCATCAGGCGATCGACCAGGCGATCCGGGGCAATGTCATCAACGTGTACGCGCATTCCGACTTCGGCAAGGCGTTCCGTCAGTTCCACAGCGAGCACTTGAGCGCGATTACGCGCCACACGACCGTCATCGTCCTGGGGGACGCGCGCAACAACTACAACGTCGCCCACGAATGGGTACTCCGTGAGATCCGTCAGCGCGCCAAGCAGGTCATCTGGCTCAACCCCGAGAACCGGATGACCTGGGGTTTCGGCGATAGCGAAATGGACCGCTACGAACCGTTCTGCGACCTGGTCGCGGAGTGCCGGAATCTCAATCAGCTCTACGACGTGGCGGACCGCCTGGTACTGACCTGAGCTTCAGGGATTGACCTCGCAAACGCTTTTGGGAACAATGCTTGGCACTGGCCGATTTGCCTGATGACCCGCGAGAACTTCATCGAGATGACTGTTGGCGGGCTCACGCTCGACCCGGTTACCAAGACGCCGATCGTCATCCTCAAGGATTCGGACAACAAGCTGAATCTGCCGATCTGGATCGGCCTGCTCGAGGCGACGTCGATGGCGACCGAGCTCGAGGGCATCAAGATGGCCCGACCCATGACGCACGATCTGCTACGGACGATCGTCGTCGACCTCGAAGGGTCCGTCGAGCGCATCGAAGTCACCGACCTCAAAGACAACACGTACTTCGCGTCGATCTACATCCAGGTGGGTGATCGCGAGATCACGGTCGATTCGAGACCGAGCGACGCCATTTCGCTGGCGCTTCGCACCAAGAGTCCGATCTGGGTCGCCAAGAAGGTCCTCGAAGCCTCCAGTGTGCTGCAACAAGTGGAGGAGGGTAAGGAGACCAACCTCTCCAACGTCTCGCGTGACAAATGGGCCGAGATCCTGGAAAAGATGGCTCCGGAAGACTTCAAGTACAAGATGTAGCCGCGGGGCCGCTGGGCGGCCGCCGCCTCACCTCGATAGAGCGCGCCAGCACACGCCGCGCCCAACAAAGACTGCGCCCATCCGCGCACTCGGGAGACACCACGTGGCCCGTACACGAAGAATCAAACGGAAGGAACTCCTCGCACCAGACGAGTTCGTCTCGTTCTCGCGGCAAGCGGCAACCTACCTCAACGAGAACCGCAACACCGTCATCATGGCCGCCGGAGGAGCACTCGTGCTCCTGGTCGCCGTCGTCGCATTCCAAGCCATCAACAGCAGTCGCGAGACCAGCGCCGCCATCGCCTACCAGGCCGGCGTGTCGATGATGACCGACAAGCAGTACAATGAGGCCGCTGCCGCGTTCGACGATGTCGTCACACGGTACGGTGGCACCAGCCACGGCGTTCTGGCCCGCCTGCAACTCGGACACGCGCTGCTCCAGGCCGATCGAGCCCAGGAGGCCGTTGAGGCCTACGAGAGCTTCCTCGGCGCGGGACCCCCCGCCGACTATCTCCGCCAACTGGCACAAACCCGTCTCGCGGGCGCCCAGGCCGTTCAGGGCGATGCCGCGGCGGCGCAGACCTCGTTCGCCGCGGCGGCGGCCGAGGGCGGCATATTCGCCGCCGACGCGCTGCTCGGCGAGGCCCAGGCCGCTGAGGCGCAGGGAGATACCACCACCGCCCGCCGCCTCTACCTGCGCTTCCTGGAGGAGTACCCGGGATCCAGCCGTCGGCCCGTGGTGACCGCGCGCCTGGTCGAACTCGGCGGGGCACCGTCGACCGCGAGCAAGGCGCCGGCAGCGGACAACGCGTCCTCCTGAGTCCTTCGCGAACTCTCGACGAGCGAACGGGCGCGCGGTCGAGATCTCATCCGCGGCGCCGACGCACGACGCGTGCTCAGTCGCGCGCTGGCCCAGTGGTCGCGACGTAGTCGCTCAGCCCCTCACGTTTCTCGCCGCGGAAGATCGGCACACACGCGTCGGGAAAATCAGCCACGATCTCGACATTCGCCGCCCGTGCGGCATCGAGGAACCGCGGTAGCTGGTCCATCGCGCCCGTACCAATGTCGTGCAGCACGACAACCGTCCAGTCCTGCCGACGAATGTCGGTGAGCGCTCGCTCCGGCCACTCGGTCACGAGTTCCCAGTCTCGTGGAACACTGTTCCACAGCACACAGGTGTAACCGCCACGACACAGGAACTCGACCGCAGCAGGATTCAGCAGGGAGTTGCCGAGCACACCGCCGCCCCCATACGGACGAAAGAGTCGATCCTGGTCGGCCAGATCGCCGAGGATCTCTTGTGTCTCCCCTATCTCGCGCTCCGGCAGGGTAGGGTCCGTCGAGCGACCAAATTCAATAGAATGGGTGAAGGTATGATTGCCGATCCGATGCCCTTCGACCTTCGCGCGCGTCAGCAGCTCGCGCTGCGGAGCGCGACCCGCATGATTGCCACAGACGAAGAACGTGCTCTTGATCCCATGCTGCGCCAGCGTATCGAGCACACCCGGAGTCACTGTCGGATCGGGACCGTTGTCGAACGTCAGCGTCAGGCGCTTCATCGCGCCGGTCGCAGCGCGAAACACCCGGGTACCTCGCCACGCCGTGCCAGTTGCTCCATATCGGCACAGGAAAATTGCTTTGTTCGACATCGCATCTGTGATTACCTCTCGGCAGTGGAAAAGCCCGCGACAATGCTCGTCGCTCTCGACGGCGGGACAAAACCACACCACGAGGCGTCCACCTTCGCAAGAGCAGGGGCGCCAACACGTTGCGAGGAGGCCTCAGCATGAATGCCTGTCACACAGAAGCCTGCCAGGGCACTGCCCACAGATCCTTCGACCTGATCGCGCTGCTCGTCGGTGTTGCGCTGTTCACCGCGCTGCCCGTTCGAGTGGGCGCGAACGATGGCGCCCCGTGTCCGCCCGCGATGATGTACGAGGCTGGACCTGGCGCGGAGCTCGATTCCGGCTTTTCCGGCTTCGCTCACGACGTTGAAGTCGTCGGGTACAATCTCAACATCGGAATCGATACCGGCAGCTGTGCGGGCACCGTGCAACCCACGTGCGGCGAGTGCTCGCTCGATCAGCTCCTCCCGAACACTGGCGGGACCAATCAACGGTGTGCCGGCGACACGTCGGTCGTGTGCGAAGTCGACTCGGATTGCCTTCTCGCTGATCAACCATGCAGCTTCTTCGCGACGCCACCGCAGCCGGTGAGTGTCGGCGGGGTCTCTGCGTGCATTACGAATCGTATCACCTCAGGCATCAGCGGCACCGTCAACATCGAGGCTGGAAGCGCGGTCATCGACGTGCCCCAGAACTCTTCGCTCTTTCTCGGGTTCTCGATCGAAGCCCCATGCCCGGCGTGCGTGGGTGACACGACGCTGAACGACGGTATCCGCGACGGGACCTGCGATAGCGGTGATCGCGCGACGCTCACCTGCGATGCCAATGCGGCTTCGACGCTCTTTGCCACGACGTCGTTCGACTGCCCACCCGCCGACACGTTTTTCCTGGGAGACCTCGCCCTCGACTCCGAGCCCATCCGGATCACGACCGAGACGGGGGAGGCCACCCGCACCCTCACGGCAGCGCACACGTCGTGTAGCGCATTCGGATTTTCGACAGCCAAGTGCCACTGCAGCACTTGCGACGATGCCGCCCAGACTCCCTGCGCGACCGACGCCGACTGCGCAGCTGGTGGTACCTGTGGTGGTCTCCGCTGTATCGGGGGCCCGCAGAACGGCGACTCGTGCCTGACGATCGTCGACTGCAACTTCACGGCCCCGTGCGGGATCCCAGGTGAGCCCACCAAGCCGAATCCGTGCGATAATGGGACCTGCACGCCCTCCGGCGGCGGCGAAGGCGCGTGCAGTACCGTCGGCCCCTTCGATTCTCTGTGCTCGGTCGAGATCTTTCGCAGTTGCTTTACCGATGGTGACTGCCGCCCAGGGAGTGAAGGGGGCACCTGCGCCACCTGCCTTCCCGGGCTGCAGACCTGCGCCACGAAGGCTCGCGAATGCTTCCCGGGAACCGGCACGATCGGCGAGAGTGTGACCGCCGACGTCGCCGCCGATCCGCTTGGTAGCGCCAGTAACACGATTCTTCCAAAAACGGGGGCGCTCTTCTGCATGGAGGCCATCGCCAGCAGTTCCACCAACGCGGCGGTCGGGATGCCAGGCCTCGGCCGTTTCCAGTACCCGGCGACGACGATCACGTACGCCGAGGAGATCACCCAGGCGGTCGCGGCGGCGAGCCAGACCGTGACGAGCGATACCGAGAGCGATGGCGCCACGGCAAGCGATCCCGTCGAGACCGGCGTCACCACCTCGTCCGGTCAAGCAGGAACCAGCGAAGTGCAGATCGTCGAGACCTACAACACGGGGTCGGCGCCGATCGGATTCGACTTTCTCGGCCGTCTGGTCCAGATCGAGGCCCCCGACGGGACCGACGCTGCACCGCTCACGCTCGAGTTTCTGATCGACGTGACCGCACTCGGCGGACAGCCAGTCGGCGACATCGACGTGCGGAAGAACGGCGTCGTCATCCTGGACGAGTGCCCGGGAGCGACCCAAGCCATCCCCGACGATCCCTGCGTGAGCGCACGCGAAACAGTCGCAGGCGGCGACGCACGTATCGAGGTCCTGACGTCGACCGCGAGTGACTGGGTCTTCACCGCGCCAGCCGGAGCCGCGCCGACACCAACCGTCACGCCACCACCAGCCCCCACGCCCACGCCGACCAGCGCCACGCCGACATCGACGGCACCGGCACCTACCTCGACATCGACACCGATTGTCGTTCGCGATCACTACCACGGATACAAAGGCAAGGCCGGCAAGCCCGGCGGCATTGCCTTCAAGTTCCCGAAGGACTTCAACGTCACACTGAACGACGCGACGTTGCCGGATACGGACCCCGATGATCCCGAGAACTTCAACATCAAGAAGAGCAAGGGATTGCTCAATCCGATGATGAAGAACGATGAGCCGGGTCCCAGCGATCCCACCCTGCACTACATCAAGTATCAGGCGAAGACCGGCAAGGAGGGCGTCGGCCCGCCCGATGGGCAGGGCAAGTTTCTGAAACCCGCGAAGCACCTCAAGCGCCAGTACAACCTCGACAATCAGCTGGGCACGATCAACGTCACGACCAACAAGGTGAAGTTCGCGCTGGTCCCGGCGGGCAAGTCCGAGGTCGGCGTCGCAACCCCACCGGCGGGGGATCCCGACCACTTCGTGTGCTACCAAGTGAAGGCGACCAAGGACAACACGGACCAGACGCCGCTCGGCAAGCTCCGCAAGGACCTGCAGGTGTTCGCCGAGGACCAGTTCGATGACGTCCAGTGCGACACGGACAAGAACGGGGACCCCGCCTTTCCTGGCGAGGTCGTAGCCGGCAAGTGCTTCTTCAACATCGCGAAGCCGACCATGCTGTGCAATCCAGCGAGCGTCTCGAACGTGGACCCACCGCGCTTCACAACCGCCAACGTCACCGGCTCAACCGCAACAGGAATCCAGAGCCTGCTCTGTTACCAAGCGAAGCTCGGGAAGAAGTTCACGAGCGCCAGCGCAGCCGCACTCGCGGGGGCGGCACTTGGCGATAAGTACAGTCCAAACAAGTTCCTGAAGCTACTCGGCGTCTCGACGGCGCCAGGGAACAACGTTCCTGGACCACCCGAAATGGACATGACCAAGGACGAAGAGATCTGCATCCCGACCGACGTCCTCTCGACCGTCATTCTCCCATAGGCTGAGAAGCTAGCGGCCCCGCACGCTCCGCGCCACGTGACGCGGCAGGGCGTGCGGGGCCCCCGACTACCACCCGCTGACGTTCCCGCTCCGGGTCGGAAGCCAAATAGCAGCGAGGGCCAAGTCCTTCATCCCGGACAGCTCGCGGATACCAGCCAGGTGGCCGCGCCAAGGGCGAGCTTACCTTCCGGTGCCTCGCGCGCCACCTGCTCGAGGCCACTGCGCAATGCCTGCAGGAGCTCTTCGCGAACCTTGTCCGACTCGATCTCCGCCACCAGACGCGAGAGCGGACCGATCTTCTGCAAGAAGAGTAGGGCGCCGTCGATCGAGCCGTCTGCGAAGATCATCGAACCCACGCGGGGTTCGATCGAGACCTCCGCCCACCCTGCACGCTCGAGAATCCCGCGCACACGATCCGGGTCGGCGAATGCGAACGGCCCCGGGGCGCCCGCCTCAGGGCGAGGGATCTCGATGAACCGACTCGCGATCGACATCGGTAGGGCGATCCACGGGTTCTCGAGCGGCGATTGCCAACACAGAAACGTCAGCGCGCCCCCAGGCCGCGTCGCCGCCCGCAAGTTGGCGAAGGCCGCGACCGGATCGTCGAAGAACATCACACCCAGCCGCGACACGATCCTGTCGAACCGATCGCCGTCGAAGGTCGCTACCTGCGCATCGGCCTGGCGAAACGTCGGGCTCGTACCTTCACGCGCCGCGCGTGCAGCCGCAGCCTCCAACATGACCGCCGAAAGATCGAGACCCAGCACCGAGCCCCCGGGCGACACCCGGCGGAACACCTCGACCGTCGTCTGACCGGTGCCGCAACCAACATCGAGCACCGACTGACCAGGCGCGAGGCAGGCGCCGTCCATCAATCCTGCGGTGAACGCGTTCAGCGTGGCATCGAGCATCGCCTGCGCGTCGACCCACTTCGGGCCCGCTTTCTCGTTCCAGTATTCGAATTGTTCTTCGTTCGGCATGAGACCCCTCGGTTCGCTGTCAGGTCGGCTAGCTGCACCCGTAGAGGCACCCACTCTGGCGGATTGGCGGCCACGCGTCCATGTGCTCGGAACTTCCTCTTGGAGCATCTGGACGCTCCCTGGGGGCTCATGTCGGGGGCTCAGGTCGCGAAGGAGCTGGTCGGCGAGATTCGCGGCATGGGACTACCGGCCGTGCACGCGGCGGGGCAGGCGGCGCCGCACGTCGGTCATGTCGCGCTCATCGGCCATTGCGCCTCCGTCGAGCAGGGGAGCGTCGTCAACCGCGTCGTGATCGGCTTCGGTTCGGGCGGGGCCCAGTCTGTGCTCGTAAGTCGGGCGGGCCAGCCTGCGCCCGAATCCGCTTCGTCCGCGCACAGCCAACCCTTGCGTCGGCCATCGGGTCTGCGCGACACTCGCACCGCCCAACGACCCGCCCATGCGTCTTCCCATCGGCCTCAAGACCCAGAACTACGCGGCCCTAGCTTGGCAGAATCCCTGGCTCCTTACGGGCAACGAGAAGGTGCGGAACTATCTGCGCTACCGCTGGACCCGGCATGCGGTCTTGATGGATGCGCGCCGGGCCGGGCCAGTCTTCATGACCTACAGCATCTCCCGGCGTTGCAACCTGCGCTGCCGTTTCTGTATCGTCGGCGACGTGCTCCACAAGCCGGGCTACCGGACGCACGAGGCGACCGTCGCGCAGACGGCACGCGTGCTAGCCCACCCGGTGGCGCGGCGCTGCCTCTACGTCATGCTCACGGGCGGTGAGCCACTGCTGAACCCCGAGGTCGTACCGATTGCGCGGCGCATCAAGGGGCGACGACACATCTTGTCCATCAACACGAACGGCCTCCTGCTGCCCGACCTGCTCGACGATCTCGTGGCGGCGCGCGTCGACTTTCTCAATGTGTCGCACTACGATGAGAATGCGGACGCGTTGGCGTCGGTGCTGCCTGACGCGAGGCGACGCCTCTATTGCAAGATCGTGAAGGTGATCGGGCAGCCACACGTTGAGCGACCGGCTCTCCTGGACGAGGCCATCCGCCTCGCACGCGAGTCCGGATGCCGACGCATCTTCTTCCAGAACACCTACCCTCACGTGGACGGGCTGGTGAGTCGGAGCGCGCTTCCGTCCTCACTGGCGCCGACGGGTGCGGAACAGCCGCCGATCACAGACGAGACGGGCGGCTACGACGCGGTCAAGGCAGAGCTGACCGCCCGCTATCCGGACGTGCGCATCTATTGGCCAACCCCGGTCCAGGTCCGCAGCGCGCCGCGCAAGCGCACCTGCAGGATGCCGTGGTACCTGTTCGCCGTCGATGCCCACGGCAAGCTCGCGCTGTGTAGCGCCCACGCGTCGTGTACCGAGACCAGTATCTTCGATCTGGCGCCCGATCAGGTCATGAACGCGGAGCCCTGGCTGTCGACGCGCCGGGGCCTGCTCGATGCGAGTGCCCCGACCCCGGACCGGTGCGAAGGCTGCTACACGCTCACCGACCCGTGGCGAGCCGACATGTAGCGCTCGGCTACGGAAGCCGTGACGATTCCGCCGAGACCGAGCCTTCGGCGGGCGCGAGTAGCGCGGCGGCGAGCTCTCGCTCCTCGAGGACTTCCGCGTTCTGGAGGAGCTCGGCGCGCGCGCGATATGGCGCGAGCCTCGCCTGGGTGCGCGGAGACGGAAAGTCCTTCGCCCAGCGATGGCGTGCGGCGTCCGTCCGCTGGCTGAGTGTGCGCGCCGCCCCGCGGGCTTCGCCGCGTATCCGTGGATGGCGCGCTCGGAGGCCCGTCAGCACCAACCCGCTGCTCCGAATGTCTCCGCCGTCGCGTAGCGCACGCAGGGTTAATATCGCAGCCACCGGATCCTCGGGAAGCGCCTTCGGCAGCTGCCCGCCGAGCCGCCGTATGGCCTGCCGGCGATAGGACGCGACCGGCGAACGGATCATTGCCCGGGCAACCGGAGCGTCGGACGTGGCAGGCGGCGCCGACGGCGCCGGGACATCGCGGCGCAGGAAGACGTCGTAGCGGCCGAAGCGTGCCGCGAGCCGGTAACGATCCTGCACGAACTCGCCGAGTTCGCCGTAGTACCGTGGGGCCTCGTGGAAAATCCACAGCGGATCGTTGGTTGCGGCCGCGACTCGCGGCGGCGCCAGGCGCAGTGTGTCGATCATCGCGCGCGCCTCTGCCCGATCGGGCTGACCGGGAAACCACCACGCGTGCCGCACCGCACTTCCCCGACGCGCCGCGAACGACAACGCGGTCAGCGCGGGAAACGTAAGGTAGAAATGTCCGCTTTTGTCCCAGATTAACCGGAAATGTGCGGCGATCGCCGGAAACGACGCGCCGAGTCACGACTCCCGTCGCTCCCGGATATCTCGATTCTCGTTGACTGCGGACTCGATTGAGCGCTAGCGATAGCAGAGGACGAGGAGCCTGATCGCCTATGCTGAAGATCTCGACCCTGACGCTCGGGGTCGGACTACTGCTCGCGCATCCGCTGATGTCGTCAACCGCGTGGGCCGGATGCGACTTCGAACATCCGCGCAAAGCCAAGCTCTACCAGGCCGATCTGGTGCAGGCATTCGTGTCGTGCGGCAACCCCGGCGGCAACATTCCGAACACGACCAGTGCCTCGGGCGTGCCCGGCTGCACGCCCCCCGAGACCTTCAATCAGAAAGACGGGGCACCCGTGAACGGCTGGCAGTGGAACGAGCAACGATCCAGCGGCCGAATCGAGTTCCGGGAGACCCAGGGCGACCTGGGTCCGAACACCCGTAATCTCAAGGTCAAGCTGCGTCTCCGTAGGATCCTGGATGGCGAGGGTAGGCCCGCGAACGGCACCGGAACGCTCTACACCACGGCCCGCACCACGATGGAGGACACCGTTGTGACGGCTCCTGGCATGGGGACCGATATGATGATCGTCGACTTCCCGGCGCCTTTCTCGTTCGCAATGATCAACGGCAACGCGAGCCTGACTGTCCCACCGCATTTCTGCCTTTTCAATGACTGCGGTTTCGGACTTCCCGGCTGCACTTCGATCGAGATTCAGGACGTGCGGATCCTCGATCCAAACGGGAATCCGTTCGCTGTACCGGGGGTCTTCTTCAGAGACCTGCCGAATTAGCGGGGGCGGTCGCCGATGATGGTGACGCGGTCCATCACGCGGCGTTGGGGGTCGTAGTCGGAGACGGCGTAGTGTTGGACGGCGCGGTTGTCCCAGAAGGCGAGGCTGTCCTTACGCTGACGACAGCGTAGGACAACAAACCCGGCCATGTCTCTGCAAGCTAAAGATGTCCGGTTTTCTCCCAGATTGAAATGTCCGGTTCCCGGCCGGGTGGGTTAGGTCGGGCGAGGGGCCTGCGCCCGAATCCGTTTCTTCACTCGCAGCGGGACCTGAGGGCTCGCGAGACGCTGAGCGTCTCTGGTGCGCTGTTGGGCGGCGATGCACGCGAAGGCAGCTTCCAGGTGCTTGTTCTCGACGATCGTGCCTTGCGAGATCCGCGCCGTTTCCTTGGAATGTGCCCGATAGGGAAGCACCCGGCCCCGATGGCGGATCGTGATGTGGCCCTGCTCATCTTCATACACGACGACCTTGTGGCGGCGTAAGCGTCGGTTGTCCTTGCTGTCGTCGAGCACGTACAGCGTCCGCTTGTAGCTCAGCGTCAAGTTCGCGCTCAGTTGCCGCTCTTCTTGCACCGTGAAGATCGTCTCGAGGTCTTCGCGTACGGGGCGGTGGGCGTCATACGCGTTGCGCGGTGGGCGCGCGAAGCGTCGGTTGTAGTCCTCCCGAAACTCCTCGAGATAGGCTGGGCCGGCGCCCGGCTCGCAACTGCCACGCAGTCGTAGCTCTTTGACGAGCCGGTCCTGCAGCGTCAGGTTGGACCGTTCCACGCGCCCCTTGGCCTGCGGGGAATTGGCGCAGATGACGTCGATGTTGAGCTCGTCCATCGCCCGGCCGAACTGCGAGCGTCCCGCGCCCCCAGCCGCGTGCTGGCCCCGGGACACGTGGAACACGCTCAGCTTGTCGCTGTACAGCGCCATGGGTTTGCCGTGGCGTTCCAGGTAGTGGCGCGTGGCGGCGAAGTAGTCGAACGTCGACTCCGAGTCGGCAAAGCGGAGTTCCATCAAACTACTCGTCGCATCGTCGACGTAGACCAGCAGCGTGCACCGGGGACCGCGCGCTTCGAACCAAGGGTGGTCACAGCCATCGAGCTGGATGAGCTCGCCGAAGCAATCCCGGCGCACCCGCGGGGGATGGCTACGCCGGGCGCGCTGGGCGCGCGGCACCCAGAGGCCCTCGGCGGTCATCCAAGCGCGCAGCGTCTCGACGCACAATGCCAGTCGGTGTTGCTCGGTCAGTTTCTCGTGGGCCAGCGTCGGGCGGAAGTCGGTGTAGTGCGCACGCACCAGCGCGAGTGCCCGGTCCCGGATCGACGGCGACAGCCGGCGGGGACTGGCCCGGCCACGCCGACGCGACGCCAGGCCGGCAGCCCCGCGGGCTTCGAACGCACGCATGAGCCGGCGCACGTGTCGCTCGGTGATCCCGAGCAGCTCTCCAGCTTGACGCTGCTTCAGGCGCTTCTCGGCCACTCGGTCCAGTATCTGCAATCGCTCCAGTTCCTTGTGGCTCAACGTCACGGGCTCCGTCATGCCACCCGTGTGTCCCGAAACCGGACATCTCTAAAGGGCGGCGGCGAGCTCTCGCTCCTCGGGGACTTCCGCGTTCTGGAGGAGCTCGGCGCGCGCACGATATGGCGCGAGCATCGCCTGGGTGCGCGGAGACGGAAAGTCGTTCGCCCAGCGATGGCGAGCGGCGTCCGTCCGGTGGCTGAGTGTGCGCGCCGCCCCGCGCGCTTCGCCGCGTATCCGTGGATGGCGCGCTCGGAGGCCTGCCAGCACCAACCCGCTGCTCCGAATGTCTCCGCCGTCGCGTATCGCACGCAGGGTCAAGATCGCGGCCACCGGATCCTCGGGAAGTGTCTTCGGCAGCTGCCCGCCGCGCGGCCGTATGGCCTGCCGGCGATAGGACGCGACCGGCGAACGGATCATTGCCCGAGCGACCGGAGCGTCGTACGTGGTAGGCGGCGCAGGAACATCATTTTGGCATGAGGTTCTCGCTTCTATCGGGAGGCGGAACGACTGTTCTTTCACGGATCTGATCGTGACGTGGAAGCTTCCCTGGTGGCTGAGCATCCCGCCATCCTGGGACCGAAGCCCCAGTTTCTGGGGACTTGTTGACGATCCGGTGAGTGCGCCTGAAATCCTCCCGCGGCGCAGCCACGTCACCAGACCGCGCCCCCGATGGAATGTGGCGCATGACAAAGCCGACATCATAGGCCGCGCGATCTAGCTTGGCCGCCGGGGAGTCGGTAGTCTGGTACAGACTACCGACTATTCTGTGCGCGAGTCCTTATTCCGTAGCCCTCGGGAGACCCTCATGCCGAGCATCGCCTCTGTCGTCGCTCTTGCCGCTTTGCTGTCACTCCCGGCGTCGCAGGCCCTGGCCGACCAGGCCGATCTCCAGGCGGAACCGATGTCGCAACCCAACGAGTGCGTCGAGCATCCCTGCGCCTGCGCAGAGATCACCGAGACGGAGAGTTGCCAGGTTGGGGTGTGCGCGGACGGAGAGGTTTGCACGAGCCAGGACGAAAGCTGTGGGTGTGTCTCCCTCCTGAACCATTTTCAGTGCTACGGCTTCCAGCGCGAGCCGTTCGGCCAAGTGCCCGATGTCTCGCTCGACGACGCGTTCGGCGCGAGCGTCGTCGACGTCGTCCGCATCTCGCGACTCTGCAACCCGGCAAACAAGATGGACGAGGCCCCGGACGCGATCGAAGATCCCGACCATCTGATGGCGTTCAAGATCCGGCAACGGACGCCCCGCTTTCGGCGCATCCGCGACGTCGAGGTCACGACTCAGTTCGGGCCGTTGAAGCTCGACATCATCCGCCCGATCGCGCTCATGGTGCCGACCACGAAAAGCCTGATCGCGCCGGTCTCGGTGCCGCCCGCCGATCCAGAGGTCGATCACTTCAAGTGTTATCAGGTGAAGCGCGCCCAGCAGCGCGTGGCCAACGTGGAGATCGAGGACCAGTTCGGCATCCTATCGCTCGATCTCAAGCGGCCGGGCATGCTGTGCGCACCGGCGGACAAGCTGGGCGAGGACCCCGCTGCCATCGGCGCTGACGAACATCTTCTCTGCTACCGCATCCGTAGCCGGCCGCGCTTCGTCGACTTCGAAGGTCCGGTGTGGTTCGCCAATCAGTTCGTTCCCGAGGGCTCCGTCATCGAAGTGCAGAACACCGACGGCACGCGTCCGACGGAGCTGTGCGTGCCGGCGACGATCCGACGGCCCGGCGAGCCCTCGCCGAGCGCCTCGCCCGCAGTGACCCCGTCGATCACCGCAAGTCCGACGCCCTCCCCGACACCGACACTCAGACCCACCACTACGTCCACACCGACCGCATCGCCGACTCCGACGCCCAGCCCGACGGACGATCCCAATCGGCCACCGGACGTCACCTCGATCCCCGTCACCACCGGAACCGAGGGCCAGGCCTACGCCTACGATGTTGAGGCCACCGATCCCGACCTGGGCGACCGCTTGGAGTACTTCCTCGACTTCGCGCCCGCAGGCATGACGATCGACCCAACGAGCGGCCTCATCACGTGGATACCGCACGCCGACCAAACCGGCCGCCACGGCGTCATCGCCCGTGTCGTCGACAACGGTGGGCTCGCCGACACCGATCCGTTCGTCGTCGACGTCGAGTCGCTCGACCCCGACTTCGCACCCGTCCTCGATCCGATCGCCGACCAGCCTGTCACCTCGGGCATGGTGCTGACCGCTCAGGCGGAGGCCACCGACGACGACCTTGGTGACATCCCAACGTTCAGTCTCGACGAGGCGCCCGCAGGCATGGCGATCGACGGCGCCACGGGCCTCATTAGCTGGCCGACGACGACCGACGATACCGGTGCCCATCTCGTCATCGTCCGGGTGACCGACCTGACGGGCCGGTTCGACACGACCTCGTTCATCGCCATCGTCGACCGCAACCTCCCACCCGTGGCTGCCGATGATGCCTACGCCGCGCGGGTCGGCACGACACGCAGCATCGCCGCCCCCGGGTTGCTCACCAACGACGTGGATCCGAACGGCGACCCACTCACGGCCGCGGTCGTGACGCCTCCGGCGAGCGGCGTCCTCGCGCTCGACCCCAATGGCTCGTTCGACTACACCCCCGCCGTGCCGGTGTATTCCGGTGTATTCACGCCGGTGCAGGCGGTCGACACGAATCTATCGACCGCCCTCCCAAATCCTCTTCCGGATGCCACCTCCACCTTGGCCAATTCGCCGCGGCATCGCGCGTTCGACGGCGACCTGGACACTGCATGGTTCTCTGCCGATGTCCCGGGGCCCGAGGTTTTCTACGAGCTCGAGTTCCACAAGGACATCACCGTCGACGAGATCCAGATCTTCGGCCCGCGCGCCTTCACCTCTCGCCATTTCCTTTCCGGGACGTTCACGCTGTTCGACGCCGCCGACACCTCGTTGTTTGACAGCGGCACCGTCCTGTTCCCCGTGCCTGACCGGGACGCCGTCGTCGCGGTTGGCGGCGTGGCCAACGTGCGACGCGTGCGATTCTCCTCGAGCAGCTTCAACGGCAACGACCCCGGGTTCGCTGAGCTTCACGTCATCGGCGACGGGGAGATCTACCAGTCGAACGTAGCCCTCGAGCACAGAACAACGGGGCCGCGAACCAATGAGCACCCGGTCGGCAGCACATTTGCCGTCGCCGACATCGACGGAAACGGCGTCCCCGACATCCTCACTAGGACCAACACCGCCGGGATCGCGAACGTCCGCTGGTCGGCATACGACGGCGCATCGAGCGCGTCGCTGTTCCAGATAGAGACCTTTCCGCTCGTGACGGGCTTGTCCGTGCCGGAGTTCTTCAGCGTGGCCACCGACAGTCCGGTCCTGGCCGACATCGACGGCGACGACCGTCCCGAGGTCCTCATCCCGGGATCGGAAGCGAATCAGACCCTGCACGAGCGCCTCGCCGCGCTCGAGCACGACGGGACGATCAAGTGGGTGAGCGAGTCGATTGATACGACCGGTGGCGTCGGTGCTGGCCTACGGAACTCGAGCCCGACGGTCGCCGATCTCGACGCCGATGGCGATGTCGAAATCATCGTCGGCTACGCGAGCAATCGGATCACGGTCTTCGATCACGACGGCAAAGTCGTCTTCCACGCCGAGGGGGAAGGCAACCTGCTCAGCAACGGCAACGGCGATTACTCGACGCCGATCGTCACAGACATCAATCTCGACGGCGCGCTGGAGATCGTCTACGGCGACGATCTCTACGACGCTGACGGCACCGTGCTGTGGAGCGGCACCGTGGTCAGTCTGGGCGGCCGACCGAATGCGCTCGGCGTCGCAAACCTGGACGATGATCCCTTCGGGGAGATCGTCTGGGTCACCGCGACCCACGTCGAGGTACGCGAGCACGATGGCACCCAGAAGTGGCAGGCCGACGCGGAGGAGTGGAACGGGCCGATCAGCATCGCCGACGTTGACGGCGACGGCCGGAACGAGATCGTAGGCGGGACGAGCCGTCATGTGCGGACGCTCGGACACGACGGCGTGTTGGAATGGATTGCGGGGATCGGGGTTGCCCCCGGCGATACGGCGCAAGGAACCACGGCCTTCGACTTCGATGGCGACGGCGTCATGGAGGTTCTGGCGCAGGACCGCGACTTCGTACTCTTCATCGACGGCAAGACCGGTCGGATCGTCACGCGGGCACCCGTGGTCACCGGCGGTGGCATCCTTCAACCACGTCAGCAGCAACCGCTGGTTGCCGATTCGGACGGGGACGGCCAGGCTGAGGTGCTGGCACGCCATCACCGGACGTTCGCCAGCTCGGACGCAGAGTCGGGTATTCGCGCCTTCGGACCCGCAACCGGGACCTGGCCGGGCACCCGTCCCGTCTGGAATCAGGTCGGATACCACATCACCAACGTCGATCCCGACGGTGGCATCCCGTCGCCACAACAGGTCAACTGGCTAACGCCGGGCCTGAACAACTACCGCGTCAACGTGCCCCCACCTGAAGAGCGTACAGGACGGCTGGAGAGCTTCACGTACCTGGCCAACGACGGCGAGCTCGACTCGAACCTGGCAACCGTCGTGCTGAACGTCCTGCCGGCGAACAACGCCCCCGTCATCATCTCGCCACCCCCCACCGGTGGATCGCCCGATCTCGCATACTTCTACCTCGTGAACGCCGTCGATCCCGATGCCGGAGAGGGTCTGACGTTCGCGCTCCTGAACGGGCCGACCGGGATGACGATCGACACCGCGACCGGGCTCGTCAGCTGGACGCCAACCGTGGGGCAGCTCGGCCGCCATCTCGTCCGGGTGCAGGTCACGGACTCGCAGAGCGACGCAGATTCACAGACCTATTTCGTCGACGTTGCGGCCGCGCTCCTCGTCCCGAGCGTGGTCGGCACGCCGGAAGCCTCCGCCGAAACCACCCTCGTGGATGCCACCTTGACGGTCGGGCTCGTGACCACCCGCAGCAGCGGCACCGTGGCAACCGGCAACGTCATCAGCCAGAACCCGGCAGCCGACACCGAGGTGGCTTCCGGCTCGCCGATCGACCTCGTCATTTCCAGCGGGCCCGCACCGACCGTCGTCCCCGATGTCGTCGGATTCCTGGAGGCCTCCGCCGCATCGACGCTGGTGGCCGCTGAGCTGGCCCCGGGCATCATCACACGCACGAACAGCGCGACCGTCCCCAAGGGCATTGTGATCGCGCAATCACCGGTCGCGGGCGCGGCGATCGTCACGGGCTCCTCCGTCGACCTGACAGTTTCGAGCGGCGCCGAGGTGGCCGTGACGCTTTCCGCCGCGATCGCGCCCGCGGGAACGACCCTCGACTATGCCGTCGAGGTCGTCGATGCCAACGGCGACCCGCTCGTGCCGCAACCCCCGGTCGACGTCGTCATTGACAGCGCACCCGGCGAGAGCGAGGGCACGTCCCCCGTCGCCGCGGGTGGCCAGATCACGACGGCGGCCGACACCCTCGGCAGCTTCGTCCTCCGCGCCACCGTGCAGGGCAGCGGCGCCTCGGGCGAGGCCGCGTTCCTGGTCACTCCGGACGACGATCAACAGAATCAGTTCGCTGATCTCGGAGCCGCGATCCGGGCACTCGTCGCCGGCTTCGCGGCGCTCGACACCGCGCTTACGAGCGGCGATCTCGCCGCTGTACCGGGCCTCCTCGCCTCACTCGTAGCCACGCGCGACGCGATCGATCTCGAAGAGCTGCGACGCACCCCGGCATTCGCGCCCACCGGCGGCTTCCTTCCGACGACCGGCGACCTCGACGCCGCCGGATTCCCGAGCACACCCGTCGACGAAACCTTTGCCGACCTGACCGAGGCCATCGTCGACCAGCTCGCTCTCATGCAATCCGAGATCGAGGCGCTGACCCAAGGCTCCCCGTTCGACGACGATGCGCGAACGCTGCAACGCAACACCGAACTCGACCAGTTGGTCGACCAGGTGGTGGCACTCGATCCCACTGTGCACGGACCAGTGGCGGCGGCGAGTCTCGTCAATCACCTCCTGTCGGTGCGTATCCCCGCGCTGCTGCACGCCGACGTCACCCGCATCGAGGCGGTGCTACAGGATGCCGGACTCGCTTCGCAGACGCGGGATCCTGGGCGCTTCTACGCCGCCCTCGACCGGCACGGCAACGGACCCACCGACGCGCTGGCGTCACCGGGCACCTGGTACACCAGCACGCGGAACGCGTTCTTCACCGTGGGCGGTATCAGCCGCGCGGCCTCGATCCAGATGCGGATCATCAACAAGGTCTACCTGCCGTACATCAATCAGCTCCTGAAGGCTGGTCTCATCATCGCCCTGAACGATTTGTTCCGAGCCTTCGTCGACCCCGCAGACCTTGCCGGCGTCATCACGACGGCGTCGCTGTCCATCCACTCGTTCAACATCCTCGGGAGCGTGATCGAAGGCATTGGCTTCGGCACGAACTTCCCCGAGGAAAGCGACGTGTTCCTGATCGGGCCTGCCGCCATTGACGCCGTCAACGGGGTCATCAACTCGATCAACCCGTCGAACGTCAAGAACCTGAACGATCTCAAACGGAAGTTCGATCAGGCCAAGAATGCCGCCACGGCCTTCGTCGACGCGTTCGACCAGGCGAACAGTACGCCAGCGTCGGTCATACGCGGTTGCCTGTTCAACCTGGGCCCGGCGTGCCACGAACTCGTGTACCCAGAGGGCTTCGCATCAGTCCTGAAGCCCGTGGCAGGTGCGTTCCCGGGCCCCGTGTTCATCGTCGTGCGGAACGTCACGACGGGCCAGTTCGCCGTATCGATCCAGAACTTCTTTCCGGCGGACTGACGGGGTAGGGCGCGGCCGCAGCTTCTCGTGAGGGCGCGGCCGCGTCGGGCGCGCGCGTAGTGTCGCGGCTCGCTGCGTGAAGGCAGCCGAGACCTACGGCCCGGACGGTACCGCTTTGCGATCCGACGTCGCGAGAAGCTCTCGCACGAGAGCGCTCGGTACCGCGAAGCCGATACCTTGACCAACGGTCACTACCGATGACGCGATCGCAATCACTTCGCCGTCGAGGTTGCACAGCGGCCCGCCCGAGTTCCCGGGGTTGATCGCGGCATCGGTCTGAAACACGTCGGCGCCGGGGCCGGTCTTGCCGAGCGAGCGCCCGGTCGCGCCGATGATTCCAACACTCACGGTGACACCAAGGCCGAACGGATTGCCGATCGCCACAACCCACTCACCCACCTGCACGGCCGCGGAGTCGCCAAGAGGAAGGATTGGCAACGGCCCATCTGGTTCGATGGTGATCAACGCCAGATCGGCATCGTCATGCACCGCCGCGACTCGCGCCGACCACGATCGTCCGGCAACCGTCTTCACGACCAGCGGGCCCGCAATGCGTGCGATGTGCTTGTTGGTCACGACGCGCCCGTCGGCACGCACAATCACGCCGCTACCCAGGCTGCCGGCCGGCCCCTCGATCATCACCACCGCCGGACTGATTGCTGCCACGAGCGGCGCCAGCGATGGCTGCACCTGCGCGGGCCCGGCGTGCGCCGCCGTCCCGGCACTGATGGCCGCGAAGACAGCGCCGCAGGACACGACCTGGGCCCATGTGCGCCGATCGGTGAACGACGCGCGCAACCGGAGATGGCGCCTCGCTCCCCTGCGGTCGCACCTACGCCGCAAGGCTAACTCAGCCCCACACATCGAACTCTGCATTCTGCGCCGATTGTCAGGCGCGGAGGTTTCGAGGTCATGACTATCAACTCGTATACGAAGGCAGCGTATGAGCCCAGAGATCGGGGCAGGGCGCCCCCGCGGTAGAAGAGTCCACGCGTCTCCTAGCGCGCCCGACCACCCCCAGCCCCCCGCACCTCCTCGAGCCCATCGAGACGTCTTTGAGGTGTAGACGCCACCGCCGCGATGGAGGACCGTAGGAACGGAGGCTGTTGTCGATGATCAGAATCCCCGTGCGCTCCGGAGCCGTACTGTTCCTGCTCGCGGCCTCCCACTCGATCGCCTTCGCCGTGAGTCCTGACGAGAACCTCGATCGTTGGCGGGCAGCGTCCGGAGCCGCGCAGAGCGCGCTCGCGCGGGCACTGGTTCGCCACAATACGAGCGGTCTTTCTGGCGTCGAGATCCGCGCCCGGGCAGTCACGCTCGACAAGTGCATCGACGGCGTCGCGGGCGACGGCGCGCTCGACAACCTGAAGATCGCCGAGGTTGCGGGAACCTGCGCCACCATGCTCGGGCTCAAGAACTAGATCGAGTGATGCCGAACATCTCCACACATCTCCACTTTGGGCCTACAGGCCAATGTCCGATAAGCGGGATTATGTTAACTTCGGGATATCGGAGCCCGGTACGGGCCGCGACCGGTATCCTGTCCCCCTGCCAGCGCGGAGGTCGGACCGCTCACCGACGTGAGGGAGCTACCGGCAGCGCCTCCCGCTACCGCCTACCACGACCGACTAGTGCGCTCCCCGCGCCGCCCTACCAGCGATCAGCGGTAGATCGAGATACGTTCGAATACCCGCCGGCGCCTGACACACGTACGGGACCGAACTCACGCAATGCATTGCCGTGGCTACCATACCGGGATTGCGCTTGACGGCCTCGTCGATGGTCATCGAACGGTCGGGATGGATGCCGTCGATCCGCATCCGCACGGGCGGATCGCCGGTGATCTCGAGCTCGTAGCAGCCGCCGTCGGGGCCGAGTGTCCACGGCTTGTCGAGGTGCTCGTCACCCATCAGCCAGTTCACGCGCGCCGTGATGATGGGCTGCCCTTGCACGGCGCCCTGCCAGGTGAAGCGCTGGCCGGCGACGTGCCCGGGCGCGATCGTCCCGATCGGAGAGTCGATGGGCGCGGTGGCGGCGGACACTTCATGTGTCACGATCTTCTCCGCATCGAGGGTCACGGCGAGCGCGTCGGCGATCATGTCGATCGATTGACCAAATCCGATGCTCAGGAAGTGCACCATGGGGCTGGTCTTTGCTTCCTCCGGCGTCCGCCCGAAGAGCATGATGTCTCGAATGACGTCCACGGCGCCGTACGTACGAATGTCCGAATACTCTTCGGAGCGCACGTGCGTGATCGCCCGTGAGTATGCCGACAGCATGAGCGGGATTTGCTCGGTCATACCTCCCGGATGGATGCCCGTGCCGTGCAGGGTGCTGTCTCCTGCCCGACAGGCCTCCTCCAGACGGGCAACCTCGAGATGGTTTGGATAGAACCAGTTGAGCGGCGTCACGACGTTCACACCGGCGGTCAGGAGCCGCACGACCTCGTCCTCGGTAGCGATGAGCGGCGCGTACACGACACAGTCGGGCCGAAGCTGGAGGACGGCTTCGATGTCACCGGTGGTCCTCACGCCGATCGGACCGATGCCGCAGATCTCGCCGGCGTCCTGCCCGATCTTGGCGGCGCTACTGACCCAGACACCCGCAAGCTCGAGCTCGGGATGGGAAACGATGCCCTCGATCGCGGCCCGACCGAGATTGCCGGTGGCCCACTGCACGACGCGGTAGCTCATGGCACCCCCTCTGGTTCCGAGCGCCTCAGCGTCCGCGGGGGCGCGATGGCGGCTTCGTCGTCCGCCCCGGCGTCGTAGACGGCTCGGTGTCGAAACGGCGCGCGATCTGATCCCGCAGCGCGAGCAGCGCCTCGGCCGCGATCTCATCGTCAGGATTCGCCTGCACGGCACGCTGGTAGTAGGCGAGCGCGCTCGCCTCGCGCCCTTCCTGCAACGCGATGGCGCCGAGCGCACGCAGCGCCTCGCCGTCTTCGCGCAGAATCTCGTTGGCTCGGATGAAGAACGTCGTCGCCTCGCCGAACTCGGCCTGCTCGTAGCTGGCACGCCCGAGTCCCTTCAGCGCGGCGCCATTCAGCTGGAAGATCTTGAGCGCCTCGCGCAGCTGATCGACCGCGGCATGGGGCCGCTTGCTGGCGGTCAACTCGCGCGCCAGCCGGACGAGATTGTCGCTCTCGGTTTGGAAGTCGGGCAACTCGACGCGCACGCGCAGCCGTGGGCCGTCGACTTCGGCCGCCTTCACGACAACCTTCGGACCGAGGTACTCACGCAACCGTCGATACGTCTCCTGTTCGTCGCCAGGATCGAGAAAGACATGCCCCAAGGCATCATGCTTGTGGTCGTCGAGGTGGAGGAGCAGATCCAGGACCTTCTTCATGCTCAGACTCGCTCGTAGGGGTCGAACAGCTTCTTGTACTCGTCGAGCGCGAACCGATCGGTCATGCCGGCGATGTAGTCGGCGATGACGCGCGCCGTCGGCTCGCCCGTCGCAATGCGGGCGTGCACGTGCGGCGGGAGCTGCTGCGCCTCGGCCATGTAGGTCTCGAAGAGATCGGTCATGATCTTGCGTGCTTTCATCCCCATCCGGGTGACCCGGTAATGCCGATACAAGCGGTCGAAGAGGACGCGCTTGAGCGCGCGATTCTGCTTGGCCACCTCGTCGCTGAAGCCCGCGAGTCGGATCGGACAGGCGCGCACGTCAGCCAGACTCCGGACGCCGTACTCCTCGACCCGCTGGTGGACGGTCGCGATCATGTCGGTCACGAGACGGTCGATCATTCGTCGCACCGCTTGATACCACTGCACACTGAGTGGCGCATCGCCGTGTTCGCGCCGCACGGCATCGCGCGCCTCGGCCCATAGTCGGACCTCGGCGAGTTCTTCCTCGTCCAGCATGGCCGACTTCAGACCGTCGTCGACATCGTGCGCGTTGTAGGCAATCTCGTCGGCGTAATCGACGAGCTGCGCCTCGAGAACCGGGCGCACATCGGGCTCGAACTCCTGAACGAGTGGACGGTCGTATTCCGAGGAATGCTTGACGATCCCCTCTCGCACTTCCCACGACAGGTTGAGTCCCGGGAATGCCGGGTAGCGCTCCTCGAGCAGGTCGACGATGCGAAGGCTCTGCGCGTTGTGCTCGAATCCCCCGTACGGCTTCATCAAGTCGTTCAGCACACGCTCGCCGGCATGCCCGAATGGCGTATGACCGAGATCGTGGGACAGCGCGATCGTCTCGCCGAGATCTTCGTTCAGCCCGAGCGCACGGCAGAGAGTGCGGGTCACCTGTGCCGCCTCGATCGAGTGGGTGAGGCGGGTGCGGTAGTAGTCCCCCTCATGGTTCACGAACACCTGCGTCTTGTATTCCAGCCGCCGGAAGGCCGAACTATGGATGATCCGGTCCCGGTCGCGCTGAAACGGCAGCCGAAAGGCATGCTCCGCCTCTGGATGGACCCTCCCGCGCGTATCGGTGCTTCGCGTGGCATACGGGGCGAGCGTGGCGGCCTCGCGGCGCACGAGCTCGTCGCGAAGGTGGGTGACGGGCACAACCCCTTCTACACCGCCCCTTCCCAACGGAGCAATGAAAGCACCAGAAGCAGAAACGCCGCGTCCTCCAGGTCGGAGAACGCGGCGCCTCGAAGGTAAAGGCTACGATAGCGAGGCCGGATACCCGCAACGCGCAGCCCGGGGGGGTGGTCGAAATCAGGTCGAAGGTGGGGTCAGCAACGTCGCGATCGCGGGCACCCGAATCGTGCGCTGGAAGCGCAGTGTCTTCACGTCCGCGTCGTTCGCACCGTCGCCATCGGCGTCGACGCTGCAGAGACGGGATGCATGCACCCCGATAGCGGTCGTGTAGACCCGGATCCGCACGCGCTCACCGAGATCGAGATTGGTGATCCCGGCAAACGTCGCCAGGTAGCGCAGCGTCACCCTACCCTCGGGTAGGTTCTTAACGTCGGTAAAGGTCAGTTCCTGGCCCACATCGTTGGTCAGCACGAGGCGCCCACTCATGGGAAACTGCGAGAAGCTGTCCACGCACGTATGGACCATCGGATCGCCCATCTCGTTCAGCACCTGCCGGGCAATCGGCGTGTAGCGACGATCGATCTTCTTCTGCAGTTCGACGACGATGCTCCCGAGCGTCGGAGCCGCTCGACGATTGCTCAGCTGGAGCTGCCCCTTGACCACGAAAATGGGAATCTGTGTCCCTTGCTGGTCGGGATCGTCGGGGCATGGCCCGCACTCGAAGGTTTCAATGTTCACGCTGCTACCGAGTGAGGAGCAGGCGTGGCCGAACTCGGCGATACCGAGCGTGGCAACGATGGCGATCAAGGCAAGAGTCAGGCGACGCATGGGGCCTCCTTACAACTAATCCGGTTCCCGTTTTGGTTCCCGTGTGACGGTCCGGAACAACAAGAAGGATGCCACCGAACGGTCACGGCACGGGAAGGCAAGAAGCCTCTATTTTTCAGGAGGTTGGGGGTCGCTCGCATTGGTCCTTCAGAAGCCGATTTGCAGGCGCGGCTGCAGCACAAACGCACGACTCATGCGCGCGTGCATGCAGGGATGCGGGCCGCTTCGGCTCTTCCAGCGTCACAGCTTACCTCAGTTGCTCCGGCATGGACAAGGCCAGATGTCGCGCGAACTTCCGGGCCAGATCGCATGGCGTTTGCCATGGCGAGCGGGCACCGCCCCGGGGGGCTCAGAATCGCGCCCCGGCCCCGCCGATCAGCCCTTGGCGACCTCGTCGATCAAGGACGCGATCTCTCGCTCACGTTCCGGGGTCTGGCCCCCGAGCTCGAGGAAGCGCTGCATGCGCCTGCGGGCCTCTGGAGTAGCCACTGCGCGGTTGAAGAGGTGCGCTTCCTCCAGCAGCCCCTCGAACGTCGGTAGCTCAGCGGCATTGACCGATGCCTTGGCAAATCGGAGGGCCTCGCCAGGAAACGACGCGATTCGGCGCGCGAGACGGTCGACGAACGGCGCCAGCTCGTCGGGTGGAAGCGCCCGATTGAGATACCCATAGCGCTCGGCAAGATCTGCCGGGAAGTCCTCGCAGCCGAGGACGACCTCGAGTGCCCTGCCCCGTCCGATCAGCCGCGGCAAGCGCTGCGTTCCACTGCCGCCCGGAATGATCCCCAGCGCAACCTCGGGTTGCGACAGCACGGCGCGTCCCAGGGCGCCGAAGCGCATATCGAGCGACAGCAGGAACTCGCTACCGCCACCGCGCGCGCGTCCCTCGATCTGCGCGATGCTGATCGTCGACATCGTCCGAAAGCGGTCGACGATCGCGTGGAAGAACCCCAGGGTCTGCGCCTTCGGCGGCACCGTCTCGGGAAGCTGCTGGATCAGCTCGACGTCGGCGTGCGCGATGAAGAAGTCGGGATTCGCACTGTCGAACACGACGACGCGCACGTCGGGATCCGACTCCACTTCCTCACCGAAGCGTGCCATGTCGCCGAGCAGCGCCAGATCGAAGAGGTTGATGGGTGGATGGTCGATAGTCACGCGGGCGATACCGCCCTCCACTCCGATACGAAGACACGAGTAGTCTTGATAGCGCATGCTCGCCGTATACCACGCCTGCAAGCAGCCGGGCGGCCGTTGCGCGTTCGAGACGATTCCGGCACAGTTGACTCCCTTCACGCCGGTAGGGGCCGTGTGGGGCTAGTCGGGCACTCGTGAAGACGCGCACCAAGACCCAAACCCAGAAGGATCGGGCCCGGACGACGGGGGAGAAGTCCGCCGAAGACCGACCAGTCATCGTCGTCAGCAATCGTCTTCCCGTGACGGTGCATCGGGGGCCGAAGGGGCTGGAGGCGCGGCGCTCGCCCGGGGGACTCGTCTCCGCGCTCGAGCCCGTGCTCAAGCGACGCGGTGGAACCTGGATCGGGTGGCCGGGCACCGAGCTCCGCCAGGATGAAACGTTGTGGACCGACGAAGGCCCCTACGACATCCGGCCCGTCCGCCTGACCGAGAAAGAGATCGCCGGCTACTACCACGGCTTCTCGAATCGCACGCTCTGGCCGCTCTTTCACTCGCTCCCCGGGCAGGCCCGCTACGACCGCAAGGAATGGCAGATGTTCCAATGCGCGAACGAGCATTTCGCGAACGCCACCGCTGAAGTGGCCGGCGAAGCCGACCTCGTGTGGATCCACGACTACCATCTCATGCTCACGCCGCAGCTGCTCGCCGAACGGCAGCAGGAAACACGGGTCGCCTTCTTTCTGCACATCCCTTTTCCGCCCTACGACCTCTTTCGCTTGCTGCCGTGGGATCGCGAGTTGCTCCGGGGAGTCTTGGCGAGCGATCTCATCGGCTTTCACGTTGCCGGCTACGCCAAGAACTTTCTCGATTGCGTCGAGCGCGTGCTCGGGGCACGCGTCGACCACGAAGCCATGTTGATCGAGCATGGCGATCGTACCGTACAGGTCGGCACCTTTCCGATCGGCATCGATTTCGAGTACTTCGAGCGCGCGGCGCGCGCGGCCCCTCCGTCAGCGGACCCGACCGAGCGGATCGTGCTCGGCGTCGATCGCCTGGACTACACCAAGGGCATCCCCGAACGGATTTATGCCCTGGAGCGCCTGCTCGAGCTCCACCCCGAGCACCGCGAGAAGGTGGTCTTTCTGCAGATCGCCGTCCCGAGTCGGTTTCAGGTCGCCGAGTACCGCCAACTGAAACGCGAAATCGACGGACTGATCGGCCGCGTCAACGGGCGGTTCGCGACCTCGCAGTGGTCGCCCATTCGCTATCTGTACCGAAGCCTCTCGCAAGATCGACTCGCGGGCCTGTACCGCGATGCGGATGTCGCCTTGATCACGCCGCTGCGCGACGGGATGAACCTGGTCGCCAAGGAGTTCATCGCGAGCCAGGTCGACGAGCCCGGTGTCCTGGTGCTGTCACGCCTCGCTGGCGTGGCCGAAACCATGTACGAGGCGCTGCAGGTCAACCCCCACAACGTCGATGGCACGGCGGAGGCCATCCATCGCGCGCTCACGATGAACGAAGCGGAACGCGCCTCACGGTTGACCGCGCTCCGCCGCCGCGAGCGGTTGAACGATCTCGACGCCTGGGTCGACGGATTTCTTGCCGCGGCGCTTTCGGCTCATGTGGGCCTCCGTCCGCCGACCGACGCCGACTTCGACGCCTGGCTCGGTCGCTTCGTCACGGATCATCCGGTCGCCTTGTTTCTCGACTACGATGGCACGCTCACCCCGTTGGTCGATCATCCGTCGAAGGCCACGCTCACGCCGTCGATGCGGAACGTCGTGCACACGCTGGTGGGACGCCCGGACACCGACGTCGCCATCGTCAGTGGACGCGCCCTCGATGACGTCGCGGCGCTCGTGGGAGACGACGCCATCATCTACGCCGGCAACCACGGCCTCGAACTCATGGGCCCGGATCTGCCCCGCTTCCGGCACCAGGACCTCGATCACTACAAGGCCCGCACCGTGGCCCTCGCCGAAGAGCTCGCCGATCTTGCAGTGTCCGGTGCCTGGACTGAGCAGAAGGGGGCCACGCTCACATTCCACTATCGCGCCGTGGACGGGTCCAAGCAGGGCCGATTGGCGGAACAGGCACACGCGATCATCACCGAAGCCGGATTCCAAGCGCGCAACGCCCACAAGGCGGTCGAAGCCCGCCCACCCATCGGCTGGGACAAGGGCCAAGCCGTGCTGCACATCGTGCGCGCACTGTACGGTCCCGCCTGGTCCGAATCAGTCCGCGTGATCTACATCGGCGACGATCAAACCGACGAGGACGCCTTCCGCGTCCTGGCCGGGCTCGGCATCACCTTTCGTGTCGGCAGCGCCGAGGCGCCCACGCACGCACGCCGGCGGCTGCCAAACGTCGACGTGGTCGAGGCCCTCCTCGCCTGGCTCGCGAAGCGACCGGCTGCCCCCACCGCCACCCACGAGCCGTAACACGCCGGGCGACGCGCGGCCTTACAACGGAAAGGGTGACGCGCCGAACAACCAGGCGTGCGCCCCGAGGACGCCGACATACACTGCAATGGCAAGCGCGATCCGCCACGCCCCGAGTTCGCCCACACGTAGTTGATTTTTTCCGGCAACGATCGCCGCGAATGGCACGTTCGAGGTCACCGACGCGAAGCGGTCCCACTTGTCGCCGAAGCGTGCCCGGCGCTTGGCATCGATGGACCGCGGGCCAACGAGCGCTAGCGCAAGCAGGGCGCTGAACAACACGAGGGACGCCGCATCGCCGTTCAAAACCACGTGCGTGGAGGCCCAGATCACGACCCCCCACAGGAACGGGTGTCGACTGATGCGAAGAATACCGGTGGCGGGCTCGTCGGCGTCAAGCTGTCGCTCGCCACCGGCGGCCGTCGGACTCGGTGTCGTCAGGCCGATCACGGCCAAGAGCGCCGCGACGAGCATCAACCCAAGCGCGACGGGTCGGAATCCATCGAGCGGCCCCCAGATCTCGATCGTGGGCGCCCTCCCGTAGGCCATGCACAGCCACACGATGCCCCCGAGAGACGCCAGCGAGAATGCGCCTTGGAACCCGGCCTCGCCGAGTCGAGCCGCGAGCACGCGTCGAACGCCCGTCCCCGAAATCACGACGTGAATGCCAACGAAGAATACCGCTGCACACCCGAGCGAGACCATGGCGTCAGTATTCCAGGACCTCCTCGCTACCGCCAGCACTGACGCGCGGATTCGCATGCGGCCCCGCATCCAGGTGCGCTTCTTGCTTCATTTTGACGCCATGATGCCTGTGAACGCCGCCGTGCTACCGCTGGCGCCCGCTCCGGCCGGTTGGATTCGCGACCGCTCGTTCGATCTTTCCCTCATCGTCGGCGCCGCCCTGATCGCGCTCGGTACGGGCGCGATCGTGCTCGCATCGCCGGGGCTCTTCATGCCCGTCTTGTTCGCCGACATCTGGCTGCTCGGCTACCACCACGTCATCGCGACCTACACCCGTCTGTGTTTCGATCGCGCCAGCGCCCGGATGCACTGGAGCCTGCTCACCTGGGTCCCCCTCGCCCTGCTCGGCGCGGTCGTCGCCCTGGCGTACGGCGTCGGCATCTGGACCCTCACCAGCGTCTATCTCTATTGGCAATGGTGGCACTACACGCGGCAGAGCTGGGGCGTCGCGCAGATCTATCGCCGCAAGGCCGGCGCCAGTGGGATCGGCGACGACCCTCGCCTCTACCAGGCGGGCTTCTACCTGCTACCGCTCTGGGGCATCCTGCATCGCTCCCACCAAGACCCAGGCAGCTTTCTCGGCGGCCCGCTGACGGTAGTTCCCGTGCCCGAGGTGGTCGTAACTGTAGTAGCATTCGCCACGATCGTGACGCTGGGATCGTGGTTCGTGACCCGCGTCGCGGCCTGGCAGCGTGGCGAACTCGCGACGGCCCACACGCTCTACGTCATGTCGCACGTCACGGTGTTCAGCCTCGGCTACCTCGTCATCGAGGATCTCACCGTCGGTTGGCTGGTCGTCAACATCTGGCACAACCTGCAGTACCTGCTGATCGTGTGGCTCTACAACCACAACCGCTTTCAGAGCGGCGTCGATCCCGCCGCACCGCTGCTGTCGCGCCTCAGCCAACCGGAGAACGTCGTCCGCTACGTTCTTGTCTGCCTTGGGGTGACGGTGCTCATGTACGGCGCCATCCGGAGCCTGGTCCCGTCGCTCGCGGTAGCGATCATCGTGTCGCAGACGATCAACTTCCATCACTATCTCGTCGACGGACTGATCTGGAAGGTGCGAAGCCGGCCGCTGCAACGGACGCTCGGCCTCGGGACCTGACCACATGACGGTCGCAACCCTGCGACTCCGCGACTCGGGCGCGCGCCTCGCGGCGAGCGCCCGCTATTTCCAGATGACCCGCCCACCGAGTGCGCTCCCCGCACTCGATGGACTGCGCGCGTGCGCCATTGTCCTCGTCCTGCTACGCCACGCCGCCCGCCCCTTCCATCCCCACGTAGCGCCTCTCCTTCCGCTGGGGACCTGGGACCTGGCCACGCCGATGATCAACGGGTGGATGGGCGTCGATCTCTTCTTCGTGCTGAGTGGCTTTCTCATCACGCACCATATCTGCCAACGCTACGCGGGGAGATTCGATCGACGGCGCCTCCTGGACTACGTACGCCGTCGCCTCTTTCGGATCGCCCCGGCCTACTACACCGTCCTGCTCCTGGTGGCCGCGGGCGCGGTCCCCTACTACCCGGTCGCGCCCGAGCGCTTGGGGGAGCGCGTCGGGTACCATCTCCTGTTCATGCAGGACTATCTCCCGGCCGACATCGTCGTCGTGTTCTGGTCGCTCGGAGTGGAGGAGAAATTCTACCTGGTGGCGCCACTGCTCCTGATGGGAGTGCTGGCCTGTCGCCGCCGCTCGATCCGGTACGGCGTGTTGGCGGTGCTGGCGTTCTGCCCGATGCTCCTGCGCGCCCTCACCTGGCTCGGAAGCCCCCCTCGGCTCGACTACGAGGGCTTCTTCATGCTGTTCCGCAGCCCGTTTCATGCCAGCTTCGATGGGCTCGCTGTCGGCACATTGTGCGCACTCCTCTACCGCGACCGGGCGCGACTCCCGGCACTCCAGCGTCCGGCGATCACCACCGGCCTGTTCTGGAGTGGCGCCGCGGTGGTGGGCGGTCTGCTGGGTGTGCGGCCGCTCCTCAACCAGATCGACCTCTTCGACGCCGTGTTCCTCCAAGCCGTCCTCGCCCTGGCGATGGGTGCCATCGTGCTCGCCGTTGCCCTCGGGGGCGGCCCACAACGTGGGCTCAGCCGGCATGGGCTCTTTGTGATCTCGAAGCTCTCGTACGCGCTCTACTTGACCCACTACGCCGTCATTCCGGCCGTGGAAGTAGCCGTGGCCAGCATGATCGACACCACCACGACCCCACGCGCCGTCCAGCTGGCGCTGTTCTTCCCCCCGTACCTGGCGGCATCGATCGGAACGGCCGCCGCCCTCCACTATCTCGTCGAGAAACCGTTCCTCCTGCTCCGCGACCACCGCGCCTACGGCTGAGCGCGCGTTGCACGCGCGCATCATCCCGTAGCGAGGGTGCTACGGCCCACCAGCATCGCCCTCCCCAACGTGGCGGCCTACTGCGAAACCGCCAACGGCACGAAAGTTGAATGACCGTCAGGCATGTCTACATCACCGGCGCTCGGCGAGACCAAAGAGGTTCGGCTTCCCCAAGGCACGCTTCGCTACCGTGAACGCGGTAGCGGGCGCGCAATCGTCTTCATCCACGGCCTACTCGTGAACGGCGATCTCTGGCGTAAGGTCGTACCCGCGATCGCGGCCAACCACCGATGCATCGTCCCCGACCTCCCCCTCGGATCCCATGGTCTGGCGCTCGAGCCCGATGCGGATCTCACCGTGCCTGGGCTGGCCCGCTTGATCGCCGATTTTCTCGAAGCCCTCGATCTCGAGGACGTCGTCCTCGTCGCCAACGACACCGGGGGCGCGCTCTCGCAGATCACCATCACCGAGTACCCCGAGCGGGTCGGGGCGCTCGTGCTGACGTCCTGCGACGCGTTCGACAACTTTCTGCCTGCGCTCTTCGCTCCGCTGCTGGCAATGGCGCGCGTGCCGAGCCTTCTCGGGTTGATCGCGCGTGCGCTCCAGTTTCGCCCCTTGCGGCGGCTGCCACTCGCGTTCGGTTGGTTGGCCAAGCGTCCGATCGATCAGCCGTTCGAGGACGGCTACCTGCGGCCGATCGTCGACGATCTCGACGTCCGGCGCGACTGCGCGAAGGTCATGCGGAGCATCCACCCCCGGTTCACCCTTCGCGCGGCCGAGAAGCTCGGGAACTTCACCGCACCGGTGCTTCTCGCCTGGGCCCGGGAGGATCGCTTTTTTCCCGTCGCGCACGCCGAGCGACTCGCCGCGCTGTTCCCGAACGCGACCCTCGAGCTCATCGATGATTCGTACACGTTCGTATCCGAGGATCAGCCCGAACGGCTTGCAGAGGTGATGCTTCGATTCCTCGACCATGGGCGCGCGGCAAACGCCACACCACGGGCCACCGGGTAACACCGCAAGGCCACGGGCCCCACACGACCCCACGTTGACACTCCGTGGGCGATCGTGGTCTGCTTCTCGGGTCAGTTCCTTCGAAGGAGACCGTCGCCCCATGACATCCAGGACACCCCTCAGCTCGCACTGGCGCCTGCCCTTTGTCGTTCTCACCTCCGTAGTGTTTGGACTACCCGCCCCGGCGGCCGCCGATCCCTGCATCATGGATCCCATGGAGACGCTCATCGGCCCTGTGCAGATCACCGGTCGGCGGTACGTGGACGGCGAGGAAAGCAAGGTCAAGTGCAAGAACAGCGAGGGACACACGCTCGACGCGTCCACCTGCGGCATCAAGACGTTTCAACTCCTGGACACCCCCGACTGCGCGATCTTTGCCGACGCTCCTGGCGGTGTGCTCACGTTCACGGGCCGCGAGAATCGCCAAGAGAAAAAGACCATCGTCAAGCCACGCTACCTGTTCAGCGGCGGGGAGTCCGGCGGCCAGGTCGACGGGGTTGCCGAAGGGGTCATGAAAGGGCGCGGCGAGACACCGCGTGACGAGTTCTCGAAAGACAAGGGCACGTTGACCTACTCCTGGGTAAACGGCTTCGGCGAGCAAGTGATCTTCGTCGGCCGGTATCAGGCCAAGTACCCGCAGCCGTAACATCCGTGCAATTCGGACCGCGAGGTGACATTCTCGGGGCCGACGTGACGCGAGCACCGCGGAGTCTGCCTTCGGAGCGCCGCACTGGCGCTCTCCTGATACTGCTCTCGCTGGCATACCCCTTCGTTCTTCCTTGGCTCAGCAACCATACGATGCCCCGTCTTCTGCCGGCGGTCATCAGCCTGTATCTGTGCGGCGTCTTCGCCTGGACCCTGCGTCGAGGTCCACCCATGGTCGAGCGCTTCGCCCGGATGGTGGACCACGATCTGCCAGACTTCACGCTCCCCTACTGCCGCCGGATGACGATCGTCTGGTGCGTCTTCTTCGTCGGCAACGCCGCCACCGTCGTCGCGCTCGCCGTGCTCGCTCCCCACGAATGGTGGACCCTCTACACGGGAGTCCTCGCCTATGTGCTGATTGGACTCCTGCTGGTGGGCGAGGTCTGTGTGCGTAAATGGTGGTTTCGTCAGTTCCGGGGCGGCCCACTCGATCGCCTATTTGCGCGGCTCTTCCCGCCCGAGCGAACCGCCAATGGCCGGCGCTCACTCGCCTACGATGCAGAGCGTCATGAGCGAGTGACCCGCACGGGCAACTCTTCTACACTCAGCCCCGGCCATGACAGGTAGCCCGGATCCCCGCGACCCCTCGCAGCCCCTGAGCGCTGAAGACGTGCGCGCGGCTTCGGCCGTTCCGGTGCTGGCCCGTCTCGATCCACTGGAGCGTGCCGACACTCTTCGCGCCGCGCACGTCGAAACCTACCCATCGGGCGCATTGGTCGTCCGGGAGGGAGACACCGCCGACGCGTTCTACGTCGTGCTCGCCGGGCGACTGCAGATCGCCGCCGAACGCGACAGCGGACCGCCACTGCCGCTCGCCGAACTCGGTCCCGGAACGTGGTTCGGCGAGCAAGCCCTGCTCGCCGCAGGTGGACGCCGGACGGCGAGCGTGCGCGCCATCGAACCGCTTCGCTGCGCGGTGATTCCGCGTCCGGCGTTCACCGCCCATATCGCACCGGCCAACCGCGCCGCGTTCGACGAAGCCGCGGTCGAAAACCTCCGCAGTCGCCAGCTGCGCTCGCTCGACGCCCTCCGCGACCTCGACCCGGCACGGCAGATCCATGGCGGCGTCACTCGCGTGCCGTACCGCCCGGGCGACGCCGTGTTCGAACGGGGCGCCGACGCTGACGCCGTCTACTTCGTTCTCGATGGCATCGCCGTCGTGGTCCGCAACGAGCCGGGAGGCACGTGCGCGCTGGCACGCCTCGGCCCCGGACAGTGCTTTGGAGAACTCGGGGTCATCGAGGCCCGCGCACGCCAAGCCTCGGTCATGGCCGAGACCGACCTCGCCGTGCTGCGCATCGAAGCGACGCTGTTCCGCGAACTCTTCGCCGCGCATCCCCCCCTTCGCGATTTTCTCGGCACGCTGCAGCGGATCTACGCGCTTGCCGACGGCCGGCGATTGTCCGTCTATAGCGGCGACGTCGACGGACGACCGAGCGTCAGTACCGTATGCGGGGATCCGGCCGGCGATTGTGTCATTTCCACCAAGATCCTCGGCGAGGACGTCATCGTTCTCGCCCGCGGCGGCGCGTCGCCAGCCGACACGGTCACGAGCACCTTCCGGTTTCCAGACCGCGCGGCGGTGCGTGAGCTCCGCCTGGCACCCCTCGAACGGGGAGACCAGGGCACAGTGCGACGCGCTCGGCTTCTCGGCGTGGTCGTGCGCGGGATTGGTCCGGACGTCGGACCGCTGTACGCGCGCGTCCTCAGCGGTGCCGAGCTCGGGGCGACGGAGCTCAAGCGGTTCGCGCAAACCGGGTACCTCGGCGGCGCCGCCGAAGTTCGTGATCCCTCGCGCGTGTGCCATTGTCTCGGGCTCGCACGCGCCGATGTCTTGAGCGCCGCCACTGAACACGGCGCGACGCTTGGCGCGGTCGGTATGGCGACCGGCGCCGGGATGGTCTGCGGTGCCTGCCAGCCCGTCGTCGAGGAGATCCTGCGCGCGACCATCGACCCCACGGCCGCGCCACGACCCGCCGCATCGACGGTGCCCGAGACGATGGCCCACGAGGCTCCGATACCGGTGGCACGCTGTCCGGTGATTACCTTCGATGCCGATGCCGTTCGCGAAGTGTGCGGTGCAACCTTCTTTCAGCTGCTCATCGCAGCGTCGCTCTTCGCATCAGCGGGCGAGCGCTTCATGATCCGCCACGTGGGTCGCGCCGCTGCCGCAATCGACGATCCGGCCCTGACCGCACACGTCGAAGCGTTCCTCGCGCAGGAGTCGAATCACGTCACCGTGCATACGCCCCTCAATACACTCGTCGTCGAGCAGATTTTTCCTGGCAGCCCCGGCCTCCAGCGCCTGCATGCCGGACTTCCGCACTACCTCGACCGGCTGCCGGAGGGCATCGCCCTGGCTTTTTGCGCCGCCATCGAACATGCCGCCGACTCTTTCTTCTCGGTCTTCTTCGAGCGCTACTACGGCACCGGTCCCGACGCGGGTCATTTCGACACCGACCCCGCACTCCACGAGCCGGCCGTGCGCTCGGGACTGGCCGATCTTTTCGTATGGCACGGAGCCGAGGAACTCGCGCACCGCCATGTTGCCTTCGACGTGATGCAGGCACGTGGCGCCCGCTATGCGGAACGCGCCATCGGGTTGGCGTTGCTCGTCGCGCATTCGACGGGGCTCGGCGTCCCCGCGGTCGTCGCCATCCGACGCCGCGCCGCCGGCTGGCGGCGACGGGGCCGGACCGCCGATCACCTACGAGATCTCGCCCGGACCGTGGGACGAACCCTCGGATTTCTCCGCCCCGGGTTCCACCCGCGCGAAACCGAGTATCCGTTTACCGCGGCCCTCGAACGCGAGGTGAGCCGGCATCCCATCGATCCGCACGACAGCGGATCACCTGCGCACTAGGTCGGCCCACACGCCACCATGCGGTTCTTTCTGGACTCACCCCGACGAGTCGCACTAGGATAGCCAACGCCATGCCCGCTGCACCAACAGCCCTCCCCGATCTCGATGGCCGCAAGGCACGTTCGAACCGTACCCAGCACGCCGTTGCCCGCGGCATGCTCGACTGCCTCGAGGCTGGCATCGTGCAACCCACCGCCAAGCAGGTCGCCGAGCAAGCGGCGGTCTCGGTGCGTGCAGTGTTCCGGCACTTCGACGACCTGGAAAGCCTGTTCGCGAGTGTCTCCGAGCTGCAATACGAACGCGTCATCGAGAGCCTCCACCCGGTGCCCACCGACGGTCCGCTGCCCAAGCGTGTCACCGCGTTCGTCCGCGAGCACACACGGCTGAACGAGCGGATCGCCCCCGTCCGCCGGGCCGCGGCATTCTACGAGCGCTCGTCGCCAGCCATCGCCGCCTGCCGCGTGGCGCTCGCCGCCAGTGTTCGCATTGATATCCGCCGTACCTTCGCGCACGAACTCGACGCGCTCGTGGGCGCCGACGCGGAAGACGTCCTTGACGCCTTGGCCGCGGTCGTCAGCTGGAGCCAATGGGAAGAGGTTCGCACCCATGCCGGCCTCTCGCGTGTGCGCGCGCGACGCGTCATCGAGCGCCAGGTGCGTGCCCTCCTTGGCTGTCCAGCCCCCGAATCGGCTCTCGAAATCCCTTGACACTCCGCCAGAGCTTTTGACACTATCAGTGTCAATACCGGATGGGCGTCATACTGTCCGCACGACCCGCCCTGCCTAGGAGGATGCGTCATGAGCGCTCTACGACTCGTCGGACTGCTGGCTGCTCTTCTCCTCGTACCGTCACCGCACGTTGGCGCCGAGCTTCCAACGCAGGACTGGGTGCGCACCGAGACCCGCATGGACTGCACGGCCTATGAGGCTCTGCGCACACCCTTCTTCGGCGAGACCCACCTCCACACCTCGCTGTCCGGGGACTCCGCATTCGTGCGCGTGCGAACGAACCCGCGCGACGCCTACATGTACGCACTCGGGTCGGCGATCGGCCTTCCCCCCTACGACCCGAACGACATGCCGACCCGCACCACACAGATCCGCCGGCGCCTGGACTTCACCGCTGTCACCGAACACGCGGAGTTTCTCGGCGAGATTCGGACGTGCCTACAGATGGGCCTCCCCGGATACGACCACCAGAATTGCATCGACACCCGCGCCGCCCTGGCACAGCCCCTGGGCTCGCCCGATGATCCCCTTCCACCAATCTTTGTCGCCTTCACGCTGAGTACGGTCGTGCCCACCCCGATGCGTCTCCCCCTCTGCGGAGTGGACGATGTCAACTGCCTCACGCAAGCCGCCGTCGCCTGGCAGGAGATCCAGGACGCGGCCGAAGAGTTCTATGACCGCTCGGCGGCGTGCGACTTCACCACCTTCGTTGGCTACGAATGGACCAACAACCTCGCCGGCTTCAACCTGCACCGCAACATCATCTTCCGGAACGCGGAGGTCCAACCGCTGCCGACCAGCTACTATGAAGAGCCGCTGGTCGAAGGCCTCTTTACCCAACTCGAGAACGACTGCGTCGGCGTCGGCAACTGCGATTTCGTCTCGATCCCTCACAATTCAAACGTCAGCGGCGGACTGATGTTCGACCCGGCCAACGGCGACGGCAGCCCCCTCACCAAGGCGGGCGCGACCCGACGAGCCACGCATGAGACTCTAGTCGAGATCTACCAGCACAAAGGGAGTTCCGAGTGTGATCCGCGCACGTCGCCGAACGACGAGCTCTGCGGCTTCGAGCAGTTGAAGCGCGTGAATCTCTTCGCCCCAGCAGCGCCCGATCCCAATCTACCTGCGGTCAACTTCACCCGTCAGGCTCTCAAGGAAGGTCTTCGCCAGCACAACCTTCTCGGCGCCAACCCGTTCGAGTTCGGCTTGATCGGCTCCAGCGACAGCCACAATGCCACCCCTGGAGGCACCGTCGAAGAGGACTTCGGCACCATAGGTCATCTCGGGGTGCGGGACAGGCCGCCCTCCAATCCGATGACCCGGATCGGCCCAGGCGGCGTCACCAACAGTGGCGGTGGCCTCGCGGTCCTGTACGCCGAAGAGAACTCGCGTGACGCCTTGTTCGCCGCGATGCGTCGGCGTGAGGCCTACGGCACGAGCGGCACACGTCCGATGGTCCGGTTCTTCGCGGGCCGACCGCCGAAGGATCTCTGCGACCGCCCGGATTTCATCGAGGAAGGCTACACCAGTGGCGTGCCGATGGGCGGCACGATTGGCCCGGTCCTCGAGAAGAAGAGCCCGCGCTTCGCTGTCCTCGCAATGAAAGATCCCGGCGGCAACGGCGAGCCGAGTACGCAACTCCAGCGCGTGCAGATCGTCAAAGGCTGGGTTGACGAGAACGGCGACACGCAGGAACGCGTCTACGACGTCGCTGGCGATCCGGACAACGGCGCGACCGTGGACCTCGACACCTGCATCCCGAGCGGCACTGGCTTCGATACCCTCTGCACGGTCTGGAAGGACCCCAAATTCAAGCCCGAGCAGCGTGCCTTCTACTATGCGCGCGTCCTCGAGAATCCTGTCTGCCGCTGGAGCACTCGGCATTGCAACGATCAGGGGATCGACTGCGACGGCGTCGTCCCACCGGAATTCTCCGACTGTTGCACCGACTTCGTCGAGAAGAGCATCCAAGAACGCGCCTGGACATCGCCCATCTTCTATCATCCGGAACGTTTCGGTCTGAAGGGCGACATCAAGCTCGGGAAGGACCCCGGGAAGGACAAGCTGAAGCTCCAACTGACGATCGGCGACATTCCGCCCGAGCTCGACGTCGAGAACAACGACTTCACCCTGACGGTTACAGACGACGATCAGATCTACACCGCCACCCTTCCCGCCGGGTCGTTCGAGGTAAAGAAGCCGGGCACGAGCTACAAGTACAAGGATTCCGACGGTCTGATCGACGACGTCAAGCTGGTGCAGTTGAAGGTGAACTCGAAGGGCGTCGCCAAGATCAAGTTCCAGACGGTGAATACTGTGCTGCCGAATGCCGATGCGTCCACCCACCGCATCGACGTGCGGTTGACGGTCGGCGACTACGACGAGACTGATAGTCGGTTCTGGGAGCTGAAGGGATCGAAGCTGAAGTCTCAGAAGTGAGGCTGGGATCCGCGGCGGGTCGCTGAATGCGCGGACGCAACGTGCTGCGGCAACCGGCGCTGCACTTTCTACTGATCGGGGCGGCTATCTTCGCCGCGTCGCCGAGCACCGCGCCACGCGCCACACCGGGCCCCACGGTCCGGGCACCCATCGTCATCCCCGCGAGTACCATCGCCGAGCTCCGGAAAGAGCATCAGCTCACCATAGGTGAGCCCCCGACCACTGCCGAGCTCGAGTCACTCCTCGCCCGCGAGGCCGATCGCGAAATCCTCTATCGAGAGGCTCTCTTGCTCGGGCTCGATCGCGCAGATCCGGCGGTCGAGCGGCGGGTCATCGAGAAGATGCGTTTTCTCTACGGGGACGACGCGGGCACCGATGCCGAGGCATTCACGCGTGGGCTCGAGATCGGCCTGCATCGCGACGATATCGTCGTCCGCCGCACCCTCGTCATCAAGATGCGGCTGCTCGCGAAACGCGCCAGCGTGACCCGGGAGCCGACGGGAACGGAACTCGACCAGGCGCTGGAAGCGCATTTGGCAGCCCACGCTGATCGCTACCGCCAACCTGCCGCGATCAGCCTCCGCCACGTCTTCTTCAGTACCGAGCGACGCGGCGCCCGGGCCGACGAGGACGCCACCGCCTGGCAGGCAAGGCGTGGCAGAACGCCGCCGGCTGACGGCGAGTCGCTCGGCGGCGACGTCTTCGCGCTCGGCCACGAGCTACGCCACCAGTCTCCGCAGGCCCTCGCCAAGATGTTCGGCCGGCCCTTCGCCGATCGCACTACCACCTTGGCCACTCGCACTTGGTCTGCCCCCGTCCGATCGTCGTACGGGACGCACATCCTCTGGATCAGCGACCGGACGCCCGCTCGCGTCCCGCCGCTCAGCGCGGTGCGAGCACGGGTGCTACGAGGCTATCGGGCCGAGCAGCATGAGATCTACCTCGGGGAGTTGATGGTGGCGCTCCGGAGCCTTTACGAGATCCGAACCGCGCCCGTAGCACCGGCAACCGAGGCAGATGCGTAGGCCGGCACTCTATGCACTACTGGCGCTGGTCACGTGCGTTCCGGTGGCCTTCGCCCACCCGCTCTCGCCCTCGCTCCTCGCGATCACCGAACAGCCCGACGGCATGTTTGCCATCGCGTGGAAGACCCCCATCCTGCGGCTGCCTGGCGTCGATCTCCGCCCTGTGCTGCCTGCTGACTGCACACCGACGAGACCCGCAACGACCGAGGATGCCGCCGACAGTGTCACCGCACGGTGGACCGTCGACTGCGGGGCGACGGGTCTCGTCGGGCGTGAGATCGCCATCGAGGGACTGAACACACGCGCGACGGACGTGATGCTCAGCATCACGCTTGCCAACGGCCGCTCGTTACAGAGCGTGCTGCGGGCACGGGAGCCGACCTTCACCGTGCCAGCAGACGAGCGTACGATCGACGTCATCCGACGCTTCCTGCTGCTCGGCGCCGAGCACATCGCCACGGGATTCGATCATCTGCTGTTCGTGTTCGGCCTCCTGCTCCTGGTCGCTGGCCCGCGCCAGCTCATCGCGACTGTCACCGCATTTACGCTCGGTCACAGCATGACCCTGGCGCTCGCGACGTTGGACCTGTCCCCTCTCCCCGTCGGCCCGATCGAGGTGTTGATTGCCGCGAGCATCTACGTCCTGGCCGTCGAGCTCGCACGCGGGGCCACGCCGTCGCCATCCCTCATGCAACGGTCACCGTGGCTCATGGCGCTCGTCTTCGGCCTGCTCCACGGTCTGGGTTTCGCGGGAGCGCTCCGGAATGCCGGCCTCCCGGCCGAGGCGATCCCGCTCGCCCTCGTGTCCTTCAACGTCGGTATCGAGCTCGGTCAGCTTGCGTTCGTCGTCGGTGTCGTCGCCTTCACGCGACTCGCCGCCCCCGTCCTGCGGACGCTCCCCACGTGGGCTAGCGCCATCCCGATCTACGCCATGGGATCGCTCGCAGCGTTCTGGACCTTTGAGCGGATCGCCGATTTCGTCGGACGCTAACGACCGCAGGCGGAACCGCTCGTCGAGCGCCTACGGCTGCGGGGCCTGCCCTACTCCAAAGCGCTAGGCGGCGCCTGCCCCACTCCAAACGCGCAAGGCTACGCTTGCCCTACTCCGCCGTTGGGTCGCGCACGTCGACGACCGGCCGCGGCAGGACCAATTCGAGCCGCCTGCTGACGTAGACCAACTCGACGCCAAAGTCCGCGAGACGTGGCGCGGTCTCTGGCAGCACATCTGGCGGGACGCCCGCGTAGACCAACACCGCGGCAATGAACGGACTCGGCGTGGTGGCATCAAGCTGCCCGGGAACCAAGATCGTCACGCGACGTGGGCCGATCGCCTCGTCGGTCGCCTCCAGGGGCACCAGCGTCCACGGCCCCTCCTCGCTCTCGCTCACCGCGGCCAGGAGGCTATTCACCCGCATGAACCCTTCAGTAGTAAAGTCGAGCGACGCCGCGCATGCGACCCCTAGCGTGTGTCCGTCGCACAGCAGCGGCGCGTCGGGAGCCTTGATGACAACCGACGCTCCTTCGAACTCTGTGGTCTCGGCCTCGACACCTGACGCACAAAACGTTTGACCATCAAACGCGACGCAGGCTTCGTCGTCGATGGCCTGGGCGATGGCCCGGGACACGCTATCGAAACCGCTCGAACCGCTGCCACCACATCCGGCGATAGCCCAGCAGACCGCAATCATCAGGGCGGTGGCCAGTTTCGCGCGTGCGGCTCGCATGTCGACGTTCATTGCTCGATTCCCTCAGACCGGTGTGCCGACCAATAGAATGTTGAGAAAGTCCGTGCCAGCGCCCGCGTCGTCGGCGAACTCCTCCGCCAGCCCGCGCGCGGCTTCCTCGAGTCGGACGTAGAACTCGGGCAGACGGGCCCGATCGATGTGCAGGAAGTGATTGCGCAGGAACGTCGTATCGGAGGTGTCCGGCAACGCGACTTTGTCCAGCAATGCCTTTGAAAATATCGCGGCGAATTCCATTGCCAACGCGCGGCGCTCTTCCGGCGTTGCCGCGACGTAGTGCCGCGCCACGCGGCGTACGCGCCCCTTCTCCTGCTCGACCAGGTTCCGCTCACGTAGGATGTCCACGACGCGCGTCACGTCGGAGCCACGCGATTTGTCGCGCAGGGCTCCAGCGATGCGAGCGCGCCACGTACGCGCCGGCACCCAACTGCCATCATCGGGGAGCGCGGCCACTGCCCGACTCACCTGCACGGCGAGATCGGCATCCGCAATGCCTTCGACCGCTTTCGGGTCGTGGAGCGCCCGACGCAACTCCCTCCCGAAGGCGTGCAACATTCGATCGCGATACAGGACCGCGAGTAACGGCGGGGCTGGCTCATCGCGCACAGCCGCGAGCCGACGAACCAAGGCCTCGTTCGGGAATCGCGTGCCCTTCTCGATGTATCCGAGCATGACGGGGTCGACCGCGCCCTCGAGCACCTCCTTGGCGAAGCGCTTGATCGTGTATTCGCGGCCACTAAGTACCCGGGTCTCATAGAAAAGCTCCTTGATTCCCTTGAGTACGGTGTCCCGGCGTTTCATGGCACGCCCAGAATAGACCAATCAGTTTCCATTTGACAACCAAACAAGTCTTGTTTATTTCATTCAGACCCGCTAGAAGGGACCACAGCGAAGATCTCGAAATCTCCGTCCCGCCGCCCGCGTACCCCTTGGAGTGGGGGGGCATTCGCGGGAGGGTCCGGCGCGGAGAGGGAGCACCGGCGCGACCGTAACGGGGCGCGCCGGTGCCCCGGACCATCAGTAGTCAGCAGCAGCAAAGGAGTCGTAGGCAGGAGCGGATCAGAAACTTACTTGGAGCCCCTAGCAAAGCCCGGCGCTTGGATTGAAATCGAGCGCAATCAAGGGTCGCTGGCGCCAAGGAGAGAGGCCCGGCGCCGTGCGCGCGGCGCCGGGCCGGATCCACTACTGGAGAGACAGATCCAACTCAAAGTGGTACTCCCGCGGACCTCTACCCGCAAGGGGGGTACTTACACTTCCGCGTAGACGACTCGCGCACGACCACACGGCAGTTCGCATGACAGCGACAGCCTGGCCGTGATCCGGATGTAACCTTCCCCGCGGACGCACGGTCGCGGCGCGGCGTCACGCACGCTGCCTGCCCCATCGGTTCCTCGACAGCGGCGCACAGAGTATGGTTGCAGCCGCACGCGCACCGTGACGAGGAGGAGTTTCGTGGCCGACATCATCCTGCATCACTATTGGATCTCACCCTACGCAGAAAAGATTCGCCGGATTCTCGGCTTCAAGGGGTTGGCGTGGAAGTCGGTGGAGATTCCGATTGTGGCGCCCAAACCCGACCTGACAGCGCTGACCGGCGGCTATCGGAAGACCCCAGTTCTGCAGATCGGTGCGGACATCTACTGCGACACGGATTGCATCGCCCTCGCGCTGGAGGAGCGCCAGCCCACGCCGACGCTCTACCCAGCCCAAACGCGTGCCGCCGGCGTGATGCTCGCCGCCTGGCAGCAGGAGCTTTTCATGCTCGCGGTGCTCATGGCCGGCGCGAGCGGCAGCGTCTTCCCCGACGGGTTCATCGAGGATCGCGCGACGATGTTCGACGACGGCTTCGACATCGGCAAGATGCTGGAATCCCTGCCGTCCAAGCGCGACCATCTCCGAGCAAAGCTGGCGATCGTCGAGCGCCAGCTGGAGCATGGCCGCCCATTCCTGCTGGGCGACGACGCCTGCCTCGGGGACTTCGCCCTCTTCCACCCATTGTTCGCCCTCCGGAGCCTGCCGCAGACCGCGATGCTCCTCGAGCCCCACGCGGCGCTCCGAGCCTGGATGGATCGGATCGAAGCCTTCGGCCACGGCGAGTTCACTGATCTCAGCGGTGCGGACGCCGTCGCGATCGCACAGGCGGCGACGCCGACGAGCCCGACCGCGCACGACCCGGCCGACCCCAACGAACGCAAGCCCGGCGATCGCGTGTCCGTGGTCCACGAGAGCTTCGGGCGCGATCCCGTCGAGGGAGAGTTGGTGTCGTCCTCGGCCCATCACATTGCAGTCCGACGCCACGATCCCCGCGCGGGCGAGATCGTCGTGCACTTTCCGCGCGAGCACTATGTCGTGGCGGCCGTCGAGGGATGAGCGCGGCGACACCGCCGCGAAAGAAGCGCTGGCGAACCCGCCTGCGCCGCTGGATCAGTGGGCGACTGATCGCGCTGATGGTCATCCTCCTCCCGCGTCTCTACATGGCCTACATGCGCCTCGTAGAAGTGACGTCGAGGCATGACGGCGACACCCTCACCAAGCTCATCATCGGGGCCGTCGAGCGTCATGATCGCGTGATCGCACTCCTCTGGCACCAAGAAGTGTTTTCGGTCGCCTACAACTACCGACAGTTCCACGGACACACCCTGGCCAGTGTCAGCGATTTCGGGAACATCATCACGGAGATGCTGCGGCGCTGTAATTTCGTCATCCTGCGCGGCGGCTCCGGTTCGGGCTCGCGCAAGCGCCGCGTGCTCCCGACCCTGATCGAGCACATGGAGACACACCATCGGGTCATGTACGGGCTTACGGTCGATGGCTCGCGGGGTCCGGTACACAAGCTCAAAGTCGGTGGCCCCTCGATCGGTCTCGCCTGCCAGGCGCCCCTCATCTGCGTGCGCACCCGGTATCGTTGGGGTATCACGCTGCCCACGTGGGATCGGGCCCAGATTCCGCTCCCCTTCAATCGGCGGATCACCCTCGCGTCGGGACCCTACTGGATCGCACCGGACGCGACCGACGCCGAGCTCGAAACCTTTCGGCAGCACCTCGAACACGAGCTCCTCGAGCTGACTCATCGCGTTTACGACGTCCTCGGTACGCCCCCTTCGCGACGCTTCGGCTTCCGGCCCGACTGGCAACCGAGCTGGCCCCCGAACCAGCTCGGCACGCCGCACGGCCCCCACGATCTGGATCTGGACAACCCACCACCGTGGGCACACCGGATAGGCGCGCCACCAACCTCCACCGCCGTCAGCGGCGGGTGATCCCGATCGCCGCGTGATCCCGGATTAGTCGAGCGTCCACCAGAGCAGCGACACCCACCCGGCGATCAGACAGAGCCCGCCGAGCGGCGTGACCGGCCCGAGCCAGCGTTGCTCCGTTAGCACGAGCAGATAGATCGACCCCGAGAAGAGCACGATGCCCGCTGTGAACAGGCTCCCGCTCAGACGCATCGATCGACCCGCCTCGGCCGCGAACAACGCCAGCGCCAAGAGCACCACGCTATGGAGCAGGTGGTACTGCGTCGCCGTCGTCCACGCCCCAAGTTGATCGGCACTCACCCGGCCCCGCAAGCCATGGGCGCCGAACGCGCCGAACACGACGGCGAGCGCACCGGAAACCGCCGCGACTGTCATCCACATAGCGAGCGACGATAGCCGACCGCGCTCCGACTTTGAAGAGGCCCGGGATGACACGCAACGACGCGCGAAAGCCATCGCGTGACGCGCCGCTGACTAGGCGGCGCGGCGCCGCAAACGTACAACGCGAATGTTCCGAGCCGTCCGCGCCTCGTACACGGTGATCTGCGGAATCGCCTTCCGAATCGCTGACCAAACATCTCGCTTTTCCGCATCGGTCAGCACTGTCGCCTCGGCCGCGAAGCGTTCGCCGCGAACCTGGATCTGCACCTGGGGGTTCGCCTCGACGTTGTACCGCCACGCGGGATGCTTCGCCTGTCCCATCGCGCTTGCGGCAACCAAGTAGTCGCCGTCGTACGCGACGTACGCGAGCTGAACCGAGCGCGGCCGACCCGAGCGCCGCCCGAGCGCGGTCAGTGTTAGCATCGGCATCGTAGGGACCCCCATCGACGTCAGCCGACCGCGGGTCGCCCTGAAGATGACTGGATCGAGCCGCGATGCAATATGCTTCACGACCCATGTCGCCAACGGGGTTGTCGAGAACCAGATGACGAACGGAGAAGTCGTGGATGCTACCTGCCGCGGCTGCTCGCTCTTTCTGCGCTCCATCGACATGCGGGCAGCGCCGCTTAGAACGGACGGGGATGGCATCGTCAAGACGCTTGCGGCCCCCAGCGACGGGCACGGTCCCCGTGCAACCGGGGAACCGTGCCCGAGCGCAGGCTCCGAAGGCTACGGATCGATGTCGTCGAACACCAGCGTCGGAACCGCACCATCCGGGCTCACGACGACCAACCGGTAGGCTCCCCCGGGACAACCCGCGAGCGCCGGCACGCCCCCGACCGCGAAATGAAAGGTCCCCGACGACGGCAGCGTACGGGTCGCCAGTGGACAGCTCGCACCGCACGCCGGCGGCACGCTACAACTCGAGCTGACGACGTTGGTCTCGCCTACGGGCGTGGCGGCATCGCCGCCCAACAGGATGAGATCCGGCGCCAGGCTGGCGGTACCATTCCCGTTGTCGTTGCGCGTCAGGACCCGCGCCTTGATGACAGCTCCCGCCTGCCCCGAGATCGCCCACACGTCGACCTTGCCCGCGGCAACGTCCCCTTGGACCTTGCGCGCAACGGGGACGCCCGGGAACGACGATTGCAACCCCGCGGCCGCGATAGCGGACGGCAATCGGGGATCGAGGATAGCGCTGATCTGATCGACCAGCTGACGCTCGAGAGGTCCCCCGATGCACTCCACCAGATTGGTCAGACTGCAGACGTAGCTCGGATCGAGGGCCAAGCAGCCCGCGTTCAACGTTTCGAAGTTCAGGCCGTTGCCGGTCGATCCGCACAGTTCGTCCAGGGTAAGGGGCGAGCAGGCCGTCGTGATCTTCTCGACCTTCTTGATCTCGAACTTGTCGATCTTCGCATCTTGCTTGGCGCATTCTTCGTCGGCCTCATCCATACATTCCCCGAACGTAGCGTTCGAGTTCCGATCATCGGGATCGCAGCACGGCGGAGGGTTCGACGAACACGGGGGCCCAAAGACTCCTTCCTCGCACTGAACTTGGCATTCCGCGATCTCGGCCGAGCACTTCAGTGTGGCGGTGATGACGCGCTGGGCGAACCGCGCCCCCTGACTGGCGAACTTCTTCTGGCACCGAGCGACTTCCTTGATGCCGGCCGAACTCCCGACCGGCATCAACAGAACGGCGGCGGCAAGGACGGTGGCTTGGGCGTATCTCAGCATGACTCGCTCCTCCTTGTGCTGCAGGCTGACCTGTCCTCCCGGGCACCTCGCGGGCTGAACGGCAGGAGGGAGGAGCACGAAAAGACACCCCACGATGGGGACGGCACTGTCTCGACTCCAAGGTCTGCCACACCCAGAAGCGCGATATCAATCGAAAACGACGTACCGCCTGACGTACGTAAATTCACGCTTGTTTGGAACGAACGACTCTGGACATCTCGACGCGGCGCTCGACACGACCCGCACGCTGTCAAAGGTGACCGGTCGCACCGTAGCGCGCCGCTTCGGCGTCGTGCCCCAGGCCCTCGAGTGCGAACTCCACCGCGTAGCGTCGCCACCCCGCGCGCGCGGCGCGCTCCGGAATCGTGGCCTGTACGGTGATGATCATGATCGCGATGACGAAACTCGCCGCCAGTGCCCCGACGCCTGCGCGCCGCCGTACCAGGTCGAGCTGGAAGAGCGCCGCGCCCGCGAAACACACGAAGAACGGCACGAGCGCGACGAGGCCGAGACTCTCCGACCCCACGCTCGGCATCACATACCCCGCACGCAGCAACGGCCACGCCAGTTCAAAGATCGGATTCTCCACACCGTGCGGGAAGACCGGAAACGTCGCCGCGGCGAGTGGCACCAACGTCAGCCCGACGAGCGCGAGCCCGGCATAGACCGCAACTGCCCACGCCTCGGCCTTGCGTAGCCAGCCCGCGACGCCGATCAACAGGAACGGCACCGTCGCCGTCAGATACCGGCTCGACACGGCCCAGCCTCCTCCTGGGTCTATGGTCGTCGCCGCGAAGAGTACGATGGCGCCGACAATCGCTGCGGAGATCGCGGCATCGGCGCGCGCCGTCCGGCTCCGCCACTGCCGGCGCCATCCGACAACCGCGAGCAGGAGCATCGGCGACAGAAAGCACAGCCCGCGCGCGGGCGACAACAGCAAGAGCCAGAGATCCGCGCCGCTCGGCAGCTGTACGCCCAGGAAGCCGCTACGGTACTGCTGCCCGTAGTCGCTGTCGGCGTGAAAGTGAAAGCCGACACGCAACGGATGATCGAAGCACGTCACGTTGTAGGCCATCCAGCCCACCAGCGGCAGTGCGCACGCGGCGGCGAACAAGCACACGTGCCGCCACGAACGAGCACTTGCCCGCGCGAGCCACAGGAAGAGCACCGGGACCGCCAGCACGACGACATAGTCGACCGTGAAGGCCAGGCCTGCGATCGCCCCAGCGGCTAAGCAGCGGAGGTCCTTTCGCGAAGTCTCTGGTCGAACCACGACCGCACGAACGAGCAGATACGACGCGAACAGCAGCATGCCCGCCGTGGCATGGGCGAACAGCTCGGTCGCGTAGATGAAGAACACGGTGCCGAGCGCGCCCGCCGCCACCAGGGCATCCGCCGCATGCCGGTCGTCGGTGAGGTGCGCAAAATACCCACGTGCAGCAAGCCAGAAGCCCACGACCGGCAACGACAACCCAAGCAGACGAAGCCAGAACGCTAGGAGGTACACGTCGGACTCCCCGAGCACGACCCGCAGCAATGCGGCTAGTGGCACCAAGAGCAAGGACGCCCCCGGGGCCTTGTCCGAATACGTGTGCCCGCCGTACTGGGCCTTGTCCTGGATGTCAGTCGCCTCCACCCACCGATCGATACGGAACATCCCGTCGCCCGCCATGGCAAGTGCCAAGTACACCCGGCTGAGGACGTTGGGATTGCCGAACGGGATGCGGGCCTCGTTCATCCACACATGGCTCACGAGCAAGACCGCGATCAAGGTCCCGACGCGCATTCGGTGACCGCGGTCGGTCACGGCCGACCCCCGAGCGCATAGGCTGGGACGATCACTTGCAGCAGGCAGAACACGGCGACGCCGAGAAGCGGTCCGAGCACACACGCCGTCACGCGCCACGCCGCGCCGTGCCGCATTCTCGTCGTCCACGAGACAAGCCCCATGGCGAGCACACAGGCGATCTCCGGCGCCACCGGCAGGAGATGGCGTCCCTGTGGCTGTGGTACGCGAACGTTGAGATAAATGTGCATGGCAAGCGTCGCGAGAATCGTCGCCGCTAGATACAGGCGCAGCGCCGTCCGATGAGCGTCCTGGTGTCGTGCGGCATACCACGACCGGGCGAATCCCAGCACGCCTAGCCACGTCAACGCATGGAACGCGAGATACACCCAGTTCGGCGGATAGACGTTCAGCCATCCGAATCGACTCCAGTACGACTCGAACGTCCAGCGCCAATACATGCCGGCAAAGTAGCCCCCGAGCCCGCCAAACTCCTCGTGTGGGGTAAGCTGCGCCGCCGTCCGCCAGAGCACCCCCAGGCCCATCAGATCCCCATGGTGCTCCAGATTCCACGCCAGGTACGGCGCGACGATCAGCAAACCCGCGACGACGCCGAGACCGGCGTCCGCAACGCGCACTCGGTTGCTCCGACGGTCGAGGCAGAAGATCGTCGCAATCGCGACCGCCGCCCCCACCAGCAGCGAGACTTTGGTAAGCAACCCGACGCCCGCCAACAATGCCGCCCAGAGATAGTGCGAACGCCGGACACCCGCCGGATCCGTCAGGGCGATCGCCACGACCAAGAGGATGGCGGCACCAATCGCCGCCGCGGCCGCATCGTTGCTGACACACGCGCTTCGAAAGAGAAACTGCGGACTCAGCCCGAGCAGGCCCGCGACGAGGATCGCAACGGCAGGATCAGCGAAGAGGCGCACCGCTGCCCAATAGGTACAGACGAGCGCCACCGCCCCGAACAGAAGCGAGGGCCAGCGCATATGGCGCAGATACCTGAGCTCAGCTTTCGGGGTGAAGTAGTAGGGAGGGCGGAGTCGGGAACTCGAGTGGTAGAGCAACTCGTTGGAGCCGACGGCGTCGAGGTCGTAGTCGTACATCGAGAGGTTCAGTCGATGCAGCTCCCCCAGCAGCATCGGGCTCGCACCGACCAGGGCGCGAAAGAGCGGTACAGAGACGACATAGGAAAGCGGTGGCTGCATCCCCTCGCCGGGGACCTCGGGACGAGCGCCGTAGATCGGCAGCCTGCCCACCGTACTGAGGAATGCGATGTATTCCAGATGCGAAGGCTCGTCCGGCGTTTCGAACATCGGCACCGCAAAGAGGTACGCGGCGCCCAGCACGAGGAAGACGAGCAGGAGTCCCACCGCCGGCGCGTGCAGAGACACCGGGCGCCTCGGAGGAAGGCTCTTGGGTCGCGCCGTTCGACGATCTGGCTTTCTTCGCGGCATCCGCACTCGCAGGCGCTCGAGCGAAACGAGCGACGGACCAGAAGGTAGCAAAGAGTTCTTCACCGATCGACGGTGGGACGAAACCCGCGGACTGTCGGCTGGCCGGCACAGCGAACACGCCTCGACACGGCTACGCCCCGTTCGACTGCAGATTCTGGGTCGGCTATGGACGCCGGTGGAACGCGTCTGTCGTCATGCCATCGCCCATGTCGCCATCGTTCGCCAGCACCCGCCGCGAAGCGGGCGCCGAGCTCGCTCTCATGCTGGCGCTCTTCTTCCTCTCCGGCGCGGCCGGCCTGATCTATCAGGTCGTCTGGGCACGAATGCTGACGCTCGTGATCGGCGTGAGCATTTTCGCGATCTCCGCCGTTGTCTGCTCATTCATGGCCGGCCTCGGCTTGGGGTCCTATCTGATCGGGCGGTGGACCCAGCGCTGGCGCGATCCGCTCCTGGCGTACGGCGTCATCGAAGCGCTCATTGGCCTCTACGCGGCGATGACCCCTTGGCTCTTCGAGGCCACCCAACCGGCCTATGTCTGGGCATTTTCGCACCTCGGCCCCTCCGGACTGAACGTATTCCGAATCGCCCTCAGCATGCTGCTGCTCCTCGTCCCGACCTTCCTCATGGGTGGCACCCTGCCCCTCCTCGCACGCGTGATCGAACGCGCACGCATGCACGCGGCGACGGGCACCGGCATCCTGTACGCGGTCAATACTGCTGGCGCCGTCAGCGGGTGCTTCCTAGCCGGGTTCGTACTACTTGCCGCCGTGGGCGTGCGGAATTCCCTGTACGTCGCCGCCGCGCTGAACCTCGCGATCGCCGCCGCCGTCATCGCCTGGCGCCGACGCAGGCACGCGGTCGAGTATCCTGCCGCGCCCGTCGCAGCGTCCGGCACGTGGCATCCCGACCAGCGTTTCATCCTCGGAGTCTTCTTCCTCGCTGGCCTCACCGCGCTCGGCTACGAGGTGCTGTGGACCCGCGCGCTCCTCGTCCATCTGAAGAGCAGCACCTATGCCTTCAGCCTGATGCTCTCGGTCTACCTTCTCGGGGTGGCACTCGGGAGCGCGGCGGCCTCGCGACTCGCAGGCACACTCGCCGAGCCGATGCGCGGTATCGTGGTGTGCCAGGTCGGCGTCGCCGCGACGACTGTGGTCGGACTCTTGGCGTTCCCGCACCTGCGCATGATCGGCCTCGCAACGGTGGGCGGCGAGGCTATCGGCGGATTCCCGAGCGCCGTCGCCGCGATGCTGGTCGAAGCCAGTGTGGTACTCCTCCCCCCCACCTTTTTCATGGGTGCAATGTTCCCGTTCGGCGTTGCCGCCTATCACCAGAGGCACCGGAGCATCGGCGACAGCGTGGGCTCGCTGTACGCGAGCAACACCGCGGGCAACATCGCCGGGGCGATCCTGATCGGCTTCGCCGCCATCCCCTTGCTGGGCGTCCGACACTCGCTCGTCGCCCTCGCGGCCCTGAATCTCCTGATCGCGGCAAGGGTGTGGGCACGCATCGGTCTCCACCCGCTTCGGGCGGCCGCGATCCCCGTGGCACTCGTGGCCGCCGTTGCGATTCACGTGGGCATCTCCCACCGCCTCTTTCTGGACTCGATCAATCCGTTCCCGGCCAAGAACAAGGTGCTGTCCTATCGCGAGGGAGCGAGTGACACGGTGGCTGTCGTCGAACGGACGGACACCGGGAGCCGGGGCCTCATCTATTCCGACGGCCGTGGTGCGGCCGGGACGAACACCTTGCCTGTCAATCTCTACTTCGGGCATCTGCCGATGCTGCTGCACCCGGCACCGCGGCAGGTGCTCCATATCTGCTACGGATCCGGCAATTCCGTTCTGGCACTGGCACGCCATGCTCCGGAGCGCATCGATGTCGTCGAACTGAGCCCCCACGTGCGCGAAGCGTCCTCGTACTTCTGGACCAACGAGGGCGTCCTCGACAATCCGAACGTCCATCTCATCATCGAAGACGGACGGAACTATCTCCTCGGGACGGATCGCACCTACGATGTCATCTCCCTCGAACCACCAAACATCTTCACCGCCGGCGTGGTGAACCTCTACACCCGCGAGTTCTACGATCTGGCCCGCCAGCGACTGAACAGCGACGGCATCGTCGTGCAATGGATCCCGACAATTCAAGTGACCAGGGACGATCGCGCGCATCTGATGCGTGCATTCACCGACGCTTTCCCCGTGGTCTCGGTATGGCAGCAGCTGTCGACCACCTCGATCCTGCTCGTCGGTAGCACGCGTAGGCTGACCGTCGATGTCGCGCACGTCCAGGCGCGACTGAGCCCCCCGATGATACAGAAGGATCTCGCCGCGATGGGGCTCGAGAACGCGTATGGGGTTCTGTCGTTCCTCCTGCTCGACGACGATGACGTGCGAAGCATGGTCGCGGACCATGCGCCCGTCACTGACGACCGCACGATCGTCGACTTCTCGATTCCGAAGTTTTCCGGATCGGGATTCGGCTTCTCCATCTTCACGTATCCCATCGGCGGCCCCAACAAGTCGCCTGCCGAGATCCGGGTGGAACGCAACGCCGAGTACCGCAGCTGGCGGGGCTCCGCGGCGAGCTTCGTCTCCGACCCCTGCGAAGCCAAGAGGGTCGATCGGGCGATCGCACTTCGCCAGCGTCAGCGGCCCGGCGACGCCGCCGCCGCTGAGCAGATCGCGAGCTGCCCAGCGCCCCTGCGGTGATCAAGGGTTGTGCTCATCCTGGCCGAGGACCCGCTCACGGATCTCCGCGGCCGCACCCGACCTTACGAGGGACGGTGACGACCGGCGCAGTCCGTACGCCGGAAAGCTGACGGTGCTGCGCCCGCCCACGCTACGTGGCGCGTGGGCGGGCGCGGCATGCTTCGGAACTACGGATTATTCGGATCGCACACGAAGTTCGGCGACTCGACGACATCGACGGCGTCGCAGGCACCCGTACAGAAGTTCGTGACTACGCCTCCAGGCTGCAGAAAGTTCAGAATCTGCAGCCTCGCCGCGGGTGTCGACCGTGGACCGTTGTGCGGATCGCAGACGCCCGTCGGGATCTTGTTCGAGAGCGCCGGGATGTGCACCTGGTGCGCCGGGTTGAACAGATCGAAGAATCCGGTGTCGTAGATCACCAGGGCCGAGTCCTCGGGTCCTGCCGAATCAGGAATGCCCACTAGACCCTGTTGCACCGATTGGACGTTCGGAATGCCCATCGTGCGCGCCAAGATCTCGGTGCACGTGTTCGAGACCTGCTTGTCGAGCCAACCCACCGTGAGGAGGAGCTTGCTCGGACCGCCGCTGCCAGGCAACGGATCGCTCGTGATGTGGCGGACCAAGCTCGCCGGCTCCGCCGACACCCAAAGCTCGTGAATGAGCGCGCCGGTGCCAAGGGCCTGCTCGAGCCCCGCACTCAATCCGATCGGAGGCAACAGCGACTCGAAGAGGGAGAACTGCGTCGAACGCTGCAACAAGCACCCGAAGTTTGCGGCCGGCACGTCGACGCTGAAGCGCTCGACATCGGGCGTCAGCCCCGAGAAGTACGTGCCCATGATCCCGCCGAGGCTGATGCCGTGGTAGTACATCTCCTCGCCCGCGCCCGGAAAGACACCTTGACCGCCCCCGAGCTGGAACGCCGCGTCCCGGTTGAAGGTACCCAGCTTCATCATGCGTCCAAGCACCAACTGGTTGGACATGCCCTGACGGAGCCGATCCGGGAATGCGGCAAAGTTGTTGAGCTGGCTCGCGCCGAGCCCAACAATACTTCCCGCGACCCAGAGCTGCCCGGCGCCGCCATTCGAGAGGCCGAGCCATTCGGTGCCGCCGGCGAGGTAGGTCCACGGGCCCTCGGTGGCAAGCCCTTGCGGGACGCCCAGCACCATACTCGCGGCGGTGCCAAAAATACCGTGCCCCATCACGACCGGGCGCGACGGCGTATTCGGATCGTGGACACTACACGGAATCGTAATGTCGTAGTTGGCATCCATGGTGCCGTTCTGGACCGGGATGTCGTTCGGATCGACCGAATGCTGCGGGACGTTTCCACCCGCCAGCGTCGGCACCGCGGTGAGAAAGAGCGGGGCCTCGTACGTGCCGTTGACGTGCCGCCAGATGACCTCACCGGGATCGTTGCAGTCATTCTCGGTAACGATGGTGGTCGTGAAGTTGACCTCGTTCGGGTCGGCGTGAATCGCGTCAGCGTAGGCCAACCCCTGATCGCGCATGGCCAGCATCTGGCGCGTCAGCTGCTTCTCGCTTTGCGTCGTGAAGTCGTACGCGAGAACGAGATCCTCGCGCGGAACATTCGCCGCGATGAGCTGCGGAAAGATGTCGGCCTCGTAGTACGCACGGCGGCTCTCGGTGGCAACGCTCGTCGTGCCCGTACCGTCGCGCAGCGCGGCAAACGGCGCCTCGGCAACGACGTCGTCACCGTTCGATGCCTTCAGATCGCGCATCGCCACGATGTAGCGCGTCCCGGCCTCCAAGCTGACCCCTGGTCGCAGGAAGAGCACCTGCTGCGACACATCCCCCTCGCTGCGTCCGTCGGGCTCGATGAAGTGCAGAATATGCTCTCCAGTGGTCGCGTTGATCAGGATGCTCGGACTATTCGGGTCGAGGGAGCGATCGGTATGGGCGCGTGTGTCGATCCACGGCGGGCCGACGGGCTGCCCGCAGCAGCCCGGCTCGAGCAAATGCGCGGCGCCGGAAAGCTCGGGATCGACGCCCTGCGGGAAGTGCATGATCGCCGCGCCCATCGGATTGAAACCGTCGAGCTCGTTGAACGGATCGGCGACGAGCGGCGGCGTCACCGTCGGCAGACCCTCATCCGGGATGTTGACCTGCAAGCCGGTCGAGGTGGCGCCCGCCTCAAGGAAGGTCGACGAGGGATAGGGCAGGAGACAATGCAGGGCGTTCAAGGGTTCACATGGGTCGGCCTCCGCACAGCTCGCGTTCGCGAGCTCGTCGTCAAAGAGGTCGCAGTCGCGGTTGGCACCCGCCGCCGCATTGGCGGACTGGCAGAAACGACAGCGCGCCGCCTCGTCCAGACAAAGCGTGACGCTGGCAACGTCGTCCGCCCCGCACCCGGGGAACATCTCCGACAACGTCCGATCCTCGACCGTCGCGGTACATTTCTGCACGTCCTTCTGCATGCCCTGGCCAGGAATACCCGCGCACTTCTTCTGGATCTTCGCGGGGTCCGTGCCGTCGTAACACGACTCGAGGTCGCCGATATCGTCAATGCTGCCATCTTTCAGACCGCTCTTGGCACACTTCAAGAACTCTTTCTCGCGCGTCTGCAGACACTTCGAGACCGTCTTCAGTACCTTTTGCTGACACTTGGCAGCATCCGCAGCGTCGCCGATGTCGCCGTTGGAGACCATCTGGCCCGCATCGAGATCCGGCCCGAAGACGTCGTGGACGACATCGCCTTCTCTCGTCACGGCAGCGGCATTCACGATGCCCGCATCGGTCACACCAAACTCTGGCGGCGGACTACAGAACTTGCCGAACGCGTCGGCGGCCTTGTCCTCCTGCTTCTGCACCTTCCCCTTGGCATCGTTGACCAGGCATTCCTCCAACGTATCGATGGCCGGATTCGCCGCATCGAACGCCTTGCCCTTGGCGAAGTTCTTCAGACACTTCTGCGCGTCCTTGTTGACGATCTTCGAGGACTTGGCCCCGTTCTTGTGCACGGTGTTGGTACATTTCTGCTCGTCTTTGCTTTGGACGGCAGCCGTCGCAACTACCGCAAGGCCGAAAACGCCAGCGACGAGAAGCGCGCTGACACTGGTCAGGAAACGGGGCACGGACATGGATTCCTCCTAATCGGTCGATGGCCAGAAATGGTCAGACTTCACGCGAGCTACACGCTTCGCGTTTCTAGCGCCACGGCCATACGCGACGCAACTCCGAAGAGCGCGGCCCTCAGCATAGGCCTCGCGTTGACGCGACGCGGCAGGCCCGGTGCGCCAGCTGCCGTTGTCGTCGGCCTCGCCTATCCGAGAGGTAGTGCCTCCAGGGGGTGTCGTTCAGCCACCGCGGCGTCACCCCACAGCGTCTTGGCGAGCAGGCGACGCAGCTCGCGCAGCTCGGCTGTCGTGAGCGAGCCCCACTGCGATCGATGCAGCGCTTTGACGGCTGGAGTCACTTGCTTGGAGAGGGCGCCCGGAACATGCGTTTGCCGCTCCGCGAAGCTGCCGCTACAAGTCGCCGACCGACCCTGCGAGGGAGAGCAGTTCGTGGCCAAGCACTGGACCCAAGACGACATCCCGGACCAACGCGGCAAGCTCGCCGTGATCACCGGCGCCAACACGGGACTCGGCTTGGAAACAGCCAAGGCCCTGGCGTCCCATGGAGCGACGGTCGTCCTCGCCGTACGCGATACCGTCAAGGGAAACGCCGCGATGGCCGCGATCACGGCTGAGGTCCCGAACGCTCAGGTCACTCTCGAGGAGTTGGACCTTTCGTCCTTGGACTCCGTCCGCAGGACCGCGAAGCATCTACGATCCAACACCGACCGGATCGATCTGCTCGTGAACAACGCGGGGGTCATGTACACACCGCGCAGTTCGACCGCGGACGGGTTCGAGTTGCAGTTCGGCACCAACCACCTCGGCCACTTTGCGTTCACCGGGCTTCTTCTCGATCGCATGCTCGCCGTCGAAGATTCGCGGATCGTCACGGTGAGCAGCATGGGTCATCGGATCCTGTCCACGATCGACTTCAACGACCTCCACTGCCACAACGCCTACAACCGCGTCGCCGCCTATGGCCGATCGAAGCTCGCCAACCTGCTGTTCACTTACGAGTTGCAGCGGCGACTCTCGAGGGCGCGGGCGGCGACCAACGCATTCGCCGCCCACCCCGGCGTATCGAGCACCGAGCTCATCCGGAACCTTCCCACGATCATCCGCGCTGGGGCCGAAGCCCTCTTCCTGCCCCTGGCACAATCCGCCGCGATGGGCGCACTCCCCACGCTGCGTGCCGCGACCGACAAGAGCGCCACGGGCGGCCAATACTACGGCCCGGGCGGCGTCGGAGAACTCGGCGGCTATCCGGTCCCTGTCACGTCCAGCAGGAGGTCCCACGACGCGGACCTGCAACAGCGACTGTGGGCAACCTCCCAAGAGCTCACCGGGGTCACCTATCCCCTGGACGGATAGCTCGAGGACGGCTTCCCGTCCGCTGCGTCCTCGGCGCAACGAGGCGGCACCATCCCGAGAGGGATCCGAGAACGGGCCACGATTGGTAGTCGCGCACCCATGACCCTCTCCACACAGGTACTGATCGGTCTCGGTCTCGGCATCTTCGCCGGAGTCTTCGTCGGCGAGATGGCCGCGCCACTGGCGGTCGCGGGAGCCGCCTTTGTAGGCCTGTTGCAGATGACCGTGCTCCCGTACATGACGGTCTCCCTGATCGGCGGGATCGGGCGGCTGACGCCGGCACAGGCCGTCTCGATGGCACGCCGCGCCGGAACGATCCTGCTCATTCTGTGGGCGATCGTGCTCTTGCTAGTACCACTGATTCCGATTGCCTTTCCGGATTGGGAGTCGGCTTCGTTCTTCAGCGCATCCTTGGTGCAGGACGAATCGAGCTTCGACTTCGTCGAGCTCTACATCCCCACGAATCCGTTCTATGCGCTCTCCGCCTCGGTCGTCCCGGCCGTCGTGTTGTTCAGCATCGCGATGGGCGTCGCGCTGATCGGCGTCGAGAAGAAGGACACCCTGCTCGATACGCTCGAGACATTGCTCGCGACGTTGTCCGCGGTCACCAACGGCGTCGTGCGGCTCGCGCCCTACGGCGTATTCGCCATTGCGGCGAGCGCGGCCGGCACGATGGACGTGGGCGAGCTCGGACGCCTGCAGGTGTTTCTGGCGACGCACATCTCACTCTGTCTCTTGCTGGCCTTGTGGACACTGCCGATGCTGATTACGAGCCTGACCCGACTCACCTATTGGCAAGTCGTCGGCCAGACCCGAGATGCGCTCGTCACCGCCTTCGCGACGGGCAATATGATGGTGGTGCTCCCACTCATCGCCGAGCGCAGCAAAGAGCTGCTCCGTGCCGGGGGGATCGACGATGCCGAGGCGGATGGCGCCGCCGAGATCATCGTCCCTGCCTCGTTCAACTTCCCAACTCAGGGTACGCTGCTCTCGCTGGGCTTCGTCCTCTTCGCCGGCTGGTTCGCAGGCGCCCCCCAATCGCTCACGCAGTACCCGAACCTACTCGTGTCTGGCCTCGTGAGCCTCTTCGGCGGTGTCTACGTGGGGGTTCCTTTCCTCTTGGACATGTTCCGTATCCCGGCCGACGTCTTTCGCCTTTTCGTGACCATCGACGTGATCACGGGTCGGTTCGCAACCCTTCTGTCGGCGATGCAGACGATCACGCTGGCGGTCCTCGGCGGCGCAGCGATGGCCGGACAGCTCTCCATTCGCCGTGGCCGCCTCCTGACGCATGCGGCCCTCACGGTGCTCCTCGCCGTTGCCCTCCTCAGCGGCATCCACGTTTTCTTCACCTACGCGATCGACAGTGGATACAAGGGCTATGAGATGTTCGCGGAGATGGAGCTGTCGATGCCGCCCGCACCTTCGAAGGTGCTCACCTCGCTTCCCGACCCCCTACCACGCACCGCCGGCCGCTCCCGCCTCGACGAGATAGAGAAGCGCGGCTTCCTGCGTGTCGGCTATCTGAGAGACGCGCTCCCCTGGGCCTTCATGAACGAAGCTGGGCGGCTCGTCGGCTTCGATATCGAGATGGCACATCGACTGGCAAACGACCTCGGCGTGTCGATCGAGTTCGTCCGACTGGAACGCGGCAGCCAGGGGCGCGCTCTGCGCGAGGGACGAGTCGATCTCCTGATGTCGGGCATAGGCGTGACCCCAGAACGCGCGCGCCGCGTTACCTTCTCCCGTTCGTATCTCGACACGACCCTGGCGTTCATCGTGCAAGACCACGACCGTGAACACTTCTCGCGGAGGTCGGAGATTTATGCGCGGCAGGCCTCCCTGAAAATCGGAGTGCCGGGGTTCGGCTATTTCGAAGAACGGATGCGGGCGACGCTCCCCGATGCCCAGGTGACCGCACTGGATTCGCCCCGCGAGTTCTTCAGGGCGGAGGCCGGCACCTTCGATGCGATGCTGTACTCGGCGGAGGCGGGTTCGGCGTGGACGCTGGTATACCCCCGTTTTTCAGTGGTCGTCCCACTTCCCAACCCCGTTACGCTCTCGAACGCCTACCCGGTGGCCGATGGCGATGCCAAGCTCCTCGCCTACCTGAACGCCTGGATCGAGATCCAGAAATCCAGCGGCACGATCGACAGCCTTTTTCACACCTGGATGGAAGGCAGCAACGCGACGCAGCGCGAGCCGCGCTGGTCCATCCTCCGAAACGTCCTCGGGTGGGTCGACTGACATGCGGCGGGCTCCCCTCTCTCCCTCGGCGGCAAGGGCACGCTTCGCGCCGCTCTGGCTGCTCCTCACGCTGGTTGCGTGTAGCCCTGTTGAGCGGCCGGCGAGTCCCATCCTCGCCCGCGCGCCCGTCACACTCGCCGGGACCACGAACGTCGAGGCGACGCTGACCGCCCTCCTCGCGGCCCACCGAGACAACCGGAACGGCGAGGTCTACCAATCAGGCGCGGACCACGTGGACCCCGATTGGTTCGGCATCGCGCTGGTGACGGTCTCCGGTGAAGTGTTCATGGCTGGCGACGCCGAGCGCAGGTTCCCCATTCAGTCGACGGCCAAGCCGTTCACCTATGGCCTCGCCCTCGAGGATCACGGGCTCGACACGATGCTCGCCAAGGTCGGGGTGAACGCAACCGGGCTGCCCTTCGACTCCTTGATCGCCGCGGCGATCCGCCCCCGTCGCCTCGAGAACCCCATGGTCAGTGCCGGAGCTATCGCGACAACGGCCATGATCCGTGGCCGCAGCCGGGCCGAGAAGTGGCAAAGGGTGAGCGACACGTTTGCTCGCTATGCCGGGACCGACGTGGCCGTCCTCGACGAGATCTACGACTATGAGATCGCGCACAGCGCCGGCAGCCGCGCGCTCGCGTACAGCCTGTTGACCGAGGGTCTCTTTCACGTCCCCTGCCGGGGAGACGCCGGCCCCCATTGCTTCGAGGTTCCGGATCGGGACGGCATCCAGGCCGTCGTCGCACGCTATCTCAGGTCGACCTCGCAAGAGGTATCGGCACGCCGTCTCGCCATCATGGCCGCGACGCTCGCCAACGCCGGCACCAATCCCACTACGGGCGAGCGCGCGCTGCCGCGCGCGCACGTACCGCATGTCCTCTCGGCCATGGTCACGGCCGGGCTCTACGACAGCGCCGGCGAGTGGTTCTCGCGGGTCGGCCTCCCCGCGAAGAGTGGTGTCAGCGGCAACATCATCGCAGTCGTGCCGGGACGGTTCGGTATCGCGGTCTACTCCCCCCCGCTCGATCCCAGCGGGAACAGCGTCCGTGGCGTCGCCGCCCTTCGCGACCTGTCCGAGCAGTGGGGCCTACACGTCCTGGCCCGACCAGCGGAGGCTGTTCTCGAGCCGTCGGGGACCCCGGCGGACTAGGGCTGGCTCATTCCTTGCAGATTATCGCAACGAGCAGGGAGTCGACATGCACGCAAACCAGACGCCGCAAACGGGTTTCCGGCGGGCCTTTCGCAACCGCGGGAAGATTAGGTGGGGTCGATTCGCAACTGTGGGAGCAGTTGCCACGGTGGTTGCCCTCGCGCTTCCAGTCTCGGCGAGTTCCGAAACGGTCACGGGCCGGGATGTGATGCGCCGGATGCAGGCAGTCCGCGCACGTGGTGACGGTGCCCGGAAGCGCTACCAGTTCCGGATGGTCGACCGGGCGGGGGCGCAAACGTTCCGAACCGCGAACTTCTATCGCAAGCGCTGCGGCGCGCACGCGCGCGCGTTGGTCTTGGTTCATGACCCTCCAGACCTCGCGGGGTCGGCGATCCTCACCCATAGCTACCCGGACCGTGCCCCCGACATGTGGCTCTATCTGCCAGAGCTGGGTCGTGTTCGGCAGCTCAATCCTTTCGCCCAAAGCGACAGCTTGTTCGGCTCGGACGTGAGCTACGCCGATCTCGCGCCGGTCCCGGTCGACCTCCGAACCCACCGCCTGCTCCGCATCGAGAGCATCGATGACGCGGAGACTTTCGTGGTCGAGAGCATCCCCCTGCTTCCCGAGCGCTACAGCCGAATCGTCACCTGGATAAGCAAGGGATTCTCGCTCCCGGTGCGGTTCGCCTACCACGACCGTGACGGGGCACTGCTCAAGACCGGCCGGGCCGACGACATCCGCATCAAGCAGGGCGTTCCGACGCCGTTCAGATTCACCATGGAGAATCACCAACGCGAGCATCGCACCGAGGTGACGCTGCTCGATGTCGACTACGATGCACCCCTGCCCTGCACTCGACTGACGAAGCGACACTTGGAACGCACGCCGTAGCTATGCTCCGTCGCCGTGGACCCCGATCCTTCCGGATCATCGTGGGATTCCTGGTGCTGAACGCGATGTGCGCCACGGCCACGGCCTCCGCGGCGGCGCTCGCGCTCGGGGACACCGACGTCGACCTCGGCGGGTGGGTCGACGTCTGGAACGTCATTCGTCTCGATGACGACACGCCGCACGAGGACCCTTCGACGAGGTTCACCCTGGCCTTCCAGGCAACGCACACGAAACGCTTTCGGCTCGTGGCGCGTATTGACGGTGGTTTCGACGGCAAGGTCGGCGATCCACGCGGCAGCAATCCGGTACTGCCGCTGGATGAAGTCTACCCCAACCGCGACCTGTTCCTGGACTTCGACGAAGTCTATCTGGAAACGTTCTTCGAGAGCCTCGAGGTACGAGTCGGCCTGCAAAAAATCTCGTGGGGACAGCTCGATGAGATTCAGCCGACCGATCATCTGAACCCTGAGGATCAGACGGAGTTCTTCTTCCGCCCTGAACTGGAGCGCAAAATCGGCATCCCGGCGCTTCGAATCCTTGGATTCCGTGGCCCATGGACACTCGATTTCGTCTGGAGTCCGACCTACACAGCGTATCGCTTTCCCAACGAGAAAGACCGCTGGTTTCCGCCTCTCCTCCGCATTCCCAGCGTGGTCGAAACCTCGCTCGGCCCGCTCCCGACACGTACACGCTACCTCGATGTCGATCCTCCCGCGTGGACGCTCGCCAATTCCGACGTCGGCATCCGCCTGACCCGCTTCTGGCGTGGGAGCGAGTTCTCGCTCGCCCTCTTTCATGGTTTCGACAAGACCGCGACGTTCGGAGTCCGGACGACCGCCAACGTCACCCCGACCGGGATTCCCGCCCGTCCGGCGGATATCCTTGCCAGCGTCGAGATCGCTCCGAGTCTGCACCGCATTACGGCGCTCGGCTTCGACTTCGCGACTCCCCTTTGGCTCCTGGCGCTCCGCGCCGAAGCAGCATGGATTACGGGTCGCTTTCACTCGACACTCCTCCAGGAGGAGCTCACCTCGGGTGAAGGGGCCCTGCTGGTGGTCGAAGAGGCCGCCATGCGGGTCGCACGCAGTGGTACGGCAGAGCAGGTCGACGTGCCGCTTGGCCCCTCGGAACTCGAACGCGACATGTTCCAGTATGGTGTCGGCGTCGACCTTGTCGTCAGCGAGCTGCTGTCCGAACAGCTCGTGGGCAGCACCGCGCTTGCCGGCACCTTCTTGCTCTTCCAGCTACTCGAGGAAGTGATCTTCGACCACGACTCACGCCTGATCTCCGACGCTGTCCAGCACACACTCGGCTTCACCTACCGCCAAAGTTTCCTCGACGAGCGCCTCCGTGCCGAACTCAAGATCGCCTACATGCCGAACTATGGCGACTACTACGTGTGGCCTCAGCTCACGTACAAGGTCATGCCGCGCTGGCACGTGCTGCTCGGCGCGCGCTTCATCGGTGGCAGCCGCAACCAAGCCCTCGGGCAGTATCGCGACTACGACGGGGTACGCCTCGGCATGCGCCTGTTCCTGTAACGCCAGGACGATACCGCCGAAGAGGCAGCTCAGGGGTGACCCATCCCCTGGGAGATCTTCTGGTCGGCCAGCTTGCGAATGCGCGGGTCGGGGTGCCCTTGGATCAGGCGCGCGATTTCCGGATCCTCGGGGGCCGCACCACGAACGAAAAGCAGTAGCAGGGCACGGGCCTGCAGGTCGTACTCACCAGCGCCACGGACGATACGCTTGAGCGCGACGTCCACCTCCGGATCGGTCATGTCCTTCAACGCCGCGGCGGATGCGACCCGTACCCGTGGATCTTCGTTGCCGAAGCTGGTCTCGAGCGCGACGGCGGCGTCGTGGGTATCGACGTGGCCGAGGGCCTCCGCCGCCGCAACGCGCACGCTAGAAGCGGGATCAGTGCGGATCGTGCTCTCGAGCAGAGGGACGCCTTCCGCATCCTGGCTGCGCGCGATCTCGGCGACGGCGAAGCGCCGGATTTCTTCATCGGGATGCTTGAGCAGCGCGTAGGTCTCTTCCACCGACGGCGGCGCGCCCAGCTGGGCCAGCGCCTCGGCACGCGCCGCTCGCAGGCCGGGCGTGGCGGGTTTCCAGGCGGTCAAGAGCGCCAGCGCACCTACGGTCTTCTCCGCGGCCAGGAGCTCCGTCAGCCGCTGTTTGGTTGCGGGGGCCACGTGGTTCGACTCGAGGCAGGCGCGAAACGCTGCAACGTCGAGCTCGTCGAGGGTTGCGAGCAACGCACGGCGCCGAGTGAGTTGATCCACAGCGTCCGTGGCCAGTACCTTCTGCCCCGCCGCCAGCTGGCGGAGCACGAGAGCGCGCCCCGGTTCCTGCTCGGGGTCCAGCTCGCGGTACCCGGCCACGACCTCGGCAGCGATCGCGTCGGCCGCGGACGCGATTGGCCCTGCCCCGCGGCGTCCCGCGACCGTCGCCTTGTACTCACCTTTCGGTAGATTCTTCCGCAGGAGCGAGTGGGCGGGCGTCGGCTGCAGAAACGCCAGTACCCGCTGGCCCGCCTCGTACTCGCGGAGCGAGGAGCTCTTGATTTCGACCACACGCAGCGCCTCCAGCTGTGGCCCCTGCACGCTGCGGACGATCTCCAGCCGATGCACGAAGATCTGCCCGTCCGCGTACGACTCGGTTGCCACGACGTTCGCAATCACAATCCAGGAGGACTGCTCGACGAACTCGCGCAGGCTATGGGGCGCCTCCCCCGCCCCCGCGGTCCCGACGAGCAGGACCAGGAGCAGGGAAGGAAGCATCGCCCTTACGGACACGAAACGCCGAACGCCAGGCCCGGCGGATCGAATACGCCGTTCCCATCCACGTCGACGAATACCGGGTTCGCGAACGCCATCGCTGGAATCCCGAGCTCGCCCGCACCCAAGGTGCAGGTTTTGAGATCGGCCAGCGTTGGATTCGCCGCGGCGCTCAGACTGTGCGGCACTACCGGGAACATCGGACAGGACACGCCGTCCGTGCCACGAACGATCGCCACCACCCAGGTGTCTTCCAACAATCCGGTAAGCGCCAGAGTGCTCGTCGCCTCCAGGCGCGTTGCCCCGTTCACCGCGACGGACGTCACGCTGAAGTCGACACCATCGGTCTGGATCACGTCGGGACACGAGCGGTACAAGGGCGGCAAGCCTGCGCGCCCCGTCGTGTCTGGAATCGGCGCGCTGTTCACGTAGTACTCAACGGTATCGAACGGCGCCCAGTCCGGACTCTGGATCTCGACGGTGATCGTCGCCGAGGTGCCGATCGCCTTGACGAGCGTATCCTCGCTCAGGCCGAGCCCACCCACTTCGTTCGGATCGCCCTCGACGCTGACGCGGAGGAACGGACCCGCCGAGCCAATCGCGCGGCCGCTGTTCAGATCGATCGCCAGATCTTCAGCAATCCCGCCGAGCAGCGATGGATCGTCCGTCACCGCCGGCACGTACGTCCGCGGGAAGCCCGAGAACACACTGTAGAGCGTGTGGGTATCCGACGAGGCGGTGCCCGTCCGGACGCGCCCCTGGTTCAGCAGATTGAACCAGTTGCCCGTATTCTCTCCGAGAAAGCTGTCGAAGATCTGGCCGCGGCTGGTGGCGATCCAGATCTCGAGTGCCGTGAAATCGTCGTCCCAGAAATTGAGCACACTCGGGTCCAGTCGGAAGTCCGTCGGATCGCCGAAGGATTTCGGCGGCGCTATGCCAGTATCGAAGCGCAGACCTCCATCGAAGAAGCTCGCGACGTGGTTGATGGTCATCGTTTCCGTCCCCGGATCGAGTGCGACGGCGTCATAGATCTCCCCGGGGGTCAGCCCGAAGGCGCCGTAGACTGGGAAGTCCATGCCGGCAGGTGCCGCACGGCCCCAGTCGATGGCACCACCGTTTGGCAGATTCGGATCGACCGTCACCGGGAAGGCGCCGAAGTGGCCATAGTCGAATGGGGTGATCTCGTTTCCGGGAGCAACCGAGATCAGCGCCCCGACACCCAGGTCGGCGATGTCGCCACTGAAGTCGGCGCGGACTTCGTGCTCGGTCGGCGTGAAGAAGTCGATCCCTTCCGCGATCATGCTCAGAATCCGTTCGCGCCGCGTGACGGCCGAGTCGGGGCTATCGAAGGAGTGGACGTGCATGTCCATCGAGACGAAGCCCGTAGTGTCAATCACCTCGGCCACGGTCGCACTCAGGTTCGTCGCGACGCCGGAGACAGCGGTGAAATCGAAGCTGTCCGCCGAGTACTCCGTGCCGTGCGACACCACCGCGCGGTAGTCGCCGGGCTCGAGCGAGATGGAGATCGATCCGCTCGGATCCACGTGGTGGATGCTCGCGATCCCGTAGGGAAAGGGATCCTTCGTGATGTCACCGAAGACAGCCGTGTCGTTCTGGACGAGGCCGAGAACGAGCTGGCTGTTCCCCGGATCCACCGAAGGATCGAAGCCCACCAGCGTGACGCGCGCCCCAATCGGAGCGGCGTTGTGGTCGACGACGTCGACGTTGAGCGTCGCTGGGGGAGCGATCGTGAAGTTCTGCACTAGGCTCGCCCCCGACGTCATGACCAGCGGCACCGCACTCGGCGCGCCGAAGAGATGCCCCTCTTTGTGGGCGGTGAGCTCGTAGTCACCCACCGGCAGCGTGCCTTCGTAGTCACCATTGGCATCGGTGCGGAACTGGGAGACCACGTTCACTGTGGTACCAGGCCCTTCCGCCGGATCCTGACTGAGCACGGAGATCTCGACGCCCTCGGTGCCCACGCCGCCGACGGTGACCTGGCCAGACACCGTTCCGACATCAAGTCCGGTCAGCTGATTCCGGATGTCCAACACAGAAGCCACATCACCGTCACCGATCGCCATGTGGCGTGTCACGGTCACGCTGGCGGCGGGATCGATCGTGAAGTTCGGCGTCTGGACGCCGACCAGCGCGAGCACCGCATTGGCGCCCAGGAGACTGATCTGCACGCCGGTCGTGTTGAACGTGGTCGAGCCGGGCGTCGTCTGAATGTAGCCGTACGACACCCCCCCCTTCTCCCCCTCGCCCGCGTAGGCCCAGAAGTCGCACGGCGAGGCGGCGCCTACGCCGCACGCGGTCGTCGCCAGCGGCTCGCCGTAGCCGTAGCCCGGATGGAAGACCTCCTGCCCAAGGCCGGCCAGGAAGTCGCCGAGGAAGAGATCAATCGCGGCACCGCTGGTGTTGGTCACCGTGGTTTCGATGCGTAGGGCGTCCGTGCCCCGGTCCAGAATGTAGTCGGTACTCACCTCGACCGGCTGATCGGTGTCGTCGAGCGGTGCCGGGAATGGCAGTCCGAAATCCGCCACGACGCTGCTCGGGTTGATACGATCCAGAAGATCATCTGGACCGGTGGCGCGAATCACGGCAGGATTGCCGTTGGTGCCGTCATTGACCACGATCACACTCGTGTGGTTCGCCGTGTTCTCGGTGTTGATCAGGAACGCCCACTCCTCGAAGAGATCGTTGCCGGGATCGCCCGGAGCACGCACCAGATCGGCGTCGATCGGGTTGCCACCGTACTGACCAACTGAGCCGGAAAAGTTGCGGCCCGCCTTCTGGATGATGACGCGAATCTTGCCGTTCCTGATCATGTAGTCGCCGGTCTGCCCACGCGCGAGCTTACCGCCGATCAGGTCGCTGGGATCTGTGATCTCGAACGCTTGAGCCTTGGCGAGCACAGTGCACTCGTCGGGAAATGCCTCGCGGTGCGGCGCGGTGGCCCGATCGATGCAGTCGACCTTGAACTCCAGCACACAGTCGATGCAGCGGACGAGTTCTTCCGACGAATCGATCACGTCAGCCGCGGTGCCGCTGGTGAGGTCATCGAGGGTGCCGCAGTTGGTGTTCGGCACATAGGGAAGCGTGACGTCGGGACACGTGAGGCCGAAACCGATCTCGGTCTGCGGATCGAGGTCGTCCGCGAGACTATCCCCGAGCACCAGCGCGGTTGCCGGCCCCATCGTCTCCGCGCACGCTTTCCCGGGGCCACCGCACTTCTTGCAGATACCGGCGATCTTCTTCGACTCGGCCTTGGCGATCTTGGCGTCGGTCTTGCCCGATGCGTCGATACAGCCCAGTTCGTCGGACGAACTGAATCCGGCTTTGCCTTTGTCGAGCGAGGCCCAGCACTTGCCGCGAATCTTCGACTTCGCGAGCAGGAACTTCGCCGACGACTTGACGAGCGCCTGCTGGCACTTGTTGCGGGTCTTCTCGGGATCATCGGCGGCGCCGAAGTTCGTCGGATCGAGATCGCCATAGACCAGGTCCATCGCCTGGTTGACCGCCGCGTCGTTGATGCAGAGCAGGCAATCACTCACGCCACTCCCGCTCGAGCTCACGCCGCCGCAGTCATCGATCACGAACGCACAGCTGTCCACGTCCTCGAAACCTGGACAGTTGCCGCCAAAGCCGCCACCCGGCCCCCACCCGATGGCCAGGTCGTCGAGATCGAGCGCATCACCGTCCTGACAACTCTTGCCGCTCCCGCCGCACTGCTTGTCGACGGCAGCCTGAAACTTGGCCTCGGCCTTGTCGAGCTTCTCCTGCGTCTTGCCGTCGTTGCTCCGGCAAAGACCACCCTGCAATCCGTTGAAGCCAGCTTTCGCCTTGAGCTGGCTGTCGTTGCATTTGGTGAGCGTCTTGGTCCGCGCCTTGACGTACTTCCCGGCTTCCTTGATCAACGAGGCGCTGCATTTCCCTTCCGGTGTGGCGGCCTGGGCGCCTGCCCCCCAACCGAAAAGCAGTGCAATAGCCAGCGCAGCGACACGGGCGCCTGTCAGGTTCTTGATCATGGGGTCGTCCTCCAAGTCGTCGGGAGTAGCGCGTTGATAGCCGGACTCATGCCCGAGCGTTCCCACACTCATCGCATGAAACGCCCCCGTTTTTCCAGCAAAATTCACAGGTTCGCAGCACAAAGAACCGGGATTCCTGCTATCGCGCACGCGCTTCGCGTATTGACGCGGCGCGCACGCGAAGGCGACCAGGATCATGCCGATCTCGTCGGCGCACGGGTGCTCGCGTCGTTCGACGCGCGGATGAGTCAGGCCGCGGAGGGCACCGCGAGCCTGACGGTCCTGCCCTAGCCGCCCGTCGCGTCCGCTACCGTCGACCTTCGGACATACGGGACGAACGCGGCGGATCCCCGTAGGTTGGCGCGCCTTTGATCAGCGCCCCGAGGCGATCAGCTTCGCGATGGTAAACTGTTCCTCGTTCACGTACCCATCATCACCCTGGTGCCAGTAGATCCCGGGCTGACCCGGGAATCGGTGACTGGGTACCGACCCCTTGGTGGCGTGCTCGAGCTGGATGTCGACCATCACGATGCCGGGAACGAAGGGCGTCTCCTCGTCATAGGTCAGCGGACTTCCGGCGAACGGCTCCTTGGCGAACTTGATGTTGTTCACCCAGATCTTCCAGAGCTCGCCGCCACGGTCGTACATATCGGCGTAGGGTGTGAGATAGAGCTGTTTGTCGACGTACAGGACGCGCTTCGAGTACGCGTACTGGGGAAGTTTCGACACGCCCTCGACGACCCAGACGTCGCGCTTCTCCCACTCGCTGTCGAAGGCCCAGTCCGCGGCGCCCTCCGCCCACTCGACGGGGAAGACCTCGGCGTGGACGGCGGCTAGCGCCTCCTGTTCGCCGAGCAGCTTCCAGTCCATCCACGCTATCTGCCCGGCGTACCCGCCGTAGCTGTCCTGGTCCGTATCCTGGCCAAAGAGCGCGTCCGAGCGCTGCGCCGTGGAGAGGCGGCGGACACGACGGAGCGACGGGAGATAGAGCCAGCTATCGTCTTGGCGTTTCGGGTCGAGATAGCGATAGTAGGTGAAGCCGACACCCTTCAGATCGAACGGCTCGATCATGGGTTTGAGGGTCTCTTTATAATGATAGCCCTCTTCGTTCGGCCACGAGGGCTTTGGGTCCACGTAGAGCCGCCCGACGTAGTACAGCCTCATGAAGTGTTCCATGAGGAAGTGGCGCTCCACCTGCAGTGGGCGATCCAGCGAGATCGGTCCGGTGTCGGCGTCGAAGTTGCGGCCATCGAGATCGTCGAACGCGAGCGAGAAGCTGTAGTTCTGCATGATCTTGACGGCGGCCAGCGGATCCTCGGCGGTGACGTTCGGAAACGGCCGACCGGCGACGAAATTCTTGAGCGACAGCCCATCCTCGGCCAGCCGCACTTGCGATGAGTACTTCTCCGTTGCCTCGAGGAAGGCGGAGCGCAGGGAGATCGGCTTCGGCTCTACGATAGTCATCGGGAACCCGTGCTGCACGCACCAGTACATGGCGGGCGAGACCAGGTCCTTCACCTTCTCGGCGTTTTCCATCGTGATCCGGTCCCCCGGCTGAACGTCTGCCCGGACGGGGGATGCAGTGAGGACCCAGATTGCCGTCAGCGCGGCGAGTATGACCGTTGGTTTCACCATCTTACGGCTCCTTGCGCCTCGGGATTAGATCGGCGCGGTTAGCCCCGCCTTGTCTCATGTTTCTTGTGGATGGTTCAAGCGCGGCCCCTCCAGACCCATTCGAAGCCTCTCCGGTCGCTACAGCAGCGCCCGGGTGCTCTCCGCGGACTGCCTGCGCCGGAGCGCGCGCGCCCTCCGCCGAAATGGCTCCCGTGAGATGAACCTGGAAGTGGACAGGTCCTCCGGCCTTGGCTAGCGTACTCAACTTCGGCTCCGGCGACCCTCAAGGAGGGACTCATCATGCGCGCGTCCAAACGGTTCTCTGTCGCAATGGTTGCCACGACCGTGCTGCTCGTGCACGCGGCCGACGCGGGCCGGACGCCTGAGCAGAAGTGCCAGAAGGGGCGCTACTTCGCTGCCGCCAAGTACGCGCAGTGTCATCACAAAGCGACCGGGGCCTTCAACAGCGGCAGCGATTTCACCAAGTTCGTGGCGGCGACCGCGAAGTGCCAAGCGAAGTACGATGCCACCTGGGCAAAGCTCCAGAAGAGAGCGAGCGGCAGCGGCGCGACGTGTGACGATGAGCGCTACGAGGACAATGCGGACGGGACGCTAACGGATCGTCTGACCGGGCTCCAGTGGGAGCAAAAGACGGATGAGGGCAGCGTCCACGATAGGGACAATTCCTACTCGTGGAGCGCCGGCGGTGCGGGCGGCTCCGCAGCGGATGGCACGATCTACACGAGCCTCCTGGCGGCGGCGAACGGACTGAGCGGAGGTACGTGCTTCGCCGGAAACTGCGATTGGCGGCTGCCGACGCTCGCCGAGCTACAAACCATTCCCCCGGCGCTGATCCTGGGCACGGTGGACGAGGGCGACGACTTCTACTGGTCATCCATGCACCACGGGGTAACGAACGCGATGGGCCTTCGCGTGCAGCTCAATCAAGCGCGCTCACGCACTACGGTGAACAGCTCCTTCGGTTGCATGGTGAGGCGGGGCTCGGAGAGGGACTCCGACAGCGCACCGACACCGATCGCGACACCGGGCGCCTAAGCATGCGGCGACATCCGCCAGCCTCTAAACGGGAGAGGCGCGCGATCAGGTTCTCCGCCTGGCAAGCCGCGCCTCAACCTGGGCGCTCGGCACTCAGGCTCGGGACCCTGTAAACGGGCGGCTGGTCGGAACGCTGGTGATCGTGCGGGCCCACGAACTCATCGATCTCGAGCGCGGGCCGATCTTTCCTGAGGTCGCCACCAAACCGTTGTAAGGACGTTTTGTCGGTGAAGCCAAAGATCGTGATGATGCCGGGGCCCCGCTTCGTTTCGTCCACGTACGTGTCGATCGAGACCAGGCCTGGGTAGGCGAAGAACTTGGCCGCCCCCTCACGCTGGAACCACTCCTCGAACGCCGGGAGACTCCCCTGCTTCACCTCGTAGGCCTGCGTGAAGAAGGCCCGTGCCGGCCCCTCGGGCGCGGGCGGACGCTGGCGGTTCCGGCGCCGCGCCTGCCCGCCCCCCATCACATGGCCGGCGTGCGGACCGCCCGTCTTCAGACTCGCGATGTAGGCGACCAGATCGCCGAGTTGCTGGACCGTGAGATCCGGGTAGCTCGGCATCGCAGAGCGCCCGTCCTCCGAGATGTAGCCGGGGCCCTCGATCAAGATCGCGTCGGGGTTCAGGATCGCCTCGGCAAAGTAACCGGGCGGATGGTGCGCGCCCATGCCCGTTAGCTCCGGTCCGACGCCGTCGGTGTCCTCCGCGAAGGCCTCACCCTCGACCCGGTGGCACGAGTGGCAGCCCAGATCGACGAAGGTCTGCCGTCCGACCTCGACATCGCCCGGAGGCGGCGTGAGCTTCCAGCCGGGCGGCACACCGCCCATCTGGTGCAGCGCCATCATCGAAACGCGCAGCGACTTCGTCGCGGGCCGCGAGGCAGGCTCAACGGTTCGCGGCGCCGTCTCGGTGTCCGTGCCAGGCGCACAGCCGAGCGCAAAGATCATCCCGACCGCCGCTGTCGTCGCCCAACGCCTCGTTGCCGTACCCGACCCCCACTTCGCACGTACCATGGCCGTGCAGTTCGCCACACGAGCGCCTCCCAGTAAAGCGAGCTCGAACCAGCGGACGACGATCTCGCGAACGTCTCCTGCCACGCGGGGAACAGCGCTCACACGCCGTATGCCTTCGCGGAGCTTCACGAGTTCTTCTGCTGCCAGCCGGCGCGGCAGTGAACCGCGTTGTGCCCCGACAGCGGCATCGGGCCCTCCTCTCACCGGGAGGCGCCACCCCCCGGGCGTCAACGCGACGGGGCCGTCGCTCCTCGCTTGCGCTGTTCGGCGCGCACGATCGCCAGTCCCTGGCGGGTCGCCGTCGAGTCGGGCGCCAGGGCGAGCGCCGCCTGAAACGCCACGGCAGCCTCGCCGAGCCGGCCCTCCGAGAGCAACGAGATCCCCCGGTTGTGGTGCGGCTCGACAAGATCTGGCCGCAGCTGCGTCGCCGCATGGTAGTGCCCGATGGCCTCTTCATGCCGCCCCTGGGCGGCAACGACCAGGCCGAGATTGTTGTAGACTTGAGCGTAGTCGGGATCGATCGCGAGCGCGCGCCGCGCGAACGCCTCGGCTTCTTCGAGGCGGCCCTGCAGACGTCGGAGGTTCCCCAAGTTGCTGTGGGCCTCCGCGTACGCCGCATTGAGCGCGATGGCGCGCTGGTAGTGATCGGCGGCCGCCGTCTCGTCACCTTCGCGCGCCAGCACGAGCCCGAGGTTGTTGTGCGCGATCGCGTAGTCCGGCTTCAGGCGGAGCGCTTCCCGATAGTGCGTCTTTGCCTCGCCGAGCGCGCCTTGATCGGAGAGAGCAAGCGCGAGGTTTCCGTGCGCGGCCCACGCCTCCGGATTGACGGCAAGCGAGTCGGTCCAGAGCGTGCGCGCGTCCTGATAGACATGCGCCCGCTGCCACGTGAGCAGCGCGAGCGTACCGACAGCGAGGACCGCGAGCACGACGCCCGCCGCGCCCGCATCACGAGCTCGCCGCGCCCGGCCCACCGCGGTCGCGACCGCGCCCACGAAGAGTGCGAGTGGCGCGATCAGCGCCGGGTACGCCAGATGATCGGCGACCAGCGAATGCTGATGATATGTCATTGGAATCAGGCCGAGCACCGGAAGCAGGATGACCACCATGTAGCCGAGCCCTGCCAGCACCGCCCTCCCCCATCCATCCCGGCGCCACCAGGCCAACCCAAGCACGGCGAGCAGGGCAACGAGTGGCAACCAGGCCACCGGGTGGGCGGCGGAGACCTGCCAGCGCGGATAGATCATCGCCAGCTGCACCGGAGCGAGCGCCTTGAAGAGGTAGAACCAAATACACCACGCCGCAGCCGCGAGGCGCGCCGCCAGGTCGGCGTCGCGCGCCAGCGGTCCGGAGGCGTGCTGCACGTAAACGGTCACCAGACCGAGCGCCAGCGCCAGCGCGAAGAACGGAAGCGTGCGCCGAACATCGACCGCGGTCACGTTGCCGCGCTGATACCACGCCAACCCGAGCAGGACGACTGGCCCCATGACGACCGACGTCTTCGCGAGCAGCGCCAGTAGGAAGGTCGCGAGAGCAATGCCGTACAGCCATCGGCCCTCACCGGCTTCGAAGCGCAGCCACGCCAAGATCGTGATCGCGAAGAGCAGCAAGGAGAGCGTGTTCTTCTGCTCGGACACCCAGCCAACTGAAGCAGCAGCCACCGGATGCACGGCAAAGAGCGCCGCCACGACGAACGCACCTGGAACCGCGAGACGCCGGAGCACGCGCCACATCACGATTGCCGCGGCACCGTGCAGCATCTCGTTCACCAGGTGGTAGCCGGTCGTACTGTCCTCCCAGAGACGCCATTGCAGCCACTGCATCGACTGGGTGAGCACCCACGGCTGCGTGCCGGCCCAGATCCCCGTGAGTCCGTCCCAAGCGCGAACGAGACGGTTCTCGAAGATGAGCGCCCCGTCGTCCCAGAGCACCCCGCCGTGCATGGCGGGTACGTACACCGCGACTACCAGCCCAAGGAGCCCGACCCCGCCGAGGAACTCGCGAAGCCACCCGGTAGGCAGCGGCGATCCTACGGCCGCGGGTGGCAGGCGTTCGCGTCGAGAACGCCCGCGACGGTCCTCGCTTCCGGCGGCAGGCACAGGACCCCATAGCCAGGAACGGTCGATCCCTCAACAAAGCGCGCCAGCACCTAGGACGCCCGAGCGGAGACGTGCGACTCGATGGAGTCGACGTGCTCGCCGTCTATCGCGGCGGGGACTGGATCAAGTTCTACGTCACCGGCGAGGCGGACGATGCACAGACCGAGGCGGCCGTGAAGCTGCTGCCGACGTTCGAGGACTTCTTCACCATCGAGAACGTGCTCGAGGTCAAGAACGCCCCCATCTCCGTGGAGCGCTTTCCCGAGAGGATGACGATCTCCACTCCGAACACCAGGGCCGAGATCCAACTCATGAAGGGGAAGAACGGCAAACCCATCAAGATCGAGAATCTTCCGGCGCCTGACTTCCCGGCTCCTCCCTTGCGCGATCACACGCAGTACCGGACCGTAGTTCTGAAACACGATGCGGAGGACAAGCAGTTCGAGTACACGGGAACCAACGGCTTTACGGCCAGGATCGAGGCCGCCGCCCCACCCGGTGGCTGACCCGGGGATGCGATCGATGCCTCCCCTCACCACTCACCCAGCGCTGGTCAGATCGCGCTAGCCCATGCGACCCCGATCCGCGTCGATGCCCGAGACCCCGCCGTCCTGGTTTCCGCGCGACCGATCCGCTGGAACAGCAACCGCGAGCACTAGGCAATGCGTTGACAGACCCGGAAGCGCACCCGGACCGCTGCCGGCGTTCCAGGTGCGGAAGCGCTCCCACTCACGCAACGGCCGACAAACGTAGGCACCGAGCGTCGTGCCCGGTGCCTACGTTGGCCAAGCCGTACTCCTCAGAGACGGACGCTACCGCCGCTGATCGTGGGGGACCACCACGTCAACGGTGGCAGCCGCGGCGTTGCCAGCGGCGTCGACACATTCGACCGTGGCGGTATAGGTGCGGCCATCGCCCTTTCCCGTACGCTTGGCGCGCAGTTCTAGCGACAGCGGGCCCGTGATCTCATAGTCGCCGCTGTCTCCGGCATCGCCGCTGACGGTCACGACACTACAGCTGGGGTCATCGCGGGAGTTGTCGGTCGCCTCCACCGAGACGACCACGTCCCTCATCTTCCCATTGGGAGGCCACAGCGAATCGGGGGACGCCGAAATGCTGAGGATCTCCGGCGGGACGTTGTCCGCCGGCTCGACCGTGACCGATTGCGTACCGATCACCAGGCCGTTCTGATTCAGAATGTCGACGGTACAGCTAACGGTCGTGAACGGACCCGCCGGCGCAAGAATCGTTTGATCGAAGCTCGCGATGTCCCCAGAGTTCACCGTCGATTCCGCAGGCGCCGTCGTGATCGTCAGGGGGGCGCAGGATTGCGGCGTGGGGATCACCGTGGTCGTGCTGAGATTCAGTGCCAGGATGTCGAGCATGAAGGTCAGTGGGTTGTCCGCTGCCGTCAATCCATACTCCACGACACCCCCCGTTTCATCGGCGAGATCCTGATAGATCGGATCGAGGTAGAAGCAGCCGCTCACGTGAGCCAGCGTGTTGACGGTGATGCGTTCGGCATCCAGCGTGGCGAGGGTGTCTACCAGATTGTTTGCGGGAATGTTCGCGTCTTTGACCCCCGCATCGGTAACGAGGAAGATGATGCGTTCGGAATTCGCACGCCAGGTCATCTGATCGGCCGCCGTGGAAATTCCCGAAATGGCAAACTCGGGACAATCGCCGCCCCCGGAGGCGACGATGGGATTGAGGGCCGCCTGCACGGCGGCCACATCACCGGAAAGGTTGTGGTGCAAGACGGTGTCCGACGCGGGATCGTCGAAGCTCACCACACCGAAGTGGGCATCGGCGACGGCTTGAATGTCGGTCATGAACGTGGTGGCTCCGGCCTTGATTGCCGCGATCTCGTTGTGCATGCTCCCCGTGTCGTCGATGACGAACACGATGTCCAGCACCAACGGTACACTCGCGGTCGACACATCCAGCGCAACCTCGAACGAGTCGCCCGGGGCAAGCGATATGTCCACGCTAGATGGACTAACCTGGCTCATGACGAAGGTCGGACTCCCCAGCAGCAGCAGGGCGATGAGTGCTTTCTTCATGCGATTCTCCTTAGTGTCGGTTGCACGCCATTAGGTAAAGACCCGCAAGGACTATCCCCTACCCCGGGCGTACGTTCAAGGGAGCGCAGGGACACAGGAACCCAACGCCGAAATCCCGCGCCGGAGACAAGGCGGGGCCCAGGGCGCTAGCCCTGCCAGCGCCCGACGTTCTCGAGCACGATCGCCGGGTCGTCGAAGACCTCGGTCAGGATCAGATGGTAGAGACACTCCTCCGCCGAGTGGAGACGTGCGTCGGCGTGCTCGGCCATGTAGCGCGTGGGGTTCAGGCGCTCGAGCGCGTGGGCGGTGATGCCTGGGACGAGGTCGACGGTGCCACTGCCCTCGTCGAACTGCTCCTTGTCGCGCCACACGATCTCGGGCGGAAGGAGATCCTCACACGCCTTCCGGAGAATCCACTTCTCGATCCGTGTCCCGGATGCGGTCTCGTACAGCTTCAGCTGCGGCGGGATGTCCTGTGCGAGCTCGATCATGGCGACGTCGAGAAACGGCACGCGCCCCTCGACGCAGTGCCGCATGGTCATGCGATCGACGCGCTGGAGGTTGATGTTGTGGAGACGTGTGATCGAGCGGTGCAGCTCCTTGTGCAGCGCCGGCAGCGTGTCGATCTGCTTGTGGTACGAGTAGCCGGCAAACAGCTCGTCGGCGCCCTCGCCGGTGAGAATCACCTTGACGTGCTGCGCGGCCATCCGAGCACAGAAGTACGTGGGAATCGCGCTCCGGACGAGATCCCGATCGAACGACTCCAGGTGATAGATGATCTCGGGGAGCGCGGCGAGGACGTCGTCGATCGTGTAGCTGTAGGCGTGATGGACGGAGTCGATGTGTCGCGAGACCATGCGCGCGGCGTCGAGATCACGCGAGCCCTTGATACCAACAGAGAAAGTATGGAGACGCGGCGTGTGCTGCCGGGCCACCGCCGCGATGATGCTGCTGTCGAGCCCACCCGAGAGGAAGGCGCCCAGTGGAACGTCGCTCATCAGGCGCTTGGTGATGGCCTGCTCGAGAGTCTCACGAACCAGCCTCGCGTAATCCTCGGGGGCACGGCCGTCGCCGCCGGCCGGCTCGCGGCTCGGCACGGTGTAGTACGTCTGAAAGCCTTCCTCGGAATGAAAGTACGTCCCGGCGGGAAACTCGAAGACGCGCCGGACACCGGCCGGCATCGCCTTCAGCTCCGAGGCGAAGACCATGGGGCCCGTCGTGCCCTCGTCGTCGGTGTACCCGTAGTACAGGGGCTTGATACCGACGGGGTCGCGGGCGAGCAGCAGCTGGTCCCCATCGGCCAGCGCAATGGCGAACGCACCGTCGAGTCGCGCGACGAGATCGCTCCCCATCTCCTCGAACATGTGCACGACCACTTCGCTGTCACTGTCCGAGCGGAACTGGTGAATCCCGGTGAGTGCGCTGCGCAGCTGCACGTGGTTGTAGATCTCGCCGTTGGCGACGAGCGCCTTGGTGCGATCCTCGCTGAAGATGGGCTGCGCACCGGCCTCCGGATCCATGATCGACAGGCGCACGTGACCGAGACTGCCCGTGCCGGGACTCCGGAACACGCCGTCGCCGTCTGGCCCCCGGTGCAGCTGCTTGTCCATCATCGACGCCAGCGGTGTGTCCTTGATGTCGCCCCAGATGCCGGCAATGCCACACATGATCGCGCCTCCTTACCGATCTACGCGCTCAATTGCGCACCCGACGCAGACGTCGATACGCTCGTGAGCGGCGCCGGCCGACGTCCGGTCGGCTCGAAGGGGTGGATTCCGAGCTCCATGAACAGGTCCTCGCACACGCGAACGCCCCGGACGCTCGCGCCGTGCTCGTCAAGCGGCGGAGAGAAGACGGCGAGTCCCATGGATCCGGGCACGACGACGATGATGCCGCCGCCGACGCCGCTCTTGGCAGGGAATCCCACGTTGAAGGCCCACTCGCCCGAGAAATCGTACATGCCGCACGTACACATGACCGTGAGCATGTCGCGTACGTAGTCGGCGGCAATGGCGCGCTCGCCCGTGACCGGATTCACGCCGTCGTTGGCCAGCGTGGCCGCCATCAGGGCCAAGTCGCGTACCGTCACGAGCACCGAGCACTGCTGCAGGTACAAATCGAGCACGTGTTCGACCGGACCCTCGATCATGTCGAAGTGCCGCAGCAGGTAGGAGATGGAGCGGTTGCGATGGTTGCTCGCCTGCTCGGCAAGGAAGGCTGGGGTGTCTACGAACACCGGGTGACCGACGTAGCGCGCGTACATGGACAGAATGCGACTCAGGCGCTCCGCCGGGTTGTTGCCGTGGACGAGGCTGGCCGTCGCGATGCCTCCCGTGTTGACCATGGGGTTGTAGGGCCGCTTCGAGCGTTTCTCGACGCGGATCATCGAGTCGTACGCGTGTCCCGTCGGCTCGATGTCGACCTTTGCGAGCACCGCGGCCCGGCCATGATCCTCGAGCGCGAGCCCGTACGTGAAGACCTTGGAGATGGACTGGATCAGAAACGGGACGTCTGCGTCTCCGACGCCGCACGTCTGCCCGTCGATGGACACCGCGCAAATGCCGAACTGGGCTCCGTGCGTGCGTGCCACGCTCGGATCGCTGACGTAGACGTGGCCCGTGGTCAGGCCTTGATGCGTCGTATGCAACCGTTGCAGCGTCTCCTCGAACACGGGGCTGCCGACCGAGATCGCGCGGCGACGCTGCGCCGGCGGGCCCGCCTCGAAGACGTGCAGCTTGAGCCTGCGCGCCAGATCCTCACAAGTCTCGACGCCGCGCACGCTCTTCGAGTGGTCGCCGAGTCGCGGCGAATAGACGGCGACCCCGAAGCGGCCCGGGACCACCGCGAGGATCGCGCCCGAGAGCCCACTCTTTGCGGGCAGGCCAACGCGGTACGCCCACTGGCCCGAGAAGTCGTACATGCCGCTACTGAACATGACGCTCAAGACGTGTCGCACGTGGCGCCGTGAAATCGCCAGCTCGCCCGAGACCGGATTGCGGCCGCCGTTGGCGAGCGTCGCGGCCATGAGCGCGAGGTCGTGACAGTCGACTCGCACCGAGCACTGCCGGAAGTAGAGCTCGATGACGTCGTCGATGGCTCCGTCCACCATGCCTTCGGCGCACATCAAATGGGCCAGTCCGCGGGTCGCGTGGTCGGCGTGGCGTTTCGCCGTGAGCACGGGCTCATCGGTGCGGACGTTCCGGCACAGGTACCGGCCGAACGCGGACCGCATGCGCTCCCAGCGCCCCTCGAGCGTTCGCCCCTGAATGAGGCTGGTGGTGGCGATGGCGCCCGCGTTCACCATCGGGTTGAAGCGGCGTGCGGCGACCTCGTCGCGGCCAGGGACCGAGTCGAACGGGTTGCCGGTCGGCTCCACGCCGATCCGTCGTCGCACCAATGTGAGCCCGAGTTCCTCGAGCGCCATGCCGTAGACGAACGGCTTTGCGATCGACTGCATGGTGAAGGCGGCCGTGCTATCGCCGACCGCGTGCGTCGACCCGTCGACCGTGATGACGCAGATTCCGTAGCGATCGGCCTCGGTCTGGCTCAGCTCCGGAAGGTTGGCGGCGGGTGCGCCGCCGTCGGAGCTCAGACGGCATGCATGGATGCTCTGCAGGACCTGGTCGATATCGCTGGGCATGGCTACACTGCTCGTACGGCTCGGCAGGGACGGAAGCAATGAGCGGGCCAGACCACCACGGACGCCGGAATCTCGGGGTATCGCTCGCGGCACGGTGCGAACGCGCCCAAATTAGTGGCGAACGCTGCGGGAACTTTGGGCAGAGATGGGTCGCCTCTCCTCCGGCGTTCGCATTGCGGTGTGGACCTATTCAACCCGGCCGGAACAGCACCATGGGGCACGCGGTGTAGCGGCGGTCGTCGGTGTGGCGATGGGCCCTGCGAACCGTTACCGCGGCTCGAGCAGCATCACGGGGATGCGGCGCTCGGTTCGCCCTTGGTAGGTCGTGAAACCGTCGTACTGCGCGTTCGCGGCGGCCCACGCGCGCGCGCGCTCTTCCCCGTCCAGCTCTCGGGCCGTGAACCGTGATTCGCCCCGCTTGCGCACGAGCAAGGAGCACTCCGGGTGTGCCTTCAGGTTGTAGTACCAGGCCGGATTCTCCGCATGCCCGGCGGCCGATGCGATCAGAATCCAGCTCTCGTTCAACGGAGTGGCCAGGAGAGGCACGTCGCGCGGCGTTCCGCTCTTCGCGCCGGTGCATCCGAGGAGCACCTCATTGTCAGCGAAGTCCGTCCCCAGACCGGTGCTGATCGCTCCGTTCGTCCACCGCAGGAGGCGGCGGTCCAAGGGATTGAAGACGTGCAGGAAGGCCCACCCACCCGCGCGTGTCTTCACCATGCTCTCAACCAATCGATGATACATTCCCATTGTGTCCGGTATGATCCTCCGATTGTGTCCGGTATGATCCTCCGACTTCGGGTCGAGTCAATCCCTGCGATCGCCGAGGCGGCTACATAGGGTCATTCTTCTTTCCCGCCATGGTACTACGCCCATGGCGGAAAGGGATCGTCACACTCCACGATCCCGAAGGACACCGGTGCCTGAACGCCTGCGTCAGCGCTTCAGATCGACGCCGTAGTACTCGAGGTACCAGTCGACGAACCGTGCGACACCGACCTCGACAGGGGTGGCGGGCCGGTAGTCGACGTCGCGCGCTAGGTCTTCGACATCCGCCCAGGTGTCCGGGACGTCGCCCGGCTGGAGCGGGAGCATGTTTTTCTCGGCCTTCCGGCCGAGCCGTTGCTCGAGCAGTTCGATGTAGTGCATGAGCTCGACCGGTTGGCTGTTGCCGATGTTGTAGAGCTGGTAGGGCGCGGTGCTGGTGCTCGGATCCGGGGCATCGGAGCTCCACGCGGGATCGGGAATGGCCACGCGATCGAGCGCGCGCACGACCCCCTCGGCGATGTCCTCGACGTACGTGAAGTCGCGCTTGTGGTGACCGTGGTTGAACACGTCGATCGGCCGACCCTCGAGGATCGCTTTGGCGAACAGGAAGAGCGCCATGTCCGGCCGGCCCCACGGGCCATACACCGTAAAGAACCGCAGGCCCGTGAGCGGGAGGCCGTAGAGCGTGGCGTAGGTGTGCGCCATCAGCTCCGTCGACTTCTTCGTCGCGGCGTACAGGGAGAGCGGATGGTCGACGTTCTGATGCACCGAGAACGGCATGGTCGTATTCGCCCCGTAAACCGAACTGGTCGAGGCGTAGACCATGTGCGTAACGTTGTTGTAGCGGCAGCCCTCCAGCATGTTGAGCGTGCCGGTGACGTTGCTGTCGACGTAGGCGTGCGGGTTCTCCATCGAGTACCGTACGCCCGCCTGAGCACCCAGGTGCACCACCCGGTCGATCCCAGCCGTCGCGAAGAGCTTGGCCGTACCCTCGCGATCCGCGAGGTCCATCTTCACAAACCGGAAGCCAGGGCTGCGCTCGAGTCGCGCCAGCCGCGCCTTCTTGAGATTCGGGTCGTAATAGTCGTTGAGATTGTCGAGCCCGATGACCTCGTCACCGCGATCGAGCAACCGTTGGGACGTGAAGGACCCAATGAACCCTGCCGCGCCGGTTACCAGCACCCTCATCCGGCCTATTCTTACCGGCGTGGGCCGCGAGGTCTAGTGCCCGCTTGGCCGAAAGGCTATCGCCAGCGGAGACACCTACATATTCCCCCTTGCGCCATGTGCTACTTGTAGCTTGGAGAGCACATGAAGTCGGCCGTGAGCGCCCTCCGCCGCGCGAGTCCGGACCTCGCCTCTCAGCGCTCCACCATCTCGACGCGGCGGTTCTCCGCCTTGCCCGCGTCACCGGCGTTGCTGTCGAGTGGGGAGAGCGGTCCGACGCCGTGCGGATCGAGACGAGCCGCGTCGATCGCGTAGTCTCCGGCCAACGCATCCGTCACGGCCTTGGCACGAGCCGCCGAGAGCTGCATGTTGTGGGAGAGCGAGCCGTCCGCGTCGGTATGGCCGACGATGTAGACCTGCATCTCGGCCCGAGCCCGGAGGAGCTTCGCGATCTCATCGAGCGCCGGCTTCGACTCTGCCTTGATCGTCGCCTGGTCGGTGTCGAAATAGAGCCCGCGCAGCACCGTGCGGCCGCGTGCATCGATGTCCTTGCCCATGGCCGCGGCGTCGACCGTCACGAGCCCGGTTTCCGCCGCCTGCGCTTCGATGACGTCGATGAGATAGCCGACCGTCTTAGCGCTGTGCTGCTCGAACATCATCACCAGATAGAGCGGTCCGGTATTGCGATCTTTCTTTGCGGCAATGTAGCCGGCGCCGCCGCTCGTGGACGTGCCCGCGTTCAGTATCGCGGCGGATCCCTCCAGCGCTGGATTCGGCAGCTGGGCGACACCGATGAAGCTGCGTCCCCCGACGTCCTTTTTGACGTTGTGCTGGGCAAAGAAACCCTGAGCAAGAATCTCGAAGCCTGCGTCCTTGAGCGCGCGATCGTAGTTCGCGTACACGTCGCTGACGGTCTTGCCGTTCTCGATCGTGTAGAAGACGCGGGTCAGCCGTCCCTCGGTCTCGACCCAGTCGTCGATGTGGCGATAGCCCGTGACCGGTCCGACGGCGATCTTGTAGGGCGTGTGATTGAACACGCGATAGTGGGTAATCTCGGAGTCGGGGTAGCGGGAGATCGCCGGGTGGTCGGCGCTGCCCTCGACATCGGCGGCCGCCGCTGGGGCGGGCAGGGAAACCAGTAGCAGAACAGCCACGCTAGCTGCCATGAGCGCACGGCTCGAATGGAATCCGCGCGCGCGATGACGGACGGGGAAACCAAGAAACACAGGGTAGGTACGCATTCGTGCAAACTAGCATCAGCCGGTCATCGCCTCCAGGCGGGCCCTGGACTCGGCCAACCGGTCATTGTCGCCCACGAGCCCCGCGGACACGTTGGAGCTTGACGGAGGACCCCCGTTTCCGTCTATGTATCCGGGAGATCGACCGTCGCCTCGGCAGCGGATGGCGGCGCGCATGACAGCGAGGTAACATGACGATCCGCATCCTTCTTACCGCCCTGTGTTTGAGCCTCGGCTCTCCGGCGCTCACCGCGGCGTTTGTCGCCGGCAATGCCGGTGTCACCCAGAAGGGCGGCACCCTCACCATAGAGGGTGACGCCAACGATAGCGTGCTCACCCTCGACGCTGCGGGTCTGACTGCTGGCGAGGTGCGTGTGACGCCAAACGACGGCACCACCGTGAACGGCGCCGGTGTGGCGGTCGTCTTTCCCGACATCACGAAGGTCGCCGTCGCTGACCCCGGCGGTCGGAACAGCTATACGTTCACCGGTCTCGACATTCCCAAAGGCCTCACGCTCGAGCTCGGCCCAGGCGGCGACGACGTCATCGTCAGGGAAGGCACCGTCGTCGGAAAGAAGCTCGACGCTTCCCTTGGCGACGGGGCCAACCTGCTACACATCACGAACGGCGCGCTCGTCGACGGCAAGGTGCAGTGTGAGGCGGGTACTGGCCCTGACTCGGTGATCGTCGACGCTACCGCCATCGTCATGAAGGATCTGAAGCTCGATCTCGCAGGCGGCGTCAACGAGGTCGAGCTCGCAGGGGGCGCACAGGTCGGGGGGAAGTTGCGGCTCGACGCAGGCGCGGGCGGCGACACTGTGACGATCGCCGACGGCTCGGTGGTCGAAAAGCAGGTGAAGCTCGACCTCGGCGACGGCCCCGACATGGTTACGCTGACCGGTGGTGCGGTCCTTCGCAACAAGCTCGAGATCAAGGCCAGCGCCGGCAACGACTCGGTGCTCCTCGAGAACGGTGCGAGCGTCGATCGCGACCTGAAGGTCTCCCTGGGTGACGACGATAACGATCTCACGCTACAGAACGGTGCGAGCGTCGCACGGAAGCTCACCGTCAAGGCCGGTGTCGACGCGGACGCGATCATTCTGAGGACTGGGGCTATCGTCCACGGCAAGGCCAAGCTCCAACTCGGGGACGGAGCCAACGTCCTCGCGATGAGCGACGGCGGCCGATTCGCCGACAAACTGGACTACAAGGGGGGCGACGGCGATGACGGTGTCAGCATCACGACCACCGCGCAGGTCGACGGGGACGTCAAGCTGACCATGAAGGACGGGTCGAACACCGTCATCCTCGACGGAGCCGCGCTCGGCGAGGATCTCAGCTACAAGGGAGGCGACCATGACGACGACCTGACCCTTGTTAACTCCTTCGTCGGCCCCGGGAAGACCAAGCTCGCGCTCGGCGACGGCCCGAACGACGTGAGCGGCAACAATACCACCTTCATGGGCAACGTTGACGTCAAGGCTGGGGACGGTGACGACGTCGTCGACTTCGGCAATGCGACCGTAGACGGCAAGTTCAAGTCCAAGCTCGGCGCCGGCGCCAACAGCCTCACTCCCCCACCGTAGCGTCGGTGATCATGTGCACTGAGGTACTGTGAGACTAGTGACGCAGTCGTGCCACCGCGTACGCGCCTACCGCACGAGGATCGTGATCCCACCGTCGCCGGCCTGTTGACGTCGGCCGAGCAATCATGGGACGCTGAGCCCGTTGTCCACTTGGGCCAGCAGGCCCGCGGACGAGCTGAGCGAATCTTGAGCCGCCGTTACGTCATAGCTATGCTCGCAGGGATCGTGCTCGGGACGCTCTTCGCCGGGTCGGGGCCGAGCCATGCCAGTGCCTCGGCCATGGCCAGCGTGACGAGTTCGGTCTCGCTTCGCGTCCTCGACGTTCAGGACGACGACGGCCTGAGCCTCCCGGAGTTGCCGGCGGGCTTCGAGATTGATGTCATCGATCCGGCGCCACCAGTGACCGAACTCGTCTTCGAGGCAGCGGGGCCCGGATCGGTGACGTTCGGGGGCTCGTCGACGGCGACCGAGGATGGCGTCGACTCGGCAATCGACGCTGCAAACGACTTCGCCTGTACGGCGGATCCCGGTGGCACGCGCGACGCCGCCGAGGACGCCTTCAACTTCTTCGGATTTAAGAACGACTCCGACCAGGCCGTCACCGTCATCCTGGAGTTCGTGACGAGCTTCTCCATCTCCGTGAGCGTCGATCGGCCGGCGGCGTTCGCCGAGATCGCACTCGACATCGCGTGGCCCCTGCCCGCGTTGACGACCGGCACGATCGTGAACTGCCCCGGAGGCGGCTTTGCCGACCGAGCTTTCGCGATCAACAGGACGATCGTCGCTGGCGCAGGCGTGGGCGTGGCGATGGAGACCTTCGGTCCCGACACGTGTCAGATCGCGGTGCGGGTTCCCATTTACGGTCCCAATTTCGGCAGCTCTGGTGCGGTCGGCACGTTGGCGTTCTGTCGGGCGACGGTTCCCGACCTCGACCACTTCGTGACGTACAAGACCAAGATCACGAAGGGGGAGGAAAAGTTCGTGAAGTTCGGTCCGGTCGTGCTCACCGATCAGTTCGGCAACGCCGGCTACGACATCAAGAAGCCACTCGCCCTCGGTGTGCCGGGCGACAAGAACGGCGAGGGCATCCTCGACCCGGTGGTGCATCTGACCGAGTACCAGGTAAAGGCCGCGAAGGGCGAGCCGAGGTTCGTCAAGCGGGAAGGCATTCGAATAGTCAATCAGTGCAACGACCTCGTGCTCGAGGTGAAGAAGCCGACGAGCCTCATGGTGCCGACCGGCAAGGACCTGAGCGTGCCGGCGACCGTGCCCGATCCAGGAAGTCACGACGTCGACCACTTCCTCTGTTACAAAGCCAAGCCGCAACGGAAGGCTGCCGATGGCACCAAGCTGCCGAAGTTCCCGAAAGGGATACAGGTCGAGGTTGTCGACCAGTTCCAGACGCGCCGCTACGATCTGAAGGGCGTGACGAAGCTCTGCAACCCGACCGACAAGGCCGGCAGCCCCGTCTTCCTGAGCGGCCCCTTCAAAGGCGATTCGAAGCCGATCACACCGGCAACGATCGGCCAGCCCGGCTCGCACCTCGTCTGCTACAAGGCGACGCCCGCCAAGAAGACGATCGCCCAGCAGGGCTGCGGTCCCCTCGTCGTGGGTGACAAGGGTGTCAAAATTGCCCCGAAACAGCCGAAGCACACGAAGCGCACCGGGGTGTTCTTCGCGAACCAGCTCGACGCAGGCCGTCTCGACACCAAGAAGGAGCTCGAGATCTGCATCCCATCGGCCAAGCTCCTGGGTTGACGAGGCCGCTGGCTCGAACGCAGCCCTTCGTAAACTGAAGCCGGTACGGTTGCGCCGTGCCGCATCGTCAAGTGCCCGAATGGCCACACGAGCGGACATTTGCACTCTGGGCCTACAGGCCAAGGTCCGAGAACGGAACGTTGCGTCAACCCAAACTGGGCGTTCATGTCGTCTATGACCCTGGACTCGGCGCGCGCTCCCGGATAGGCCTGCGCGCGATGTCGGCGTTCGGGTGTGTCGTCGCACGGGTGGTCATGCTTGCGCTCGCCGTATGCGGCTGTGCGACCCCGGTGCCGGAGGACGCGCCCCCCGCGTCCGGGATGACGGTGGCGCTCACGGCGGCCTACGCGGGAACGGCGGCGTGCGCCGATTGCCATGCGCGCGAGTACGCTGCATGGCAGGAGTCGCTGCACGCGAAGGCGATGCGGAGGGTGGCGACCGACGCGGTGGCGCGTTTCGACGCCGGAACGGTGACGTGGGGAGCGGACGCGTCGGCGGCGTTCGAGCTCGAGGCCGACGGGCAAGTGGTGGCGCGCATCGCCGAGGGCGGTGTTCCCCCGCGAGAGCTTCCGCTCGCCTGGCTGCTCGGCAACCGACCGATCGAGCAGCACCTTGCGCTTACCGGGAACGGCGAGCTGCAGGCGTTGCCGATCGGGTACGACACCGGCAAGCACGAGTGGTTCGACCTCTTTCCGGACGACGCTCGCGCGCCTGGTGAGTTCGGGCACTGGGCGGGGCGCGGCATGAACGCGAACGCGCAGTGCATCGCGTGCCACGCGACCGACTATCGGAAAGGCTACGACGTGGGCGCGGGCTCCTACGCCTCGCGGGCGGCGGAGGCCGGCGTGGGCTGTGAGGCGTGTCACGGCCCGGGGCGCGCGCACGTGGAGGCGCGGCAGCGGGAGGAGCGCGACGCGTATCCGACGCCCGACGGGGCGCGGCGGCTCGACACGTGCGCGGCGTGTCACGCGCTGCGGCGCGAGCTGGCGGAGGGGTTCCAGGCGGGCGAGCGGTTTCTCGACTTCTTCGAGCCGGTACTGCTCGACGAGGGCGACTACCACGCGGACGGGCAGCTCCTGCGCGAGAGCTACGAGTGGGGCTCGTTCATGCAGAGCCGGATGCACGCCGAGGGCGTGGTGTGCGAGGACTGTCATGAGGCGCACAGCGGCGCCCTCCGCGCCGAGGGCAACGCGCTCTGTCTCGGGTGTCACGACGACGCGTTCGACGCGCCGGCGCACACGCACCATCCGCCGGAATCGGTCGGCGCGGCGTGCGTTGCGTGCCACATGCCGGCGACGATGTTCATGGCGCGCGACCTGCGGCGCGATCACTCGTTTCCGATTCCCGATCCGGCGACGACCCGCGAACTCGGGGTACCGAACGCGTGCGGCCGCTGCCACGCCGATCGCGACGGGGCCTGGTCCGTTGAGCACGTGACCACCTGGTTCGGCGATCCGGGCGTGCGGGGGCCGCGTCGCGAGGTGGCGCGCGCCTTCGCGCGTGGAGCGGAGCGCAGCGCAGCCTCTGGCGACCGTCTGCTGGCGTGTCTCGCCGATTGCCGGAGCGAGCTCTGGCGTGCCAGTGCCGCCGCGCGGCTCGCGACGGTGGAGGGCACGCGGATCGCCGCCGCCCTGCGGGCGGCGGCGATCGACGAGGATCCGCTCGTGCGGATGGCCGCCGTGTGGGCACTTGCCGAGCGCGGCGTGAGCGACGACGCCACACTCCGCGTGCTCGTGCGTGCGGCGGCCGACTCAGTGCGCGCGGTGCGGGTGAACGCCGCCTGGGGCCTCCGCGCGGTACCAGAGGAGGCCCTGCCGGCTGCCGATCGTGGGACCGTGGCGCGCGCGCTGGCGGCGTGGCTGGCGTCGACGGAGCCCGCACTCGACCAGCCCGAGACGCATCACATGCGCGGACTGTTCTTCGCGGCGCGCGGCAATGCCGATGCGGCGGAGGCGGCCTATCGACAGGCGCTCGCGCTCGCGCCGGAGAGCATTCCCCCGCGTCAGAACCTCGGCATGCTGTACGTACACCAGGGACGCATCGACGCGGCGGTCGAGACGTTCCGGCAGGTAGTCGAGCGGGAGTCGCAGTTCGCACCGCCGCGCTACGCGCTCGGCATGATCTACGGCGAGCGCGGCGAGTGGCAGGCCGCGATCGAGGAGCTGGTGGCGTGCCTCCGCGCCGACCCGCAGTATCCCGGCGCGGCGCGGGCGTTGACGTTCGCGTATCTGGAGCTCGAGGCGCCGAACCTCGCCCGACTGACGGCCGAGACGGCAGCCGGGCATCCGGGCTCGCGCCGGGAGGGGATGGAGACGCTGGTGGCGTTGCACGTGCGGCTCGGTGAGCGCGACGAGGCGCGGCGCCACGCGCGTGCGGCGGTGGCCGAGTATCCCGACCTGGCCGCGCTGCCGCACGTCGCGCGCGCGCTCGAGGACTGAGCCGGCGGTGTATCCTTCTCCGATCACCATCTTCGGCGGCAGCGTCTCGGTCTGGAATGCCGCGCTGCTGCTTGGCGTCATCGCCGGGTACTTCGTGCTGTACGCGACGTTTCGCACCACCGGCACGCGCCAGGTGCCCCGGCTACTGCTCGGCCGGTATGTCGTTGCCGCCTACGTCGCCGTGCTGGGCGCGCAGTTGTTCGCGTATCTCTTCGATCTCAACACCAGCGCGCTGCCGCCGCGCGGGGTGTCGTGGCTCGCGTACTACCTGAGTCCGGTGGCGGGACCGAAGACGCTCTATGGCGCGGTCGTGTTCCTCCCGATCGGCGCACTGGCGAGCGCCGGCGACGGCGTCTCGGTGCGCCGGGCGGTCGACGCGTACGCGCCGACCCTGATGGCCGTCATGGGAGCCGCGCGGGTGGGATGCTTCCTGCAGGGCTGTTGCTACGGGATCTGCACCAGCACCTTCGGGCTCACGTATGCGCCCGGCTCGGTCGTGTACTTTCACCACCTGCACGACGGCACGATCGCGGAGGGCGCGCGCAGCCTCGCGGTCGTACCGACGCAGGCCCTGGCGGCCGTGACGTTGTTCGCGCTGGCGGGATGGAGCTACCGGCGCCTGCGCCGTGGCGCGCACGGCGTGCTCGTGGACAGCGTTGCCTCGTATTCCGTCTTTCGTCTCCTGATCGAGCTCGTGCGGGCGGATCCCGACCGGAATGTCTATGGATGGCTCTCGACCTCGCAATGGATCGCGGTGGCGATTCTGGGGGTGTACGGTGCCGTGCTCATGCGCAGGCGCGCGGCATGAGCGTGCCACGCGTCGCGGCGCGGATGCGCGTGTGGCCGGCGGTGCTCCGTCTCCGGACCGGCTGGCTCTGGCCGCTGATCGCGTGGACGCCGTACATCGCAATCTACCAGCTCGTAAATCGCTTCCCGCTCTTCGAGCCGCGGGAGCTCACCCTCGGCGTGCTCGACCGCCTGGCGCCGTTCCTGCCGGTGCTCCTGCCGGTCTACGTGGCCTACCTGCCGCTGTACTGGTGGACGGTCCTGCGCTCCGAGAACGAGGAGCGCCTGAACCGGCTTTTCTACGTGACGCACCTGCAGCTTGCGATCAGCGTCGTCTTCTTCGTGCTCTATCCCGTGAGCATGCCCCGCGACCTCTACTACCAGGCGGCCACCTACAACTGGGCCGACGTATTCTGGCGCTGGTTCGATGCGCCGAACAACTGCTTTCCGAGTCTGCACGCTTCGAACTGCGCGACGTTCATCTGGTTCAATTGGCGCCGGCCGTGGCCGGTGCCGCATACCATCGCGGCACTGGCCATCATCGCGTCAGCGGTGCTGGTCAAACAGCACTATGTCATCGATATCGTGGCCGGGCTCGGCGTGTTCGTCGTGTCGTGGGCGACCATGACGCGTGTCGTCATTGCATCGCCCACATCCGATACGATGCAGAGCGACGACCGACCGACGCCGTAAGCTTGCGTCGTCCTTCGGGCACATGCTAGTCGCTTCGCGGGTATCAACGACAAGGAGAGTCTGGGCGGGACGGATCTCGGCTGCGTGCGACCGGGTGCCGTCGAGGCTGAGGCCGGCGGCGGAGACGTCGTCGAGGAGGTGTCCAATGGGGAACTCCCGGTTGTCATGCTCGGCCGTCCGCGTGCTGTTGCTCGCGGCCGCACTGGTCCTGCCGACAACGCGCGCCGCCATCGGTCTGACGACCTGCGCGACGGTCTGTCCGGGGAGCGGCCCGTGCGAGATCACGACGAACGTCGACGTCGATCCGGGCTCGCTCATCGATTGCAGCGGCCGCGATCTCCGCATCAAGAACCTGAACGGAAAGCTCAGCGTCGACGAGGGCAGCTTCACGCTACGCGCCCATGACCTCCGGGTGGACACCTCGCATCGGATCGAGGCCACCGGCTTCGAGTCGGGTTTCCAACTCGAGCTGACCGGGCAGCTCGACCTCTACGGCCAGCTCCGCGCCGATCATGCGGAGGGCGACAGCCGCATCGTAATCGAGGCCGCCGGCGACATCATCGTCCATCCGTCGGCGTCGGGCGGCAAGGGCATCGTCGTGAGCGCGACCGCGACGGAGGCCAACGGCGGGGAGATCGCGCTCCGATCCGGCGGCGCGGTCGTCGTCAACAGCCCACTTCACGCCGACGGGCACATCGCGGGTAGCTCTGTGAGTGGCGGCGGGCACATCAGCATCACGGCCGCGGACAACATCACCATTTCCAACAAGGTGAGCGCGGACGGACGCGAAACCGATGCCGGGCGCATCGATCTCCGCGCCGGTGGCAACGTCGTCGTGACGCAGGTTACCGGCGGTCTTTTTGCCGAGGGCTATAAGTCGGACGGCAGCGGCGGCGAGATCCACCTCGGCGCGGACGGTGCGATCACCCTCGGTGACCGCATCTCCGTACGCGGCGGGCGGAACGGCGGCGACGGCACGTCGGCCGGCGGATCGGTCGTGCTCGAGTCGGGATGCGGCGGCGCTGCTGTCAACGCCAACATCGACGCGCGCGGCGGCGAGCTGGGATCGGGATTGCAGGGCGGCGCCATCACCGTGCGCACGCTCGGCGCGTTGGCCGTCGCTCCGAACGTCGTGCTGCAGGCCAGCTCGACCGACAACGGTGGCGACGGTGGTGCCGTGACGCTGGTCGGCGGCGCGGCGACGACGATCGGCCAGGGCGTTGTCATCGAGGCTAAGGGGCACAACGGCGACCCCGACGAGGAGGGCCGCGGAGCCTCCGTGCAAATCGAAGGATGTACGGTCGATCTCGCGGCAAGCGTCGTGATCGATGCGACCGGCTTCGAGGGCGGTGAGGTTGTCGTCCGGGCGCGTGCGCTGCCCCCGCTCGGGAGCGTTCCGCAGCCGTTGCGGATCGACGAGCTGGCCCTGGTCTCGGTGGGCGGCGACACGCCCACCGACGACGGCACGGTCGATCTCGTCGGCCGCGCCGTCAAATCCGGCTGTTGCGACAATCAGCAGGGCTGCGTCGCGTGCACGCTCGACATCGACTGCACCGCCGGCTGCAACGCCGGCGATTGCCTGTACGCCAATCCCGACACCGGCGGCATTACGACGCAGTTCGACGTCGCGCCGGAGACGAACGACGACGTATCGCTGCTTCCCTGCGAAGCGGTGTGCCAGTGAGGGAGGGGTCCGCGATGATACGAACCGGACAGATCGTACGCCTGGCCGTCTGCGCGCTCGCCGTCGGGGGGCTCATGGCGTGCGTCACGACGGTCCGCATGGCCGAGGCGCAGAACACGAACGTCGTCCTCTTCTACACAGACGACATGCACTGGGACGACCTCCCGTTCTTCGCGCCCCCGCTCCGGTGGACGCCCGGAGACGCGGCGACCGTGGATAAGACCGCGCATCTGGTCAGGCCGGATCTGAACAGGCTGAGCGCGCGGCTGTTCGCCAACCCCAGTACGGGCAAGCTCCGGAACTCGGGCGCCACCCCGCCCTTCGGGTCCTGCACGGGGAGCCTGGACGAGCTGCCCGTCGACCTGGCCGAGGGCGGGACAACGTGCGCGGCGTTCACCTACACGTCGTCCGCGGTGTGCGCGAGCGCCGATGAGAAATGTCATCCGAAGAAGGGTTGGGAGGGCGAGGACGTCGCGGGGCCGGGCCCCGGCACGTGTGGCTCGCCAGCCGGCGCGATCTGCGATCCGGCGACCGACATCCTGCCCGGGTTCGGCGGCCTTGCGCGCCTGCGGGAGACGGGTGTGATGTTCACCCGGGCGTACGCCAACTCGGCGCGCTGCGGGCCCGCCCGGGCCTCGTTGTTCTCGGGGCGGCACATTACGCGCATCGGGTTCGTCGACAACGGCAGCGAGCTCGCGCCCGAGGAGGTCACGCTTCCCGAGTTCCTGAAGCAGGGCTGCCAGGTACCGGCCGATGGGCCCGAGTGCCTCGACGAGAACGGCGCGTTCGGCCCGTGCCCGTGTCATCTCGACGGCGGGTGCGCGACCGGCGGGGGCTGCTACACCACCGGCCTCATCGGCAAATGGCACCTCGGCGGCGGCACCGGCAAGGATCCGTGGGCGCAGGGCTTCGACGAGTTCGTCGGCTTCGGCGGCGGCTCGCGGCACTACTACCGGCGCGCACCGCTCCGGTGCAGCCCCGAGCAGCGCTCCTTCTGCAGCGCCGACTCCACCTCCAACGCCCATCGCCTGTGTACGGTCGACGGCGACTGTCCTGGCGGCCGGTGCGATGCGCCGACGGACGCCTACTGCAAGGGCAGCCCCGGAACCTCCTGTGCCTCCGACGACGATTGCGCGACAACCGGTCCCTGCATCTCCGGGCTTCGCGGGCTGTACATCGGCCCCGAGCCCGACTTCAACTACTGCACCACCGAGATCGTCAGCGCCGCGCCGCTCGACGGCCACTCGATGGCGGAGCGCTCGCCCTATTGCTGCGCCCCGACACGGATCGGACAGAAGGGCACGTACCGCTATCCGCACCATCTCGGAGAGGAGGAGAAGCAGCACCGGAAGCCCGCGAGCGCGACCGCGCTCTCCACGACCCCGCTCTTCTGGCTGAAGGATGGCGCCAAGCCGCCGCCGTCCTATCCGGCCGGCGCCCTGCCGCCGGGTTTCGCGGCGGGCTCGCGCCTCTGGCCGTGCAGCGACTCCGGCAGTACGCTCGAGACGGGGTGTCTGTACTCGACGCGACGCGTGCGCGACCACGCGCGCGACTTCATCGCGCGCCATGCCGACGATTCGAACCCGTTCTTTCTCATGGTCTCCATGCACGCGCCGCACTTCGCGCTGGTGGCCCCGAAGCGGACCATGCAGCACTACACCGACATAAAGAAGCAGCGGCCGAAGCGGCCGCTCGGCGGCGCGAACAACTACTGGGCGATCCTCGAGGAGATCGATCTCATGGTGGGCGCCGTGCGCGAGAAGCTGGAAGGACTCGGACGCCCGACCGTTGTATTCTTCACGAACGATCACGGCGGACCGCACTCCGGGTACGGAGTGCCCGCGCTGCGAGGCGGCAAGGAGAGCGTCACCGAGGGCGGCATCCGGACGGGGCTCTTTGTTGCGACGGTGACGCCGACCGGGCAGACGTCACCGCTCGCGCTGACGGCGGGGCGACGCGACGACGAAGCCATCAGCGGTCAGATCGACTTCTACCCCACGATTGCCGGGCTTGCAGGATGGTCGGGCGCGCTCCAGAACGGGCAGCTCACGGTCTGCGCGGCGCCAGTCGATCCCAACGCCCCGACGTGCCAGGCCGCGGACAAGATCCGGCTCGACGGACACGACCTGAAGCCGATGCTGGAGGGCGGCACGGTCAGAGACGTCGTGTTCGCGAGCTTCCACGGCACGGGGAAGGCGGCGGTCACGAAGGCGGGCCTGTACGCCAACGACGGTGTCTGTGCCTGGAGCGGTCAGACCAATGCCGCGCTCGTCGGCTACCAGGCCGACGTGCGGGCCGCCTCGTGCATTCCGTGTACGAGCACGGCCTCGTGTACGACCCCGCAGCAGTGGTGTCAGGTGCTCGGCAAGGTCTGTCTGTCGAGCGACTCACTCACGTGCGGCAAGAAAACCGATCCCTGTCAGTGCGGCGTGGCGGGGGAGACGTGTACGGCGCCCGGCGACCATCCGCGCTGCAGCGGCGGCCGGGACTGCGGGCCTGGGATGAAGTGTGTCTTCGTCGAGGCCCCGTGCAACTCGTGTGAGACGGGCGGCTCCTGGAAGATGCGCGGCGACGTCGTGGGCGGCGTTGCGCAGCCGAAGGAGATGTTCGAGGTCAACACCAATCCCGAGGAAAATCCCGGACCCGACCCGTCGCGGTCGCTCGATTGCCTCGGGCAAGGGTTCACCGCGATCGAAAACAATCTCAAGACACGCTTGGCAGATTGGAGCGAGTGCATCGCCGATCGCGACAACTGTGCGAATGCGGACTGTGCGAATCCGAGTGAGGCCGGCTGCCACACCTTGCCGTAGGATGATGGGCCGCCGACCGCCGATCATGCTGGCGAGCCTGCTGGTCGTCGGCGTCGCCGTCGCCGTCCCGATGCTCTGGCGCGCGGCGGAGGCCGAGATCGGGACGGACATCGAGATCGCCCTGCCGCGTCCGGGGGTGGCCACGGTGCGCGGGCACGCCCTCTCGCTCCGCGGTGTCATCGAGGACCTGTGTCTCCGCGCCGGAGTGGATCTCCAGGCCTACGATGCGCCCGATCGGCCGATCGCCGCCACCTACGACGAGCAGCCCCTGTCCGAGGTGCTGCGACGGCTCCTGCAGCGGGAGAGCTTTCTCATCGGAATAACCCATGACGCGGAGGCCGGACAGCCGCGGGTCGGTTGGCTGCGCGTGCTCGGCGCGTACGAGGACGGGACGCTCAGGCGCGCGAGTGCGGCGCCGGCACGGGACGACGGCGTCTTCCGCCTGCCGCCGACCTTGCTGCACGCGGCGTTCGCCTCCCCCGATCCCGCGACCCGCCAGCAAGCGCTCGAGGGAATCGCGCAACGCATCCTCTCCGACCAGAGCGAGCGCCGGCGCTTTCTCGATACCGAGGCCCGCTTGATCGCCGAGGCCGTCGCTGGCTTTCCCGGCGCTGCCGCCAGCCTGCAGGCCATGGAGAGTCATCCCGGCCTGGACGACGCGCTGCGCGCACAGATCGCGGCGGTCGTTGCGGCACTCGGGAGGGAGTGAGGATCGCGACCGGAGTGGTTTCTACTTCCCCTACGCTGTTGTCACAGCGGACACTCGAGACGAAGCATCGTCCCCTTCCCGGGTGCGGAATGCACGGTCAGCTGACCGCCGAGCGACAGAGCCCGTTCTTCCATGCTGACGAGCCCGAGTGCGTTCGTAGTGCTCGCCGGATCGAAGCCCTGACCGTCGTCGGCAACCTCGAGGCGAAGCGTACCGCCGTCAACGGCCAGCCTGACGATAATGGCGCGCGCCTCGGCATGGCGAACCGCGTTACTGAGCGCCTCTTGCGCGATGCGGTAGATGCCGACTTCGACTTCTTCGGCCAAACAGGGAACAGCCGTTGCGACGGCCGCATCGACCGTGCAGGTATCGCTCGACATGCCCTGCGCGAGGGAGCGCAGACTGCCCTCGAGTCCGAGATCGCGGAGCTGCAGGGGCTGCATCTCCCGCGCCAACAAGCGCAGATGATCGACCACCTGCTCGAGGTAACCGCTGATGCGGTCGAACTGCGAGGCCGGCGCCGTCGCCATCGGTCCGATCTGCTGACGGAGCGACCCGAGCATGATGCCGATACCGACGAGTTCCTGGCAAACGTCGTCGTGGAGATCGAACCCCAGCCGCTTCCGCTCCTGATCACGCGCGGTAACTTGGCGCTGCGCCAGGGAGCGGAGCTGATCCTGGCTCCTCCGCAGATCATCGAGCGAGCGCTGCAGCGCGTCCTCAGCGGCGCGCCGCTCGGTGACGTCGCGCCCGACCGCCTGAATCTCCGTCAGCGCGTCCTCCTCGAAGATCGCGACCGCGTCCCATTCGAACCACCGCCATCCATCGGGGGTCATCTCCCGGCACTGCACACGGCCACGGTGCGGCGCTGCGCGTATCGCCTCGAGCGCCCCGACGACGGCCGGCAGGTCCTCCTCGTGAATCAGCGGCAACGGCTCGCCGGAGATGCGCGCGCGGGGAATGCCGAATTTCCTCTCGCACGCCTCGTTCGCGAACGTAACGCGGCCGCTCGCATCGAGTCGGACGACCACCTCCTCCTGCGACTCGACGAGTCCGCGGTAGCGGGCCTCGCTCGCCCGTAGCGCCCGCTCCGTCTGCTTCCGCTCATCGATGTCGTGACCAACCGCCTGAATCTCGACAACGCGGCCGTGCGCGTCGCGGAGCGCGTACCCTTCCCATTCGGTCCACCGCCATCCCTCGGGCGTGCGCAGCCGATGCTCCGAGTGGGCGCGGATCAGCCCGTTCCGGTGCGCCTCCATCAGCGCGCGCAGTTGCGCGCGATCGTCCTCGTGCACGGTCACGAAGAGCGGACTCCCGACGAACTCCTCCCGCGCAACACCGAGCGTGCGGCACATCTGATCGTTCGCGTAGGCTACGTTTCCCTCCAGATCGAAGCGAATGAACATCGCCATCTCCGACTCGACCAACCCACGAAAGCCAGCCTCGCTCTCGCGTAGACGCTCCTCGGCCTCGACCCGATCCTGCACGTCACGACTGATGCCGCGAATACCGACCGGCGCCCCGTCCGGCGCGCGGATGACCGAGGGCGCCATCTCCACCCACCGCGGCCCTTGCACCGTCTGCCACTGCACGCGAAGCGGCGGGACCGTCTCGCCCGCGAGCATCCGCGCGCTGATCGCGTCGAATCGTGGGTTCGCCGGATGGTCCGTGATGTAGGCAAGCGCCGATTGCCCACGCAGCGCGGCCGGTGACATGCCGAGGATCCTCGCGCCTGCCTCGTTCACGTACGTAATCCGACCGTCGAGGTCGCCGGCCCAGATGTAGTCGTACGCGCTCTCCGCAATCTCCCGATAGAAATCACGCGACACCTCTTGGGCGTTTCCGCGCACTCCCCATGCACCGGTAAGCGCGCCCCACCATCCCGTCGCGACGCCCCACATACGACCCAGGAGAGTCTCGGTCGCGTCCGGAGTGTCCATCGCGAGGATTCTAGCGGCATCAATGGTAGCACGGCTACCATCTGCAATCCCGTTGCGGCGCCGGTCGCCAAATGAGCCTTGGTCTAGGCCGATCCGAGGGTGACGAATCGCTTCAGCCTCCCGACACCCGCTCGAGGCATCGCGGTGACGACGGCCACGCGCACCTGCGGCGCCTCCAACTCGCGGAGCACCGCTTCCAGCCGGTGTCCCCGCCCGCCTGACGCCGCCGCCGTTCCGTCGTATGACGAAGGCATGCCGATGCGTATCCCCAGCTACAGGACGGCGGTCGCCGCGTCGCTCGTGCTGCTCGCGAGTTGCACCTCGCCCCTGCGCACCGTCATCGAACTCACGCAGGCGGACATCCAGGAACGCGTCGCCCGCGACTTCCCGATCGAGGAGCAGCTGCTCGTTGCCGCGCTCCGCTTGGAGCACCCGCAAATCCTGCTCGACGAGCGCAGCGATCGCATCGGCATCGAGCTGACCACGCAGGTCTCCCTCGGCCGGCGCGCCTACTCGGGACGCGTGGGTGTCGACGGCAGCTTGCGGTACGATCCCGAGCGCGGGGAGTTCTTCTTGCTCGACCCTGTCGTCCGCCGCTTTGACGTCCCCGATCTCTCCCCGGCCTATGCTGGCGCGGTGCGCGAGGTCGCCGCCGCCGCACTCGCCGCGATCCTCCCCGCCATCCCACTCTACCGCCTCGACTCGACGCCCGAGCGCGCCGCGAAGCTGTTCATCCAGTCGATCGACGTCCGCAACGGAACGGTGCGGGTGGCGATGGGGCTGCTCTGACGGCGGCCTCGACTTGGATGTGGACGACGGGGCGAAGGTACTGCGGGAGCTGGTCGAGAGACGGTGAGCGTACTGTCGAACCAATGGGTAGGAGCGGTAAAGAACGGAAGCAACGCCCTTGACGACGCGCCAACCGGATCGCTCGCGCAACGCACCCTACAGATCTACAAGGCATGCCGATGAGTCGACTTCACGATCTGACGCGCTTCTACGACCTCCTCGGGGAGTTGCATGGGATCCTCGGAGGGTTCCGCCAGCTCCACGACTGCGACGGCGGCATGCCGTGGCCCATGCGCGGCGTCTACTTCTTTTTCGAGGAGGGTGAGCAGCGGACCGAGAGCGGGACTGGCCCACGGGTCGTCCGGGTCGGCACACACGCACTGACGACAACATCAAAGACAAGGCTCTGGGACCGTCTCAAGCAGCACAAGGGCACCCAATCGGGGGCGGGCGACCATCGCGGCTCGATCTTCCGTCTCCTCGTCGGCCAGGCGCTCCTGAACCGCGATGGCAGGCGTTGCCCAACGTGGGGCGTGGGACGCACCCGTGGGGATGCGGCGCGGAAGAAGCACCTCACCCCGGCGCAGGTACAGGAGTCAGAAACACCGATCGAGCAGGCCGTCAGTGCCTGCATCGGGCAGATGCCGTTCTTGTGGCTCCCGATCGAGGACGCGCCCGGACCAGCCAGCCAGCGCGGTCTCGTCGAGAGGAATGCCATCGCCTTGCTGGGCAACCACGTGCATGGCGTGCTCGATCCCGCATCGCCAACGTCGCTGGGACAACACTCCGACCGGCGGAAGGTTCGCATCTCTGGCTTGTGGAACCAGAATCACGTCGACGAGATCTACGATCCAGGTTTTCTGGACCTATTCGCCGACCTCGCTCGCCGCACGTAGAAGAAACGCCGCGCAGCCAGGATCGCGTCTGAGAATGCGCCTTCGCAGTGGACACTTCGTGGACACATACCGTGGGGCACGACACGCAGGGCCAGCGAAATCGTCAGGACGCGCCCTGCCCGGCCACGAACTCAGCGATCTCCCGTAAGGCCATCTTGGATTCGGGCAGGAAGCCCATGGCCTGGAACACGTGAGGCGCATCCTCCCAGATCTTGATCCGGGTATCGACGCCGGCCAGCTGGGCACGCGCGACCGCGCGCGTCGCGTGATCGAGGAGGATCTCTGTGCTCCCGACGTGGAAAAGCAGCGGCGGAAATCCGCCGTAGTCATAGAACACCGGCGAGACTCGTGGATTCCTCGGATGAGCGTTCCCGAGATACGCACGGCGCATCACTTGGAGCGAATCCCACGGCAGCAATGGGTCGCGCTGAATCCGTTCGGTGTCCGGCGTAGCCTCGTCGCTGAGATCCGTTCCCGCGCTAAGCATCACCCCACTGGCGGGCAGCGGATCGCCGTCGTCGCGCAGACTGCCGATCGTCGAAAGCGTCAACGCACCGCCGGCGGAGTCGCCCGCTATCACGATGTTTCGGGGCGCGTAGCCAGCGTTCACCAACCATCGGTAGCTCGCAACGCAGTCGTCCAAACCGGCGGGAAAAGGATGCTCCGGTGCCAGGCGATAGCGTGGCATGTAAGCCTTGAAGCCCGACAACCGGCATAGCTTCGCCACCATCCTCTTGTGGAGCAGCGACTCGCTCAGGCAAAACCCTCCGCCGTGCAGGTAGAGGATCACCCGATCGCGGTCGGACTCGGGTGCGACGACCCACTGTCCTTCGACTCCCGCGGCCTTCTCATCGACGAACTTGACGCCCCGCGGAGCGCGGAAGAAGCGGTCCACGCGACGCAGGAAGTCCCGGCTCTGCGCGATGTCGAAGCCACTGGTATTCTTCTTCACCCTCCGCAGGAAGCGGTTCAGCACCCTGATCTGCCAGCTGGGCTTGGGACTGTGCTCCATTCTCACCACGCTCTTTCCGGGACGAGATCCTCCCGCGCCGCACGACTCGAACTCCCGTACGAGAGAGCACTCGGACCTCGAGGAAGCGGCCGAAACTCTCTGAGCGGCTAGGCCACCGCCCGGATACCGTTGCCGGTGTCGGTTGCATCGCTCAACCCGAAACGCGCGCGGATTTCTCTGAGCGGCACGCCCCAAAGCGAGTTCCAGTCGGTTCCGAAAAGCGGCTGGGCTCGTACTCCAAGAGTCCAGCCTTTTGCTACGCCATTCATCCGCGCGCGAAGCTCGTCGGGCGCGAACAGAGTCGTATTGGCGAAACCGATCGTCAGAAGCATCGATGACGTGGTCAGCCCGGTCTGCGCGGCGTAGAACGCTACGATGGCAAACTCTCCCGGAACGTCGGTACTCAACCCGGTGACGATGTGCCAGACGTCGTGCGTCTCCAAGAGATGACCCATCACGTAGTCACCATCCGAGTGGTCCTCGATCGGCTCGAAAATATACGGATTCAGGCCGTTGGCAGTAAGGTGCGCACCGAAGACCTGCCCGAGCGTGCCGACGGGCAGCCGTGACAACGCCTCGATATCGATCGCGCCGAGACGCGGCCGGCGCTCAAACGCATCGCGCGTACGCGGATCCGCTCGTAGCGCACGAGCAGCCTCATTCCACCGCGCGTACTTCCGGAGCATTCGCGACTTCATGAACGTCATCTCAACGAGGGTGGCGTCCTCGGTCCTGGACAAGTCCCGAACCAGGCGCCAGGCCGCTGCTGCGATGCGAATGGGGTTCCGAGTCGGCTTGTGAACTGTCTCCATCGTCGTTCCTCCACGTACGGAGTTCACGCTCGCCGTAATATGAGGTAGTTTTCACAATTCTGCTACTCGCATTCGGGAGAGACTGGGGAAATGCCAAGACGATCAGCCAAGTCGCTGACAAGACAGGCGAAACAGGCCCGAGCTAAGACCACGGTCAATGTGATTGTGGACGCGGCGGCTCAGGTTCTGATCCGAGAGGGCTACGCTGGAGCCACCACCAACCGCATCGCTGAGCGGGCCGGTGTGAGCGTCGGATCCGTCTATCAATACTTCGATGACAAGGATGCGGTATTTGCGCGGCTGATCGACCGCGAGATCGAAGCGGTCGTGTCCATCTTCAGCGCCGGCACTGGTATCCCGGAAGAGAGCCTGATGTCGGCACTACGCCGACTGCTCACGGTGGCAGTAGAAACTTGGAGTTACGGGCCGCAACTGTACCGACAACTGGAGCATGTACCGGACGACGCGCTACGACGTCGCGTGACCGAAGCGAAAACCCTGCTCGCGGGGTTCATCCGGTCGCTACTGGAAACCCATCGTGCCGAGTTACGCGTGCGTGATCTCGACGTAGCGACCTTCGTCGTGATCAATGCGTCCACGGGGCTCAGCACGAACGCAACTACCGAAATGTACGGCGAGCCCCTGGTCGAGACCACCGTCGAGTTGCTCGAACGCTACCTCATCGCCTGAAGCTTACCGTCGCGAATCGCCCCCCAATGGGCATACGGACAAGACCGAGGGGGAGCGCGGACCCACGCCCCATCTCAATCGGACGACTCAACCCGCCGCCCGGAAGCTGCTGCTCCCGGAACCCTCACCGTAGCTCCTGCGCCAGCCGCTCCGCGTGTCCCGTCGCAGCGATCTCGATGTAGAGGGCGCGCGCCCGTCGGAGATCCTCCCCGGCGGCAGCGTCGTCGCCTCGCAAGGCGGCAAGACGCGCACGTTCTTCGATGATCTGCGGCTCGATCACGCGCCCGCCGGTCTCCTGTGCTACCGCGAGCGCACGCGTAAGGCACGCCTCGATCGCTCGAAAGGCGCCGATGCCTTGATCGGCCCGCAGGGCGCGCGCCCACGCAAGCTCGCCCATGCACTCGTCGAAGCGTGCTCCCTGCCGTTGCGCGCACGCGACGGACTCCTCTGCAATGCTGCGGGCACGCGCCGTATCTCCCTGGCCGAGGTAGGCATGCGCAAGGCGTGCGAGGAGGGTGGCCTCGCTGTCCAGGCCGGTCTGGTGCCTGCGCGCCGTGCCCAAAGCCTCCGCCATCATCTCACCAGCCTCGATCCACGTTCCGTGCAGCAGGTGCGCCAGGCCAAGCCCACGGTACGCCCACTGGCGAAGGAGGTGCCTGCCGCTCTGCTCGGCGATCGCGACGGCCTCGAGGGCGTGCTGCCGTGCCTCGTCCGCCGTGCGGCCCGGCCCGGTGTCGCCCGACCAATCCGCAACTTCGATCGAGCTGTTGAGGGCCAGGATCAGCGGCTCCCGCATGTCGTGCGATCGCGCCAGCGCAAGCGCCTCTCGAGCCAATGTTCGTGCCTCGTCGAGACGGCCGAGCGAAGCGCAGATCCCTACGCGCGCTGCCAGGCTATAGCCCCAGGTGTTAAAGCCGATGGTCTCGATGCCGACGACGAGATCTCCCTCGGTGAAGCGCGTCAGCTGCTCGTGGAACTCGAGGGCCTCCGCGAGTCGCCCGAGACACTGCGCGCTGTATCCCTGGCTGATCAACGCGACGGAAGCCGCGCCTCGACTGACCGTGTCGTCGACCAGTACAGCCGCCTTACGCGCGGCAGCGTAGTATCCCCGGAAGTCGCCGGCGAGTCCGAGCACGGCAGCATACCCGACATGCAGGTCGACGATATGGCTGACGTCGCCGGCGCGTTCGGTCAGCGCCAGCCCCTCTGTGAAGATCGCCAGCATCTCCTCGCGCGAGAGGCCAACGCGCCAGCCCCCCACCAGGAGCATGCTGCGACAGGCCTCGAGTCGAAGCTCATCCCGCTCGCCCGACGTTTCGAGAGTATCCGTGAGCGCGAGCACCCGCTGCATGTGCCGTAGCACCCCTTCGCCTGGATCGTTCCGCCCCACCCACGCGGCGGCGCAGCGGTGCCAGTGCGCCGCCGCGAGCGGTACGGCCGCCTCTTCCCAGTGGTGGGCGAGGAGCGCCGCCTGCTCGTCGAGCTTGTCGCCGTGAGTGTGCTCGATCGCGCGGGCCACGGCCGCGTGGGTGCGGCGCCGGCGCTCCTGAAGCTGTGAGCCGAGCGCCACCTCTTGGGTGAGGGGATGGCGGAACGCGAACTCGGCGACGGGATAGAGCGCACGCTCGTAGACGAACTCGTTCGCCCGGAGCGCCGCGAGCGCGGCCCGCAGCTCTTCCAGAGGGATCTCCGCGGCGGCGAGCAGGGCCGGCTCCGCGAACTCCTTGCCGATCACCGCGGCGGCTTGCAGCACGTGCTTGTCGCGTTCCGCCAGCCGATCGATGCGCGCCGCCAGCACGGCATTGACCGAGGCCGGCACGTCGAGACGCTCGACTCGTGTCACGAGTCGATAAGCGCCGCGCGCGCCCTCGAGCTGCCCCGACTCGATCAGAGTCCGGACGATCTCCTCGGTGAAAAACGGGTTGCCGCCCGATCGAGTGTGGACCGCCTCGGCGAGGCCGTGCGTGCTCGGATCGGTGCCGAGGAGATCGGCCAGAAGCTCGTCGATCGCCTCCGGCCCGAGGGCTGCCAGCGGCAGCTGGTGGTAGTACGACTTCTGCATCCACTCGGCCCGGTACTCCGGGCGGAAGTTCACCAAAAGGAAAGCGCTGGAGCCCGCGATCGCCTCCACCCACTGCGTGAGAAACGCGTCGCTGGCCGGGTCGAGCCAGTGCAGGTCCTCGATGAGGGTCACGAAGCTGTCGGCGGCCGCTCCCGGGTCGCCTTGCACGAGGCGACGCATCACGGCGTAGAGCTGGCGCTGCTTCGCATCCGGGTCGATACCGGGAACCGGCTGCTCGGGGTCCGGCACGCCGAAGAACTCGAACATGACCGGCAGGACAGCGCGGAAGGTCTCGTCGAGGAGCAACAGCCGTCCGGCGATCTTCTCGCGGACCATGCGGTCGTCATCATGGTTGGCGATTCCAAAATAGCCGCGGAACACCTCGAGCATCGGCAGGTAGGGAATGTTTTTGCCGTGCGCGACCGCGTGTCCCTCGTTCACCCGGATGCCCTGCGCCCGGCAGCGCTCGACGAACTCGTAGCAGAGCCGGCTCTTGCCGGTGCCGGCCTCCGCTACGATGCCGACAACCTGGCCGTTCCCTGCCTGAGCCTCGGCCAGGGCAGCCTCGAGCGTGGCCATGTCGTTACTGCGCCCGACGAAGCGCGTAAGGCCGCGCGCGCGTGACACGTCGAAGCGCGTCTGCGCGGCGCCTGGACCAACGAGCCGATGCACGCGCACGGCCTCGCGAATTCCCTTCACCTGAAACTCGCCGAGATCCTCGAGCGCGAAGTAGCCCGAGACGAGCGCGGCCGTCGCGGCCGTGAGGTAGCAGGTATCGGGTGAGGCAAGCGCCTCCATGCGTTGCGCGAGGCCGACTGTGTGTCCCTGCGCGGTGTAGTCCATGCGGAGGTCGTCGCCGATCCGCCCAACGACCACCTCGCCCGAGTGCAGGCCCATCCGCGCCGAGAAGCCGAGGCCATGCTCGCGCTTCACGTCGGTCGCGTAGCGCGCGATCTCGTCGCGTAACTGCAACACCGCGTAGCAGGCGCGCTGCGCGTGGTCCTCGTGGGCGATCGGTGCCCCGAACAGCGCCATCACGCCGTCTCCCGTGTACTGGTTGACGGTGCCTTCGAAGCGATGCACGCCGTCGGCCAGGATCTGGAAGAAGCGGTCGAGGATGCCGTGCCACTCCTCGGCACCGACCTCCGCGGCGAGCTCCATCGAACCCTTCACGTCGGCGAAGAGCACGGTAACCTGTTTGCGCTCGCCTTCGAGCGCGGATTTCGACTGCAGGATCTTGTCGGCGAG
>JAJCZP010000039.1 GCA_029262315.1 Deltaproteobacteria bacterium | reverse complement strand
GCATCGCCATCGCTTCGGCGACGCAGACCGTCATGATGAGCATCGGTGGTGACGTGCGCGGCACAGGGCGAGCATATGTGGACGGTTCAGAAGCGAAAGACTCGCCACCCGCTTGTATGGACGTACCGCGAAATGCTAGCGGGTAAATGTACTGTCCGTCCGATCCGTTCACGACCCGACAAGGAGCGACACGATGCGTCTGCGCCTCACTCTACTGGCAGTACTCTTGATGCTCGGTGTGCACTCGATCGCAGTCGCCGCCGATCCGAACGATCCGGTCATCGTGACGACGCCGCCCATCGCTATGGGAGACATCTCGGTTCCGGCTGGCCGCGAGATCGCCGGGCTCGAGCAGGCCTACGTGGAGGAGGAGTATTTCATCTCGGGCGAGGCTGACGTCTACACGTACAACGAGATCCCCGTTCCCGGCGAGATCATCGTGCGTGATCCGAACGAGCCCTACACCACGCGCATTCTCATCCGTCGTCCCGCGGATCCGAACGAATTCAACGGTACCGTGGTGGTCGAGTGGCTGAATTCGACCGCGGGGTTCGACACCTCTCCGGTCTGGCACGCGTCGGCGGAGTACTTCGCACGCGAGGGCGTCGTGTACGTCGGAGTGACGAACAGCACGACGTCGATCAACTACCTGGTGAATGGTTGTCTGTTGCTCGGGGTTCTTCCCCCCGCGACGTGTGGCACACGCTACGCAGGGCTCTCGATGACCGAGAACGGTGTGGCGTTCGAGATGGCGAGCCAGATCGCCCACCTGCTGAAGACCTCGGCGGCGCCGAACCCGCTTCATCCGGACTATCCGGTGCAGCGCCTCTACCACGCTGGTCAGTCGCAGCAGGGCGGCTCCATGATCACCTACGCGACCGCGTTCCACTTTCCCGACAATGATGGCTATTTCGTGCAGGCCAATGGCAGCGCGCGCCCGATCAATTTCGGAACCGCGTGTGAGGCCGTGGGCGCTCCGGCCTATCCCGATTGTACCCCGACACTCCAGGGGGATGACCTGCGCGTTGCCACCGATCTTCCGGTGCCCGTCTATCGCGTGCATACGGAGACCGATCTCTACGTGGGACTCGGCAGTCCGGGCGCGCGCCAGACCGATACCCCGACCTTCCGCTACTACGAGACGGCTGGCACGGGCCACGTCACCATCCATACGGGCGAGGCGCTCATTCCCGCGGGGGTCCTCGGTCTCACGGATCCTCTCTTCCTCGAGGAGATTTGTGTAGAGGCGCCGAACACGATCGCGGACGGACCGGTCTTCGGTTCCTATCTGTACAACGCCATGTGGCAGGCGATGGAAGACCAGGTGCAATCGGGGACCGTGCCGCCAACGGGCGACCTGTTTGCGGTCGATCCCAACGACCAGATCCTGCGCGACGTGCACGGCAACGTCATCGGTGGCATCCGTCTGCCGCAGATGGATCTGCCGATCGCGACCTATGCTCCACAGAACTCCCTCGATCCCAGCGTGCCCCCGATTCTCAACTCACTTGGGGGCCTGTTCTGCGTGCTGACGGCGACATCCGAGCCGTTCGACGATGCGACCGTCGCCGCACTCTACCCGGATCGCGAGCTCTTCGTGGCCGACTTCAATCAGAAGATCGACGACCTGCTCGCGGCGCGTTTCCTCCTTCCGGAGGATGCCGCCAAGCTTCGGCTCTTCGTCGAAAGCAAGGATCAGGCGAAGTGCATCAATGCGCTGAACAAGGACTTCGGCAAGGTCGCCAAGGCGCAGGGCAAGGAAATCTGCAAGTGCATCAAGGATTTCGCCAAAGAGAAGAACGGGTCTGCTGTTGCCTGCATAGCGGCTGACGCGGACCAGAAGGTTGCCAAGGTATTGAGCAAGACGGTGCTGGACGAGACGAAGAATTGCACCGTCGAGACGCCGGACTTCGGTCCCACGAGCGCAACGGCGATCAACGACGCCGCGGTTCAGAAGGAGCTCGATCTCTTCGAGGATCTTTTCGGGACGGACCTGGACGCCGCCATCGTCCTGGAGTCGGCGCTGCTAGGGAAGGACAAGTCCAAGTGCCAGCTGGCGACGGCAAAGGCGCTCAAGAAGTGTCAGCTCACCAAGCTCAAAGAGTTCAACAAATGCAAGAAGGAGGGCCTGAAGGCGGCCACGGTCCACGACGCGGTGACCCTCGGCGCCTGTATCGGCAAGGATGCCAAGGGGAAGATCGCGAAGGCGTGTGACACCAAGCTCTTCGGCACCATGATCAAGAAGTGTCTGGACAAGGGCCAGGACTACGCGTCACTCTTCCCCGGCATCTGCGTCGGCGAAGCCTCGTGGGGTGACTTCCACGGCTGCATTGAGGCCCGCGTCGAGTGCAGGGTCTGTCTGGCCCTGAACGCCGCGGATGGCAGCAAGCGGAACTGCGATCAGTTCGACGACGGTTTGTTCAACGCGACCTGCCCGTAGACTGACGCCGCGGCTACCGTCCGTTTCCGAGATCCCTCGCGGTGACCGAGAGTTGTCGCGCGAGCGTCGTAAGGAGTTGCGTTTGGCGGCGCAGGGCCTCGGGTGACTCAAAGTCGGCACCGAGGATGCGCGACAGGAGCGGTGCCAACGCGAAGTGCCCCAAAGTGAGGTGGAGGAAGACCGCGCCCAGAATCGGTACGAAGCCCTCGTCGCTGGGCATGGCCCCCGTGCGCAGCTCGCGACCGATCAACTCATCGAGCGGCCCGAACCAGCGGCTGCCGATGCGCGCCAGTAACTCGCCGCCGCAGACGGCCTCTTGGTAGATGAGGCGCGGTACGGCTGGGTGAGCCGCGAGGTGTTGCATGACCGCATCGATGGTGGGCGCAGTCGCGGCCTGCTTGTCGGGCTCGTCCGCGAAACGCCCCAGGATCTCGATCAGTGGCTGTAAGCCGCGCTCCAGGACGGCTTCGTGGAGATGCTGCTTGCTTGGAAAGTAGATGTAGAGGGTCGCGACGTTGACGCCCGCCTCTGTGGCGATGTCGCGCACCCGCGTGCCCGCGAGTCCGCGCCGCGCGAACACGGTCGCCGCGGCATCCAGAATCCGGCCTGCGGTCTCCTCGCCGCGCGCTGTGCGGGCCTCGACCGCCGGGACCGATGCCATGGTCAGGCGGCCTTGCCGAGCGGTGCGGTCGGGCTGAAACGGACCGGCAAGCTCTCGTGCCCCACGATGAAGTTCGACTTCCGCCGCGGCGGGGCCTCCGAGCTCGCCGGCTCGAGATCCGGCATGCGTCGGAGAAGTTCCTCGAACATCACCTGAAGTTCGAGGCGCGCCAGGCTCTTGCCCATGCAGATGTGGTGGCCGTAGCCGCCAAAAGCCACGTGGTCGTTCGGGCTGCGAGCCGCGTCAAACTCGCCCGGTCGATCAAACGCGAGCGGGTCGCGATTGGCGGCTCCGTACTCCAGGAGGAGCCGGTCGCCTTCCTTGAACTCGTGGTCTCGCACGCGTGCGGACTTCGTTACGACGCGTTGCATGTTCTGAATCGGGCTCACCCACCGCAGCATTTCCTCGACGGCAACAGGGATCAGGGTCGGATCGTTCACGAGCCGCTGGCGTTGGCCGGGGTGCAGCATCAGTTGGTAGGCGCCACCGCTGATCACGTGTCGTGTCGTTTCATCGCCGCCAATCAAGAGCAAGAGTGATTCGTGCACGAGGTCGTCGTCGGTGAGTTTTTTGCCCTCGACCCGGGCGTGGACGAGTACGCTCATGAGATCTGCTTGTTGGGGTTTGTCGCGGCGGTCGGCGACGACGCGCAGGCAGTAGCTTCGGTAGTCCTCCATGTCCTGCGCGGCACGGATCATGTCCTCTTCATTCGGACTGCCCGTTGCGCTGACCATCTCGTCGCTCCAGCGGAGGAGGGTGCTGCGATCTTCGGGCGCGATGCCAAGCATGTCCCCAATCAGGATGAGCGGCAGCCAGGCCGCGATGTCCTGCACGAAGTCGCAGCTGCCGCGTTCGCAGATCGCGTCGAGGATCTCGGTGCACACCCGACGGATGTCGGGCTCCATGGCGGCGATCCGTCGCGGCAAGAACCCCTTGCTGACGAGCTGTCGCCGACGCGTGTGCTCGGGGTGATCGGTGTCGATCATCATCGGCAGGGCCGGGGCATCGGGCCGAATACCGGCGGCATTCGAGTACGTCTCCGAGTCCTTGGAGATCGTCATGATGTCCTCGAGGCGGGTAATGCCGAAAACGTTGTTCGTGCGGTCATGATAGATCGGCTCGTTCTCGTGCATCCAGGCGAAGGCGGGGTAGGGATCTCCACCATAGAAAGCGCCGTCGAGAAGATTGATATCCGGTCGTTTGTTCTGGTCAGCCACAGGTGCTCCTTGCCGCAAGGCTCTGATTTCCCAGGGGGATCAGAAAAGTAAACACTTGTTTAGGTGGGTTGTCAACTACGAGTTCGCAGCCGATCGATAGGTCAGTCGTCGGACGTCATCTGCCGCAGGTTCTCCACGTGACCGTCGTCGCGGGAGAGGAGGACGTCGTTGAACCCCTGCCCGGGCGGCACCACGTCGAGCACGCTCGGGCGGTAGAAAGACGCGACCAGGGAGCGGCGGTAGTGAGTGGCCCGGCGCGGTGGCGGTGCGGCGTGCATGGTATCGCTCAGGTGGAGCACGCAATCTCCCGGTTCGGCAGTCACCGTGACGATCGGGAGCGTTGTCTCGTCCGCGGGCATGTGTGTCACAAAGCGGTGGCTGCCAGCGAGGAATTTCAGCGTGCCCGTGTCCTCGGACGCGGCATCGAGCAGGACGGAGATTTGCAAGACCGGGCAGAGCACCGGATGTCCGCCCATGCCGCAATCGATATGCCAGGGGAGATCGGACAGTCCGTCAACGATGTTCGGATTCTTGATGATGAGGGCGACGCCGTCGAGGCGATCTGGTGCGGGGACGTAGTCGGGCGCGAAGGCGCGGACCAGATCGCGGAGCCGGGCATCGTCGATCAGCGCGGCGATCTCCTTCGACATGAGTGGGGTGTAGGTGACGCGACACAGGACTTGTTTGCCGTCGCCGTTCCGTGCCCACCAGGAGCGGCGATCGCCCTGGCGTGCCGCCGTGGCGAGTCGGTCTGCCTCGGTTGTGAGCGTCGCGATCTCCCGGGCCGAGAAGACGCCGCGTACGAGCGCGAATCCCGCTTCGGTCACGTAGCGAGCGACGGCAGCCGGTGCGCTCGCCCGCGTGAACGTCGTGGCGAGATTCAGTGGCGCGCCCTCGCCGTCGCGGAGATCGAGGGTCGCCGCATCGTAGATCGGTCGCTCCTGAAGCAGTGCTCGCAGGGCGGGTTCCCAGCCGAAGAGCACGCTCGCGTTCCCGCGCGCGATCTCGAGCATCTTCCCGTACAGGAGACTCGGGATGCTGCGGCGTTGGGTCATGAAGTCGGCCCAGGCCGTGTCATCGAGTTCGATGACGGTATGAGCGGTGTTCTCGCCGTGGGTGACCGCGATCGCGGGTGAGCCCGGTGCGTACGTGTACGCGCGGCCGTCGCGGAGGCGAAAGGCCAGCGGCGGGTGCCGGTCTACTTCGCGCGCGGCTTGCAGCCCGGTTGCCGTACGCAGCCGGCGCGGAAGCACGATGTCGTGGAAGTGATCGAAGTCGGCGTCGATGTCTGCGGCGGCCGAGTGCATGCCTACGGGCTACAAGAGGGAGGCGCGCGCGGTCAACCGCTGCCAGGGTCGCTCGGCGTCCTCGGGTGGGGTGAGCACCGGGTGCTCGTCCCTTCTCGAGATGGGCCCCGGTTGAGCGCGGCGGTAGGTACGGCTAGAAGCAGACGGACGTGGTGCCGGCGCGTTCGCGCCGCTCTTCGGACCAACGCACGCAATAGCCATGAGTCGCGTACTCTTTACGGGAGCCACACTGCTGGACGGCGAGCACCCGCCGGTGTCGGGGCGCACCGTCATTGTGGAGGGCGCGCGCATTGCGGCGGTCGACGCCGACGCGACGGTGTCCCCACGCCCGGGCGACGACGTCCTCGATCTCGGTGGCGCGACGCTCATGCCAGGTATGGTGCAGGCGCACTGGCATGGTTCCTACTCCGGGCTCGACTTCGAGTGCCCGCCCGTAGGGCTCGATCGCCCACCGGGCTACCTGATGCTGCTCGCGGCCAAGCAGGCGCGGTTGGCGTTGGAGCGT
>JAJCZP010000038.1 GCA_029262315.1 Deltaproteobacteria bacterium | reverse complement strand
TCCCCACTGGCGTTATTAAAACCCGCAGCATATCCAAAGAAACTATTTTGGTTTCCAGTAACGCTAGGGTTTCCTGCAAATTTTCCAAAAAAAGTGTTACCAAAAGCAGTGGTGCAGTCACTTTGACATTGCCCCCACAATTGACTATGTGAAAAGATAAGAACAGAGATTAGGAGTAACCATAAATGTTTCATGCTTTTTGTTTCTATAACAGGTTAGCGGAATGTATCAAACCGATGTTAAGTAAGTAATCAAGTGCCCCTGAAAATACGATTTTTTAGTCGTACTGGAATTTCGATCATAGAGTAGAATTTTACGGCGGAAGAATGTGAGCATCCTTTAAATATACGCAACGATTGGGAATTGTGGTTGGTCGGGATAGAAAGTAATTAATAACGAACCTTTCATTTAACTCAATGGCTGTTCAGATAACGGTCGTTAACGGGACGTTCAATTACTCAGTTCAAAAAAGCAAGTTTTTAGGCTTCTATAGACATAAAGAAAGAGGGTTTGTCTCCTGGCTTTTGTTATTTCGGGTATTTTAACCCGTTTTTAAGACTGGCTGACGAACGTTGGGGTCTAAAAGTTGGCCTTTAATCCAAGCCTAAAAGACTGTGGTTGATTGGGCCGAACACCTGCAGGACGTCTTGATACGATATAGATATTATTCAAAACATTATTCATGTTAATAAATGCATTGAGCTCTTTTGATACTTTGTAATTTAAAGCAAAGTCAATTGTAAAAGCTTTGTCGGTACTAGGAGTCATGTCATTTAAACTACCAGCTTCGGTCAGCATTCTTGAAATGTATTTTGAACTAATATCAAAAAGATATTTTTTGTGTTCTATGCCAAAGCTGATTGAAACTTGATGTTGTGGTACATATGGAACCAAATCTCCTTTTGTAACATTACCCCAAGCCTCAAAATCACTGTCAAAGTTACTATTGAAATAAGCCTTACTGTAGGTATAGTTTACTGATAACGGTATTTTAAAATGTTTTGCTGAGTTAAGATCATACGTAATCATAGCTTCAATTCCCTGAGCAACTGCGGCTCCTCCATTAAATAAATCTTGAGACCCGGAGCCCCCGGATGCGGCAAGATCTGATCCAAGCAAGTTGCTATAATTATTGTAAAAACCCAATATCTGTCCCCGTATTCCAGCTTTGTTCAATCTCCACCCTAATTCATAATTCCAACTTTCTTCCGGCTTAGTTTCCTCCTTAGATCCCGGGGGCGCAAAACCTTTATGGATACCACCAAATACATCCGAAAATGAAGATAACTTGTAAGATAGGGCGAGCCCAGGAATTATAATCTGAATATCATTGGCCCTTTCTTTTAGATCTGTACCAGATCTTCCGGGATCTTCCCTTCCATAGTCAATTCTTTTATTTATAATGTCTTCATATCGAATGCCAATAGTTGATGTTAAGCGGCCTGATTGTAATTTGTATTGAACAAATGAGGCAAAGGCTTGAGCCTTTGAAACTCTATTACTCTCAGTTCCTGGTTGACCTGATGACGCTAATTGCATAATGCCATTGGACATATTGTAGTTGTCGACCCATTGAAATCGATCAATCTGATCTTGATGAAACCTTAATCCGATATCCATTTTATGCTTCAATTGTCCCTTTCTGAAATGGACGATAAAATTACTTTGGATACCTTCCGAATAATAAGACCTGTTATTTGCCTTGACGGATAGAGGATTAGTCAAATTTGTCTGCCCTCTGATGATTGCAAGATCATCTGTAAATAATATTGGGGATTCGAGAATATTCGATATCGATGTACCATTAACTTTATCAAGCTTATACCAATTACGGCTGAAATCATTTCTATAAATGCTGGTATACACATCCAGGAAAGAGGCGAGCTCGGCAAAATGTGCAATACTATATTGATTATGAGAAGTCGTAATATTATCAACCTGAGAACCAGCATATCTTCTTAGTGGAGTAAGTTCAAAATCTTGATCTGAAAGCCCCAGGTAGGTTTCATTAGATGATTCAAAAGCTTGACCGATTTTGAATGTTAATGATTGATATATTCGGGCATCAGGATTAGTATTCAATCGAATTTTGGCCAAATAGTCCTCTTTATTAAATCCTGTATTCCCTCTATTGTCTAACTCCTTAAATCCATCTGCACTATACTGGAGAGTCTCGACAATATATGAGACATTCTTATGTGCATTACCAAGATTAGCATGAAGCATCTTATAATTATCATTACCAAATATAAAATCTGCGTGACCGCTGAATCTGGTTGGAATTGGAGAGGATATCAAGTTGATGGCTCCGCCTGTTGTAAAAGGTCCGTATTTAATTTGACTGCTCCCTTTCAACACTTCGATTGCTTCCATTCTTCCGACCGAAGGAAAATAATATGCGGCAGGAGCGGCATAAGGAGCAGGGGCTGCCAGGATGCCATCTTCCATAACAGTTATTTTAGAACTTCTTTCTGAACCAGTGGCCCGGAGGCCAATGTTAGGACGAAGACCATAGCCATCTTCCTCCTGTATATTGATTCCTGGTATGTTGCGAAGAGTCCTATTGATGTCAGTATAAGAGAACTTCTGAATTTCTTTTTGCCCGATATAATGAGCTGAACCCAAGCTTTTCTTAACCCCGCTTAATCCGCCGGTCAGAGTCACACTCTCAATTACAACATCAGGTAAGTCGATTATCTTTTCTTTAAGGGTGATGCTTATATGATCCTTCAGCGGAACAGTAATCTGAAGCTCTTTTGTTATGAAACCTACACTGCTAATGATAAGTGTATAACTATTAGCACCAAGGTCGTCGATGAAAAAATCGCCATGACTATCAGAAACTGTCGCCCAATTAGTGCCGGCTACAATAATTGTTGCACCGATCAATTCATCTTCACCTTGAGCAGAAATAATTTTTCCAGCGAGCGAATGCTGAGATAATAATGATAAACTACACAGCAAGCAACCAACGAACATTAACTCTTTCATAAATCCAGTAATTTTGACGCAAATTTAATATGGAGTCGTAAGCAATTATCTAATGAAAAAGAGGAATAGTGTTCAACTAGTTGTTATTGATATACCTAACATTAGGTAGACATGTTACTATTAACAATTGGATGGGAGATAGATTCTTAATATAGTACTGGGTCATCTGTAAGATTGAAGAAACGATGGTAAGGGGCATCTAGCTACGCATGGCGCATCGATGAAAAGTTTATGAACATTAAGTGACCAAAAGTTTAGGGTAGGGAGCCTCAATTCAGGCGATAAGTAATCTTGCTATGGCGAGGTTTCGTCAATATCCTTGTTCTTACGAGTAACAAGAATCATGCTATTTACTTTGGCTGTGGCCTCATTAATTGTCCCGGGTAATTTCTTCTTATTGGCCTTTCTAATCTTGATGGCTTTCCCGCCGATCTGGCTACCTTCCTCCTCAATTTTGAACCCTTCCAAAAAGGCATCAACAGCCAATTTCTCTGCCTCATCGCTCAGGCCGATGTAAATTTCCATCCAAGTAATAATACTGATAATGGGGTAATCTTGAATAATGACGCTACAGTGAAGTGTTCGAATCGATCAGTTTTTCTAATTAAAGGTGAATTGCTACAAAAAAAGTGCATTCCTGATTTTTTAAACTCTGTGAAGAACATTATTTTTGATTGTATATCTTTAAAGTACATTAATCAAAAGAAAACATTATGTTCCGTTTTATTATTAGTGCAGGAATTGTTTGTTTGGCTTTTTTCCTCAATGCTCAGAATGCATTGGAAGTTGATGGAAAAGCGAAAATTTCTGTAATGGAAAAAGATAATAATGCAGACAGCGTGGTAGTAAGATTAAATGATGGTACTTTAGGAGTAAGGGATGTGTCCACACTTAATTCAAGCCCGTGGTATATTGGGAAAGATACTCTTGGTGGCATCGTGTTTTATTTATATAAAGGCAATGACGGATTGGATCATGGTCTTATCGTTTCAAAAACAGAATCGAGTGAGCAATGGCAGAGTACAACAAGCGTTACAAACGCAAATAGGACATGGGACGGTTTGTACAATATGACACAAATGGTAAATAGTCCATCTAAGACATATGTCCAATCATTAGGGGGAGAATGGTATTTACCATCTATAGATGAATTGAATAAACTTTGGGGCAATCGTTTTCATGTGAATAAAGCTTTATTTAACGAAAGTCATACTTTGTTGTCTACAACAGATGGATATTGGTCTAGTCTGGAAAATGACTTAGATGACGCCTTCGCATTTGGATTTCGCAGTGGAAGTGGGTTTTTCGATGTTAAGACAAATTCTCGCCCTGTCCGAGGGATACGTTCATTTTGACATCGTTAATAAATGCAGATGTTTAAACTTTAATTTTTAGATTCATTGTTAAATTTCACCACAACCAACACTAAATGATTTTTATAATTTGCGCAAGTTTCTCCTTGTCAAAAGATTCTCAACTAATATGAAATAATAACAGCTGATTTAAACTTCTTAGGTTAGGTAGAACATCTATGAACACACAACAGGTACGTTTATTTCTCTTATGTCTTGACCAGTTTTTATGTCAAATGTTCAGAATGGTTAGGGGGCTGTTACAGGGGCAAAGCCCTTATTGTTAGTATTCAATACAATAGCGAAAGCACGTACCAAATCTTAAAGTTATTGCCTGTAGAATGAAATCAGATGAAATCTTTCTTGTCATTTTAACTCTGTCTGTCCGAATAACGGTAGTTTACGAGGCGTTCAATAACTCAGTTCACAAACTAAGGCGGTATAGAAAAGGAAGGTTGAACAAAACCGTGAGTACTTCCTCTTTATGACTGGGTGAGAAAAAGGTACTGGTGGATATAAGCATATAGATTTGAAGGATCAGCAAACCTTCAAAGATGAGTTCATCATCAGCTTACATCAAAGAGTACAAAGAGTATCTACAATTAAGGAATTATAGTGACGGTACACGAGAGATCTATGTGAATGCTCTTCGGTTATTTTTTAGTCACTGTAGAGCGCATCATGATGAATCGATTAGTTATCAAGATCATGCTCGTAGTTATATTTTAGAGATACAGAGTAGTGGGGTATCTTGAGAGTATTCTAGAAAGTGTGTCAAATTAAATATTACATTAAATAATAATTTGACAGGATGAAAAAGAAAGATAAATGGGACATAGATCATCTTCCAAGATCTAAGAAGTCAAAGCAACATCCAAGAATACTTTCCCAACAAGAGGTTGTGAGATTGATAGAAGCCCCTACCTATTTTAAGCATCGAGTTCTCATTGCCTTTTTCTATGCCACAGGCTTACGGATATCGGAAGCGCTGAATGTAAAATTAAGTGACATAGATGGTGATCGATTAGAATTGTTTGTGCATCAAGGGAAAGGTCGTAAAGACAGGATAGTTCGAATACCTCAGCAATTGTTGGATTTACTAAGAGCCTATTACAAAAGATACAAACCGAAAGAATATCTATTTGAAGGAGGC
>JAJCZP010000037.1 GCA_029262315.1 Deltaproteobacteria bacterium | reverse complement strand
TCGGAAACGTCCAGTCCTCGCGTCCCTGCATCGTCTCGACATGCCAGGCACGAATACGCTCGCGCCCCTCGAAGGTGCCGAGCGCGTGCTCGACGTACACGGCGTCCTCGGCGAAACAATCCGTGTAGGCGCTGAAGTCGTGGGCTGCCTGCGCACGCCGCGTCGTCAGGAACGCCGCCTCGACCTCGGCGCGTGGCGGGGAACTCATCGCTCGAACGCCGCGCTACGGATGCTGGCTGCTCACCGACACGACCTCGCCCGTCATGTACGAGGCGTAGTCACTGGCAAGAAAGACGATGACGTTCGCAACCTCCCAGGTCTCGGCCGCTCGCCCAAAGGCCTCACGCTGGGTGAGAGAGTCGAGCAACCCTGGAGGAGTCACCTTGGCGAGAAACTCGTGCATCGCGATGCTCGGCGCGACGGCGTTTACCCGCACACCAGACTCCGCAGCCTCCATGGCGACGCAACGCGTGAAGGCCGTCACCCCAGCCTTCGCGGCCGCATAGTGCGCCTGCCCTTCCTGTGCACGCCACGCCAGTACCGAGGCGTTGTTGACGACGGCGCCTGCCCCCCGCGGGAGCATGTGACGAAGCGCGGCGCGCGTCATCCGAAAGGTACCGTTCAACGTGACGTCGAGCACGGACTGCCACTGCGCGTCGGTCATGTCGACAAGCCGCGCGTACCCGCCAAGCCCGGCATTGTTGACGAGCACGTCGATGTGGCCGAGTTCGGCGACGGCCGCGTCCACGAGCGCCTGCACGTCGTCCTCCTTCGTCACATTGCACAGGCGGGTCGCGGGACGGCGCCCCGCCTTGGCGAGGGCGTCGGCCGCCTCTCCGAGACGCCGTTCGTGGATGTCGCTGATCATGACGGTGGCACCCTCTTCCAGGCACCTCTTCGCTGTCGCAAAGCCGATGCCGGTGCCGGCAGCGGCCGTCACCAGCACGGTTTTCCCAGCGAGAATATCTCGCCCCGGGGGATACGGCGGCACTGCGACCGTCATCGTGACCTCTTTTCCGGCACGCACGCGCGCGCGTCCATCGTGTGAACAACCACGGTCATGCCTTCGACTTCGGCGCGACCTTCGGCTCGCGCGGCAGTCCGAGGGCGCGCTCGCCGATGATGTTCCGCTGAATCTGATTCGTACCAGCGTAAATCGTGTCGGAACGGGTGAAGAGGTACATGCGTTGCAAGGCACTCAACTCGTACGGCGCGGCGTCGGCAATCTCCGACCACGGACCCAGCACATCCATTGCGAGCTTCCCCAGATCCCGATGCCACGTCGCCCAGTACAACTTGGTGATCATGGCCTCGCGCCCAAGCGCCGCGCCATCGGGATTGCCGAGTGTCCGCAGCGCGTTGAAGCGCATGATGCGCAGGCCGATCCAGGCATCCGCGAGTCGCTGCCGCATGACAGGATCCCGCGCGGCGCCATTCTTCTTCGCGATCGCGATGATCTCTTCGAGCTCGTTCTGAAAGCTGTGCTGCTGACCGAGCGTCGAGGCGCCACGTTCGAACGCGAGCGTACCCATGGCGACGCCCCAGCCCTCGCCACGCTTCCCCACGATATTGTCGGCCGCCGTGCGCGCGTCCTCGAAAAACACCTCGCTGAACTCGGAGGTGCCCGTCATCTGCACGATCGGACGGATCTCGATGCCCGGCTGGCGCATCGGCACCAGGATGTACGAGAGCGCGTGATGGCTCGGGGCTTCGGGTTCGCTCCGGCACAGCACGAAGCACCAGTCCGACCAGTGCGCCCCGGAGGTCCAGACCTTCTGACCCGTGATGCGCCACTCGTCGCCCTCGAGCACAGCTTTGGTCTGCACGTTGGCGAGGTCGGACCCCGCGTTCGGCTCGGAGTAGCCCTGGCACCAAAGCTCTTCGCCCCTGGCGATCTTCGGCAAGAACCGCTGCTTCTGCTCCTCGCTCCCAAACGCGATCAGCGTCGGACCGATGAGCGTCTCGCCGATGTGACCGACCCGACCGGGCCCGCCCGCGCGCGCGTACTCCTCGTAGTAGATGACCTGCTCGTTGAAGGTCGCCTCGCGCCCGCCGTAGGCCTTCGGCCACCCGACGCACGCCCAACCGGCCTCACCGAGCTTGCGTTCCCACGCGAGACGCTCGTCGAAGAGCGCGTGCTCGTCGCCGGGACCACCCCGACCACGCACCGTCGCGAACTCGCCGCTCAGATGCTCCGCCATCCACGCCGCAACCTCGCGTCGAAAAGCCTCGTCCTTCTCGCTGAACCGAAGATCCACTGTCCGTTCTCTAGACCGAGCGCGGGACGGGGGACAACCCAGGCCCCACCCGCGCGCTATCTCGCCCGCAAGGCGACATGACTACGGCTGCTCGCTCCCGACCACCCACATCGCAAAGAACTGCGAGCCGCCCCCGTACGCGTGGCCGAGCGCCTTCTTGGCTCCCGGCACTTGGTGCTCGCCGGCGAGCCCCCGCACCTGCAGCGCCGACTCGGCGAATCGAATCATCCCGGATGCGCCGATCGGATTGGAGGAGAGCACCCCGCCCGACGCGTTGACCGGAAGATCGCCGTCGAGCGCGGTCGCGCCCTCCTGGGTCATCTTCCAGCCCTCGCCCGCCGGCGCGAAACCGAGGTTCTCCATCCACATCGGCTCGAACCAGCTGAAGGGCACGTAGATCTCGGCGCAATCCAATTCTTTGCGTGGATTCTTGATCCCCGCCGTCTTGTAGAGTGCGGCGGCGCAATCCCGACCGGCCTGAGGATTCACCTGATCGCGGCCTGGAAACATCGTAGGCTCGCTCCGCATCGCGGTGGCATGCACCCACGCGGGTGGATTCGGCGATGTTTTCGCCGCGTCCTCGGCCGCGAGCACCATCGCACACGCGCCGTCGGACGACGGGCAGGTCTCGAGGTAGCGAATCGGATCCCAGAGCATCGGCGAGTCGCGTACCATCTCGTAGCTGACGTCGGGAAACGTAAGATGCGACGTCGGGTTCTTGAGCGCGTTCAGCCGGTCTTTCAAGGCAACACGAATGCCGGTGTCGTCGGGGGCGTTCGTGCGCGCCATGTAGGCGCGGATCAGCGGCGCGAAATATCCGCCGGCACCGGCGACGATCGCCTGCTGAAACGGAATGCGGACCGTGAGTGCCCACATCGCGTTGCTCTCCGACTGCTTCTCGTACGCAACGGTGAGCACGCGCTTGTGGATGCCCGCCTGAATGAGACTCGCGGCCACGATCGCGGTCGAACCACCGACGCTCCCTGCCGTGTGGACACGCAGCATGGGCTTCCCCACCGCGCCGAGGGCGTCCGCGAGAAAGAGCTCGGGCATCATGGTGCCCTCGAACATATCGGGAGCCTTGCCCAACACCACGGCATCGATGTCACCCCACGACACCCCGGCATCATCGAAGGCCTTCGTCACGGCCTCGCGAATGAGTCCAGGCATCGAGACGTCGACCCGCAACGTATCGTGCTTCGTCTGCCCGACACCGACGATGGCGCAATGTTCGCCCATCTACTCACCCTCCAGGACAGCAACCATATTCTGTTGCAGGCAGGGCCCCGACGTCGCATGCGCCACCGCGCGCGACGCCTGACCATCCATGAGCACACGAGCGGCCTCACCGAATCGAGCCAGCCCGGCGACCATCATCGGGTTCCCGGCCAGCGGACCTCCCGACGGGTTGACCCGCACCTCGTTCCCCAGACCGAGCGCGTCGCGCAAGATCAGCTCTTGATGCGTGAACGGCGCATGCAACTCGGCGATGTCCACCGCGCCCGTCCCCAGGCCCGCCCGCCGACCCGCCTCGGCGGTCGACAGCGACTTCGCAAGATCGCGATTGCCGAGACCGTGCGCCTCGATGCGATGGTCGATCCCGCGAATCCAGGCAGGGCGCTTGCAAACCTTGCGGGCGAGATCCCCCGACGCGAGCACGATGGCGGCCGCGCCGTCGGAGATGGGCGGGCAGTCGTGCTTGCGAAGCGGCGACACCAGGTACGGCTCGCCGAGCAACCGCTCGGGATCGAAATCGCCGGTCACCTGCGCGGCCGGATTCGTTTTGGCATCCTTCCGACTCCGTGCGGCCACCGCCGCCAGGTCGCGCTCACTCCGGCCGGTGGCCTCGAGATAGGCCCGCGCCTGCAACGCCGCCATCGACACGGAGTCCGGGCCGAGTGGCGCCACGTAGTACGGATCGAGCTGCAGGGTCAGCACATCGGGAAGGTCTCCCATCGACGCCTTCCCGAAGGCGTAGATGAGGGCCGAGTCGATGTCCCCGATCTGAATCTTCACCCACGCCTCGTACAGGGCCCAGGCCCCATCCATCTCGACGTGCGACTCGCTGATAGGCGGCCAGGCCCCAACGGCATCGAGCGCGCTCACAAAGGAGAACGGCTGCCCCGCGAGATAATCGCAACTCCCGGAGCACGTGAAGCCAATCTCGCGGCGGGGTATCCCCGATTGTTCGACGGCCTCGCTCACGACCGGCATCACCATCTCGACCTCGTTGGCGTCGAGTTCGCGACGGACATTCTTCGCTTGCGCGAAAGAAACGATGGCTACGTCACGCATCAGAGATGCTCCTTGTACGATTCGAACGACGCGTCGGGTTCGTCGATCGGTCGAAAATACTTGATGGACTCGAACGTCGGCCCGAGTTCCTCCTTCGGCACCCACACCGCCTCGACGCGCATGCCCATCCGAACCTCGTCGAACGGACACTCCTGGATCAACGCGAAGAACGGCAGATCGGCCCCGTCGAGCAGAATGTGCGCGCACGTGAATGGCGGATCGATCGAAAGGCTGTCCGACGGTATCCGGACGATGCAGAACGTGGTCACGGTCCCCTTGCCGGTCACCTCGACTTCGACGTCGGTGGGCACGGCGCAGATCGTGCACGAGCCGCGCGGCGGCACATAGACCTTGCCGCACTCTGGACAGCGTTGCCCGAGAATCTTGCCCTGGGCCATGCCACGGAGAAACCGGGTCGAGGCGCGGCCGGCGGTGTAGCTGAACTCCAGGTGAACCGGCGCCTTGATCGCGGTCACGGGCTTCAGCGATTCGCTCATGATCCCTCCGGCTCGAAGCAGACGATGTCGCGGATGTCGCCGACGCGTTCGTCACGCCAGCGCGGCTTCACCCGCATACCCGTCTTCATGGTGTCGGCGCTGCCGGCATCAACCGCATGCAGCAACCCCGTATCGGCTCCATCGAGCTTGATCAGCGCCCACGCGAACGGCTGGGTGAGTGGATGCTTCGCGCGCGGGGTCGTCACCCAGGCCCAGGTCGTGACGACACCAAGCGGCCCGACGTCGACAAACTCGGTCACCGGGGCGCCGGTCGCCGGATCGTACTCGAGCGGGGGAACGACGATCGAGCCATCGCCCGTCCGAACCCCTGAGATACGCCGATCGCGCAGACCGGTGAGAAACCGTCCCATGATCGGCCCGACCGAACGTCGATACGGATACTCTAAAACGTGCGTCGCGCTCAGGCGACTTTGCTCAGCTGCCATGCGTTCCTCTCCCATTCAGTCGTCGTGCGACCGGATGCGCATCAAGGCGGCGGCGGTCGTCACATGCTCGGCCACGGCCTTCGTCGAATGCAGTCCCCCCGCCCAACCGATGAGCGAGGCATACCAGACGTTCTGGAGGACGAACGCCATCTCACGTTCACCGATGGTCGCGACCCGTGACGTCGCACCGACGGGCTTGCCGCGCAACACCGACACGATCATCGTGGTCATGCGCCCGTGAAACTCGGCGACCTTCGTCGCGGTATCGGAATCACCCGAGGCCAGCGAGCGCAGCACGGCGCGAGCGAAGTGGGGCTTGCGGGTCAGACTGCGGGTCGCCTGCTGGAAGAATCCCGTGAGGCGCTGCCGCGGTGAGGCCCCCTCGATCGGCTTCGCGACGAGGCTGGCCTCCATGCGCTCGACTTCCTCCGCGAGCGCGAACAGTAGAATGTCTTCCTTCGACCGGAAGTATTTGTAGAGCGTTCCGAGCGCGACCTCGGACACTTCGGCAACGTCCCGAAGCTTGACGCCGTCGAATCCCCCCTTCTCGGCGAGCTGCGTGGCCGCATCGACGATCCGCCGAAGACGCTTCAGCTGGCTCGCGGCGAGTTGGGATCCCTGGAGCAGATCCTCGAGGCTGGTCTCGTCGTCGGTGCGACCGGGGGTGGCCATGAGGCATAATTGAAACACGTTTCATTTCTCATGTCCACGCAGGCAGCCCCTAGCCACCGAGTAGCTCGGCCACGCGGGCGCGCTGGAACGAGCCGTCGCCGTCACACTCGGCACGCGCCCGTTCCGTCGGCAAACACGAATGCGGGCGCTCGACTTCTCCCGGGCTCTTCGAGTACACCGCCCCCTTCAGGAGGACGTCATGCTGCTACGCGGAAAGAGTGTCATCGTCTCGGGCATCGGCCCCGGTCTTGGCAAAGAGGCCGCGCTCGCGCTCGCGCGTGAGGGTGCGGATCTCACGATCGGGGCACGGACCGAGTCCACCCTCGAGGAAGTCGCCGAGGAGATTCGGGGCCTCGGCGCCAAGGTCACCGTGCAACGAACCGACATCACCAAGGACGAGGATTGCCTCAAGCTCGTCGAATGCGCGCACGCCGCATACGGGCGGATCGACACCCTCGTCAACAACGCCTTCCACCCGGGCACCTATCGCCCGTTCGAAAAGGACGACTTCGAGAACTGGAAAGCACCGTTCGAGGTCACCGTTCTGGGAAGCATGCGCCTCAGCCAAGCGTCGATCCCGGTCATGAAGGCGCAGCAGAGCGGCTCGATCATCATGGTGAACTCGATGGTCATGCGCCACGTCCTGCCGACCATGGGCGGATACGCGGCCTCCAAAGCCGCACTCCTCGCTGGCACGCACGCGCTCGCGCGGGAGGTGGGCGGCTACGGCATCCGGGTCAACACCGTCGTCCCAGGGTACATCTGGGGCCCCTCGCTGGAGATCTATTTCAAGATGCAGGCGAAGGCGAAGAGTGTCACACCCCAAGACATCTACGACGAGGTCGCGAGCAATCTAGCGCTCGGCAAGATTCCCACGTCGGCGGAGATCGCCGGATCGATCGTGTTCTTCGCGTCCGATCTCTCGATCCCGATCACGGGCGCGTCCCTCGATGTGAACGGGGGCCAGGTGTTTCACTAGACATGACCATCGAAGAGCTGACGAGGTTTGGCGTCCAACTCGAGGATGAAGGTCCGCACCCGTTCGATCCGGATGCCGAATGGTGGAACGAGTCGTGGTTCTGGGACTGGTACGATGCCGACGGCGCCAACGCCGGTCACTGCCGCATCGGCATCCACCCCAATCAGCAACGCGTGTGGGTGTGGCTGTTCCTCTACCGCGAGGGCGAGTGGGTCGCGATCGAGGAGCCCCGACTACCGCTCGACAGCTTCGCCCCCGACACGCTCACCTACGACCGCTGGGGTCTCCGCTGCAACTGGGACGTGCGGGAGCCACTGGCGTCGGGTCGCCTCCACGTCGAGGGCTTCGGCCGCGTGCTTGCGGGTCCGCGCGTGGGCATGATTCTTCCGATTGCCGCCGACCTGAACATCACGGGCCTCGGGCCCCCGCACTCGGGCGGGCGTGCCAACGCGCCCGGACACATGTCGGACAAGTACCCGGCGAGCCGCTTCGAGCAGCCCATCGTCGCCAAGGGCACCCAGACCATCGACGGGGTGGAGCGCGCCTTTGACGGTCGCGGCGAGCGCGATCGTTCGTGGGGTCCTCGCTTCTGGAATCTAGAATGGACGTTTCTCGCCGTGAACAGCGAGGATCTTCGCACGCAGTCCGCCGAGGCGCGCATCCCGGACGTTGGCCGTTTCGTCGTCGGGTACATGCAGCGCGACACGATGCTCTCGGTGAAGGAGGTCGAGTTCGACCTCACGTTCGCCGACGACGATGTACTCAATTTCGTGAATGGCAACGTCACGGTACAGATTGAAGACGGCGGTTCGTTCGCGGCGCGGCTCGAGTCGATCACCGCTGCGGAGATCGATGTCACGCACTGCTTCGACCCACCGCAGCGCTCGGTCTATCGTCGAGCACTGGTGCGCCTCACACCCGCGGACGGTGGCTCGCCGCTCCTCGGGTGGCTCGAGTCGAACCGCTTCGTCGGCGGGCTCAAACGCTGACACGCTGCGCCTCGCGAGCGCTAGGCTCATCGATCCAACACACGCGTGTCCCGGGCGGTGACGCCCCGATCAGTAGTCGCGCAGAATAGTCCGTCGGAGCGTGAAGCGCGCGGCCGGAATTGAGATCAGGTCGACCACCGCGCTTCGAAAGTGCTCCTGATAGACGGCGCGCGCCCGGTCGAGATCGGCACGGGTGTAGAGTTTCCCCTGCGCGACCACGGCCTCGAGCGTATCGAGTGCGGCCAGATCGAGCGTTGGATCCTCGCGGAAGATCAGGAGATCGGCGGGCGCGCCCGGGTGCAGGCGACCGAGATAGGGCTCCCCCAACGTCTCCGCGGCCTTCCAGGTCGCCAACGCCCATACCTCCTCGAGCGGAATCCCGGCATCGACGAAATGGCCCATTTCTTGATGTATCGAGAGGCCCGGCACGACGAACGGCTGCTGGGCGTCCGATCCGAGATGCAAGCGGGCCCCCGCATCAAACAGTCGCCCGGTGAGCGCTCGCTTCTTCTGAAACGCATCTTCGATGCGATCGATGTACTGGTCGATCCCCTTCCAGATGGGCATCCCGTCCGACGGGTTCCACGCCACCTCCGCGTACAGTCGCGGCAATATTCCCGCCGAAGGATCGTCGAGCGCCGCCTCATAGTCACGGAGGAGCAGCAACTGATGGGTCGAGACCAACGTCGGCGTATTGATGATGTCGTGCTCGAGCGTCACGGCCACGATCTCGGCAAGACGATCCTCGTCGACCGCCGTCCACTCGGCAGCACGGTCGAGCACGTGATCGCGCGCCAAACTCTCCGGGGGCGGCACGCCGAAGAAGTGCTGCACATCGGGAATCAGCGCGTCCTCGTATGCGAGCAACGTCGGGACGTGCCCGAGCATCTGCAAGCCGTGTTTCGCGGCAGCCGTCTTGAGCGCTACGATCTTCTCGAGGGAAAGATCCTCGTACGACTTCACGCACGTGTGTCCCGCGTCGGCCAGTGCCGCGACGACGTGCTCCGCATCGGCAGGCGTCTCGACGATCTCTGTGTTGGCCCAGCGGATCGGCTCCGCACCGGCCACCATCGGTCCGCAGCTGAAGATCCGTGGCCCCGGGAAATCTCCGTTGGCGATACCGCCGCGGGCGGTATCGACGGACGTGCCATCGGTATCGCCGACGTCACGGATCGACGTCACGCCGTGTTCGAGAAACAGGAACAAGAAGTACCCGCTCAGGCGGAGCGGCGTTCGCGGTGGCAGGTGCGCGTGCATATCGACGAGCCCCGGCAGGACATACGTTCCCGCCAGATCGCCATACCCCTGGGCCGCGCCCTCCATACCACCATGGTCCATCGCGATCCGGCCGTTGCGGACCGAAAGCGTCGCGCCCGACACGCGCCGCACCGTCGGCTCGATCACCGTCACGTTCCGCAGGCTGAAGCGCGTCGCCGACGCCTCGAGGGGTGACGGCGGCGTCAGGGCGCGCCAAAGACCACACACGACCCCAACAGAAACCGCGACGATGATCACTATGAGCAACAGGACACGACGCATGCGGCTCCCCCTCGACACCGTACGGGTGCAACAGACTCGGTTGGACGCTGCTTCTAACACACCTGATCCGAACCGAGACAGCGCCGAGCCCCTCGTTTTCGTCGGGCGGAAATGTCATATCCGCAGCGGAGTGCCGCGCATCGCTGCCACGATAGTCGCTCGTCCTGCCGACCTCGGTCGCCGCGTGTCGGCTACGTGATGGAGAGGCGCACCTCGGCACTATGGGCCGGTGTCCTCGCAACCGCGCTTGGGGCGATCGGCTGCGAGCCCGCGACACCGCCGCCGGGCCCCGGGCCGGCGGCGCCATCCACGGTGGCCTTTCGCGACATCACGCGGGAAGCGGGACTGGCCCGCACGCCGCAGACATACGATGCCGTCGTCGGCGACGTTGACGGGGACGGGCGGCTCGACATCTACGTGGGCAACCACGGCGAGCGGGCCGCGCTCTTCCGGAACGGCAGCGACGGGACCTTCGAGGACGTCCTGCCCGCGAGCGGCATCGACCCGGACGGCGATCAGCACGGCACCGGCCTCGCCGACATCGACAATGACGGCGATCTCGATCTACTCGTTAGCCTCGGCGCTGGCCGCGGCTTGATCGAGAAGCGCAATCGACTCTACCAAAACGATGGCAACGGTGGCTTTACCGACATCGGCATGACCAGTGGTATCGCCGACCCGAACGGACGGTCGCGGGGTGCCGCCGTGCTGGACGTCGACCGAGACGGCTGGCTGGATCTGATACTCGCCAATCACGCGACCCCGATCCGCCTCTTCCGCAATCGCGGCGACAGTACCTTCGAAGACGCGACCGAGCGCTACGGTTTGACCGGCGGCGCGGTCCGGGTCGCCTGGTCGGACCTCGACCGCGATGGCTTTCCCGATCTGCTCTTCGGAGGCGGCCTGCGCCTCTTCCGCAATGTCAGCGGCACACACCTGACCGACGCCACCAATTCTTCGGGCCTGGCGGACACCTACATGCTGGCCAACGCGATGGCGTTCGGCGACTACGACAACGATGGCAATCCGGATCTGTATGTGGGCTACGGACGCGAATTCGAGGAAGGCGTCGTCGATGCCGACGGCGAAGTCCGCTTTGCGTTCTTTGCCGGCACCGAGGCGAAAGGCGTGGATTTCGCTCCGACCGACGGAAACACCTCAGCGGTGCGCTTCGAGCTCTTCCACAACGGGGTCCGTCTGGATGCGGGACGGATCATGTGCGGCAGCACGCGTCTCCCCGAGGGGTCGCCGGAACGGTGCCCGGCCGACATGGCCGACCAGCTGCCGCCGGCGGAGCCCGATCGTCCCGGGTTCGTGCTCTGGCGCGATGACGCGTGGCACTTGCGGTGGAACGGTGCGGGGGATCACCATCTGAGCGGCATCCTCCGCGACGCGGAACAGCCCGAGCCGATCGGGTTGAGCGAGCCGACGGCGCGCGGGGGCTCGCTCTGGCGGGGGCTGGGAGATGGCACTTTCGCCGCCGTCCACCCACCCGGCCTCGACCACCACGCCAACACACAGGCCGTTGCGTGGGCGGATGTCGACAACGACGGCGATCTCGATCTCTACATCGTCGACAGTGGCGTGGACGGCGCCGGCGGGCGGAACCTGCTGTTCATCAACTTCGGATCGCGAGGATTCGCGCGTATGCCCACCGAGGCCGGCGCCAGCCCGAGTAGCGGAGACGGACGCGGCGCCGCCGCTCACTTCTTTGATCACGACGGCGACGGCCGGCTCGACCTCCTTCTCCTGAACGGCTGGGGCGCCCCACCTTTTGATCACGGCCCCTATCGCCTCCTCCGAAACGAGTCGGCCACCGGCGCCTGGATCGAACTCGAGTTGGAGGGACGGCGCTCGAACCGTGGCGGCCTCGGGGCATGGATCGAAGTCGAGGCCTGTGGCCGTACGCAGCGGCGCTACCACGACGGGGCCCTCGGGCCCTATTCCCAGTCGGCGCTCGGACCACACTTCGGCCTCGGCCCGTGCGAGCTCGTGACGCGAGTCACGATCGACTGGCCGTCAGGAGTTCAGCAGACGGAGAACGACCTCTCTACCGGACGCCGCCACACAATCGTCGAAACTCCATGAGACGATCGCGTCGTCATTTTCTCGCCATCGCCCTGTTGTGCGCCGCGGCCGCATGCCAGCGGTCGGCCGCCCCGCTGCCCGCCGATGTCGTACTCATCGTCATCGACACTCAACGCGCGGAAAACATGTCGCTCTACGGCTACGCGCGCGACACCTCGCCCGAGATCTCACGCTTCGCACAGGACGCCGTGACCTACGAGAACGCCATCGCCCCTGGGACCTGGACCGTGCCGACGCACGCGGCGATCTTCACCGGCCGATGGCCTTCCTACCACGGCGCGGAGCGCATCGGGGGAGCCACGCTCCGCGCTCGCCCGATCAATCCCGAGATCCCGACCCTTGCCGAGATCGTGGGTGCGCGCGGCTACGCGACCGCCGCGTTCATCGCAAACCGCACGTACATGTCGCCGTCGTTCGGATTCGCGCGGGGATTCGACGTCTTCGTCAACGACATCGAGTTTCCGATTGCCGAGAAGATCACCGCGGCGATTCGCGGCTGGCTCCCCGAGCGTACGGGACCGATCTTTCTGTTCGCGAACTATCTCGATCCCCACGAGCCCTATGAGCCGCCGCGGCCCTTCGATACCCGCTTCCCCGGCAAAGACGCTCAGTACGGCCCCATGCTGAGCCCGAGGATCTCGGCCGGCGAGACGTTCACCTCCGCGATGCGTTCACACTTCCTCTCGCAGTACGACGGAGAGACGGCGTACGCCGATCGGTGGGTAATCCAATCGATCGAGGCGTTGCGCGAGGAGGGTCGCTACGAGTCCGCGCTCATCATCATCACCTCCGACCATGGCGAAATGCTCGGCGAGCACAACCTGGCGGGACACGGACTCGAGCCGTACGAGCAGCAGCTCCACGTCCCGCTGATCGTGAAGTATCCCGGAAATCGCAACGCCGGCACGCGGGTCGCCGAGCGTGTCTCGACTCTCGCCGTGTTCGCCACGATCCTCGAAGCGTTGCGCATCGAGCCCCCGGAAGGAACGCAGGCGGTACCACTCGGGCAACCGCACGACGCGTTCGCGGAAGACATCGACGCCTTCGGTCGCCGCGTGCGCGTCGGCTACGATGGCACGCAGAAACTTGTCAGCCTCATTCCGCTCGTCGGGCCGGAGCGCACGTCGCTTTACAACCTCGCGGATGACCCTGGGGAGGAAGCACCTCGCACCGATGGCAGCGGCGCGGCATCGCTCCGGGCCTCGCTCGCGCGCTTCGCCGCGGCCCCACGCCCGGTCAACGCCGCAGAGGCACCCGCGATCGATCCGGAGCAAGAAGCGCGACTAAGGGCGCTCGGCTACGTGAGGTGACCGCGCATGAACGCACGCAGAGCAGAAGTTCGTAGCGGCGGATCGAGAAACGCCGCGCAATGAACACGCCCGCCAGGACATCCCGCTGATCTGTCTTGTCAGCGCCCGACCAGATGTAGCAGATAGGCGAGCGAGTAACGGAGTCGATACTGACTCCACAAGCGCAGCCGTTGCCTGCCAGCGAGGCCAAGAACGCCCACCACCGTGAGTTGAAGAACGACATCCGCAAGCCGGCGCAGGCTCGCTTGCCCCAGGCGGACAGATGAGACGCGGGCGCGCGCGATGGCCCCGTCAGCGCGGCCATGATCCCAACCCCGCGCTCTGAACCATGCGGGCGTGAGCGCATCCGCCGCCACCGCATGCCGCATCGCGGCACCAGGAACATAGACGATACGACCGCCCGCCGCTGCGAGACGCTGGCACAGCTCCACTTCCTCGCCGGCACCATGCGCGTCACCCACGTGGCCAAGATGCGCGCGAAACCCGCGCGGTGGCAGAATCAGCGCCCGCCGGAACGAAATGTTGCAGCCCCACAGACCGTGCCCGCCTAGCAACTCGGTGACGTCGGTGAGCTGGAAGTTCGTCTTGCCGAGACACGGCAACAACGCGGCGTGCAGCCACTGGGGCCGGCCGCCCGAGGGCCACTCGAGATCGACGTCACCACCGGCGGCTGCAATCCGGGCATCGTCGTAGACGGCGGCCAACCGGGCCGCCCAGTCGGCGTCCAGCGGCCATGCATCGTCATCGAGGAACGCGACGATCTCGCCACGCGCAAGCGTCACGCCCGTATTGCGCGCGACGGAAAGCCCCGACGTCGGCTCGACCGCATACCGGATCCGCGGGTCGTCCTGCCGAAATGTCTCGGTGACCTGCTCAGTATGATCCGTCGATCCGTTGTCGATGATCAGGATCTCGAGCTCACCGCGCTCGTACCGCTGCCGAGTCACCGCCGCGAGCGTGCGCCCGAGGCTCTCGGCCCGATTGCGAGTGCAAATGACGATCGTACAGTTCATACGCGAGTGCCACTGAGACTCGGATCCGAGACCGAGACGACTCGCGGAACCGCAGCGACCTCACCCGGGCTTTGCACGACGGCGCCACGGGTTCAAATCCCCTCGGGGACGTGTACCTTATTACCGCCTTCCTCGGGGGTGAGGACCTTCCCGGGCGCGATCTCCGCTTCCAGGCGGTAGGGGCGCTGGACGCGGCTGGGTTGAAGTACCGCGTTGACATCGAAGCGGCGTAGCATGGGTGTCAGGCTGCGCGTCGGCAGCCGACCCGGCCCACGACGCGGACGGGATCCGGCGCCTGCGCGCGCTCGGCTACGTCGAGTAACCTGATCGTAACGCTATCGTCCCGAGTCTGTCGCACGCGCGTAAAGGTTCGTCGGGAGACTAAACGCTCGCCTTCGATGAGACGATGCGCACCAATCGACCCGTCCCCGCGGCTCGCTCGCTGGATGCGCGCACCGCGCGTAAACTCCGGGCATTGCTCACCGCTCGCCTGACCGAGCGGCTCGGGGAGCTGGCGCCGATCGAGGATTTCGTGCAGGACACCCTCCTGCGGCTCCTGAAGAGCCGGAGCCGCAGGACGCCGGAAGCCAACGCGCGGCGTATCGCCGATCGGTTGGCTGCCGGCTACGAGGCAGAGCATCGCCGCTGGCGCCTCGGGCAGCTAATGCCGCTGCCCCTGGCCGAGCTTGAGCCCCAGCTCTCGGCCCCGGACGCGCAGACCATGTACGAGCTCCGCGTCACCCGGGAGTGCCTGATGGGCGCATTCGGGCAGCTTCCTATCGATGTCCGGCGGCTCATCATGATGCACGACATCGACGAGATCCCCCTGAAGGAGATCGCGATCTTGCTCGGCTGCAGCGCGACCAGCGCCAAGATTCGGCTGCGGCGCGCGCGGATCCGCCTTTCGGAGGTCTGCCGGGCTGCCTGCCATGGCGAGGTCGGCTCGGACGGCGCGATGCTCTGCCTACCCAGGGAGGGGGCGCCCCTGGCCTCCCAGCCGCGCCGTCGGGCCGCGGTTCCCACACCGCGGCGCCGCCGCAAGCCGCGCCCCGCGACGAAGAGTCGCCGCGAGGCCAGATCGCGTGCGAACAGGACCTTAACGGGTCGTTAACCGAGCATTCATGCGGCGCTGCTAACGTCGCAGAAACCGAGATCGCTGCGCGTCCTGCGCAGACAGGAGAGGGGTCGACGAAAATGCTCAGAAATCGTTCCATCACGGTAGTTCTGTCGCTGCTCGGGGCCATGCTCGTGGCGCCGACACACGGTTACGCTGGCGTGCAGGACACGCCCGACGGCGAACGCACCATGGTCAATAGCGACGTTGGTGACGAGCGCTGGGCGATCACCCGGCATCCCGACGGGTCCCTCACCGGCAACGTCTTTCGCCAGGGCGGCGGCGACCCGGCGTTCATCGTCTGTACGCCGAACGCGGAGCCGGAGAGCTACACGTGTGACGGGGGCGACGGGTGCCTCACCGATCCGAGCGAGACAGGACAGAGCCCGCGCGGGACGTCTGACAGCCCCATCAACGACGTGCTGTTCGCCAACAAGGACGTGGGGACCGAGCGGTGGGCCATCACGGAGAACGAGGACGGCACGGTCACTGGCAACGTTTTCCGCTCCGATGGCGGAGCGCCGTCGTTCATCTACTGCGAGCCCGAAGGCGATCAGTTCCAGTGCTTCGGTGACGAGGAGTGCACGGAGGAGCCCTGCGGACAGACGTACGACGACCTCGGTCTCGTGCCGCTGCCGTCCGACTTTTTCGACGTTCCAGAGGAATGCCCCGACACGTATACCCGGATCAGTGACGACGTCCCGCTCAGTGACGATTTCTTCAATCCGTCGGCGCCTGCGGAGGGATGCCTGGCGGCCCGGATCAGCATCGACTCGCAGGGCGTCACCATGGCCGGCGCTACGGTGCAGCTCGACTACCCGACGGACGCCGTCGAGATTCCGGGCTCGATCGACGCGCCATCGGTTCAGGATCGGGTTGATTTCCTGGTCGATGCGCCGTTCCAGGTCGTCAACGATCAGGA
>JAJCZP010000036.1 GCA_029262315.1 Deltaproteobacteria bacterium | reverse complement strand
CGCGCGGCCTCGTCGGCGGGGTACCCCTGCGCCAGCAGGCTGGCAATGAAGCCCCCCAGGACGTCGCCCGTGCCGCCTGTGCCGAGGCCCGGGTTGCCCGAAAGATTGATCCAGACCTGTCCGTCCGGCGTGGCGGTGATGGTACGCGCGCCTTTCAGCACGACGACGGCCCCGTGCTTGGCCGCCACGGCCCGGGCCGCGGCGAGTCTGTCCTGCTGGATCGCAGCGGTCGTGGTGTCGCAGAGGCGAGCCATTTCACCGGGGTGGGGAGTGAGGACGAGCGCGGCGTCGCGTGGACGCACGGGCGCTGTGTCAGTGCCGGCAAGGCAGGTCAACGCATCGGCATCCAGGACGAGCGGCAGTGACGGATGGTCGAGCAGCCAGCGGATCAGCCCGCGTCCAGCGGGCGTGACCCCCATGCCAGGCCCGGCGAGGACGGCATCCTTGCCCGCAAGCATGGCCACGTACGGCGCCGGCTCATCGAAGGCGAAGCCGCCATCGATGTCGTCGGGCAGTGGGCGCGTCATTTCCTCGAGCACGCGGGCGGCGATCTCGGGTTGGACGCGAGCCGGACAGCCGACTGTGACGAGTCCCGCTCCAGCCCTCGCGGCCGCGCGTGCGGCCAGCACGGCGGCGCCCGTGGTTCCGCGTGCCCCCGCGATGATCGCCACGTGGCCGTGTGTTCCCTTGTGCCCTTCGGGATCGCGTGGCCGCATCAACGCGCTCGCCGCCGAGGCATCCATCGCCGCCATGGTCGGCGCCACCGCGTCGAGGGCTTCGACCGGCATGCCGATATCCACCACGGCCAGTGATCCCGCATGGCGCACCCCGGGATAGATGATGGTGCCGAGCTTCGGAGCCGCGAAGGCGATGGTGAGTTCGGCTTGGATGGCCACCCCGAGGGGGATGCCCCGGTCCGCATCGAGCCCCGAGGGAATATCCAGCGCGACCGTCGGAAGTCCGCTCGCATTGACGAGGGTGATCACCTCGGCGGGCAGGCCGGTCACCTCACCCCGGATCCCAGTGCCGAAGAGAGCATCGACCACGCAGCCGGCCCAGCGAAACGTCCGTTGCAGGGCGCCGAGGTTGGTCGCCGTGACGGCGTGTGTGCGCCCACCGGCGCGGTGCCACGCCAGCATCTTGGCGCGCGCCGTGCCGACGAGGTCGCGGCGTGGCACCGTCAAGGCGACCTCGCACCGGATGCGGCGGCGCTTGAGCGCCCGCGCGAGCACGAAGCCGTCGCCGCCGTTGTTGCCCTTCCCTGCCACCACCACGACTCCGGCCTTCCGGATGTGGGGGAATCGCTCACGGACGATCTCGGCGGCACCGACCCCGGCACGCTCCATGAGCGCGGCCGAGGGGATGCCGCAGCGCTCGATTGCGTACGCGTCCATGCGACGCATCTCGTCGGCGGTCGTGACGAGCACTGCTCAGGCGATGCGCGTCAACCCTGGGACGCCTGCGGCGAGGCGGTGGCCGATGGCTGGCTGGTGCCGAGCGCCGTCTCCACGGCGTCGGCAATGTCAGCGGCATAGGCTTCGACCTGCGCCACATCCTGGCCTTCGACCATGACGCGCGCGAGGGCCTCCGTGCCGGAGTATCGAATGTAGACGCGGCCTTGTCCCGCCAAGGCCTGTTCGACCTTTTCGATGGCCGCGTGGACGGCCGGAATCTCGTTCAGGTCGCGCTTCTCCCGTACGGGGACATTCAACAGGACCTGGGGAAACCGCTTCATCACACTGGCGAGGGTCGACAGCGGCGTGTCGCGAGCACGCATGATCCCGAGGATGGTGAGGGCCGTGATGAGCCCGTCGCCCGTCGTCGAGTGGTCGAGGAAGAGCAGGTGTCCCGATTGCTCTCCGCCGACGTTGTACTTGCCGCGCAACATCTCCTCGAGGACATAGCGATCGCCGACCTGGGTCTTCCGAAGAGCGATTCCGCGCTCGCGCATGGCGATCTCGAGCCCAAAGTTGCTCATATGGGTCGTCACCAGCGTTCCCTGCTGCAACTGGCCTGTGCGGGCCATCTCGCAGGCGGCGATGGCGAGCAGGGCATCGCCGTCGACCAGATTCCCACATTCGTCGACGAGCAGGCAGCGATCGGCATCGCCGTCGAGCGCCACACCCACGTGCGCCCGCTGTTCCAGCACGGCGCGTTGCAATGCGGCTGGCGCGGTGGCGCCACACTCGAGGTTGATGTTCTCCCCGTCCGGATCGCATCCGATCGTCGTGACTTCGGCGCCGAGTTCGCTGAGGACCTCCGGCCCGACGCGGTAGGCCGCGCCATTGGCTCCGTCGACCACCACCCGCAGTCCGTCGAGCGTCAGATCGCGCGGGAACGTGCCCTTGAGATACACATTGTATCGCCCGAGAGCGTCGTCAATGCGGTACGCTTTGCCGATCTGCTGCGCGGTCGGCCGCAAATGGTCGATGTCGGTGTCGAGCACGAGCCGTTCGATCTCGAGCTCCGTCTCGTCGGGTAGCTTGAAGCCCTGGCGCGAGAAGAACTTGATGCCGTTGTCCTGAAACGGATTGTGCGAGGCGGAAATCACGACACCGGCGTCGGCACGGAGACTGCGCGTGAGAAAGGCGATGCCCGGCGTCGGGAGCGGCCCGACCAGCATGACGTCGACGCCCATGGAGCAGATGCCCGACGCCATGGCGGTCTCCAGCATATAGCCAGAGAGGCGGGTATCCTTGCCGATGATGATCTTGTGGCGCCGGTCGGTGTTGCGGAAGACGTGCGCGATCGCGCGACCAAGCCGGAGCGCGGTCTCGGACGTCATAGGATCGATGTTGGCGACGCCACGCACGCCGTCGGTGCCGAAGAGCTGTCGGGTGCGTTCCTCTGTGCTCATTGCTGGGCTCCGTTCTTCTCGAGGGCGGGCTGCGTGGCCGCGCCTTCTTTCTCTGCGTCCGCCTGGGGCTCCTGAATCTCCAATACTAGCGTTTTTGGCTCCACGCTGCTGAGCGTGATTCCGGTCGGAAGATCGGCGGCCGTCGCGACGGTATGTTCGCCGGGGCCAAGCGTCGCCCCCTCGACCCAGATGCTCCCCGCGGGCAGCTTCAGGGCTCCGAGCGCGATCTTTGGTCCACGGAGCGTCAGCTTGACATGAGATGGGCGCAGCCGGAAGGGCCGATCGACGTTCCGCACCATCACCGCAAACTGAGCAATTTCACGGGTTTCGATGATCTGCTCGACCCGGATCGTGATCGCCGCGCGCTCGGGCGCGAAAGACAGCAGGGGATCGGTGCCCACCAGGGCCGCGGAGCGCTTCGAGCCGGAACTAATGCCCTCGAGATCGAGCGGCTCGGTCTCGATCGCCTTCAGCTTGGCCACGACGCTCTCTGGCCCCTTGACCCGTACTTCGTTGGGGACAACTTCGATTTCGGCCACGCGGAACCCGGGACTCGGCTCTCCGGAGGTGGTCAGCTTGATGGGCAGATCGCGCCGCTTGATCGTCTCCAGTCGAATGGGGATGCGCGACGGCTCGATGTCGAGAATACGCACGCCGCGCGGAACATGGATCAGGTGATTGCGGATCTTGCGCCGGGCGGCGGGGCCGACGTCCATGTCCCCGAGATCCAGCTGGATCGGGATGCGGTGTGGGTCGAGCGACGCGAGTAGCGCCCCGGGGCCGTTCAGCTTCACACTGACGACGTCGCGTCGGTCGCTGTTCACGACCATCGATTGTTTTGGCAGATGCGTGAGTTCAATCGGGAACTCGAAGACGGCGGTCTCACGTTGTCCTGCGTTGACGAACAACCAGAGCGCGAAGGCGATGGCCGCCGCGAACAACTTCGGCCCCACGTTGCGCCGCAGGGGCGCCAACCAACCTCCAGGCTCGGCCGCGACACGTGACATATCAGGTCATCAAGTGCTGCAGGGTGCCGCGCAGAACGCCGGCATCCAGGTCGCGGGTGATCTTCCCCTCGTGCACGAGTGATATCTTCCCTTCCTCTTCCGAGATCACGATTACGACCGCGTCGGTTTCCTCGGTCAGCCCAATGGCCGCACGATGGCGCGTGCCGAGCGTCTTGCTTACGTTCGGGTTGGTCGTCAGCGGGAGCAGGCAGCCCGCGGCAACAATGCGACCCAGTTGAATGACGAGGGCCCCGTCATGCAGCGGCGAGCCCGGATGGAAGATGCTGACGATCAGATCGCGGCTCACGGTGGCGTCCATGCGGCTGCCGCCTTCGATATAGTCGTTCAGGCCCACCTCGCGCGTGAGGACGATCAGACCACCGATCCGGCGGCCGGCGAGCTGTACCGCGGCGCGGGTCAGTTCCTCGATCAACTGTCCGTGCGCGACCTGACCGCGACTCCCGAGAAACGAACCGCTCCCGACCTGCGTCAGCATGCGGCGGATGTCGTGCTGAAAGACGACGACGATCAGGATGAGCAGCACGTTGCCAAGGGCGTCGAGGATCCAGTTGGTGGTATAGAGCTCGAAGCTCTTGGCGCCCTGGTACCCGAGGGCCAGAACCATGACGCCGATCAGCATGGGCACGGCGCGGGTGCCACGGATCAGCAATAGCAGACGGTAAACAACGTAGCCGACGATCAGAATATCGACGACGTCCTGCCATCGGAAATCGTTGAAGATGGCCACGTCAGGTGCCCATCAACGCCGACGCCACTGCTCGCCGGCTCGCGCCAGAACTTCAGGCGGTCGCGGCACCCAGGCCCATCTGGTCGCCACCACCGCAGCTCTCCACGATGACGTCGATGTCGCGCCCATCCAAACTCTCACGCTCGAGGAGTGCCTCGGCCATCTTGTGGAGGATGTCCATGTTGGCTTTGAGGAGACTCTTGGCGCGGTGGTAGCCCTCCAACATGACGCGACGAAGCTCGTTGTCGATGTCCATCGCCGTGCCCTCGGAGTAGCCTGGTGTGCGTTGGAAGTCGCGTCCGAGGAAGATCTGCTCTTCCTGGCCGCCAAACGAGATGGGTCCGAGCTTCTCGCTCATGCCCCATTCGCAGATCATCTTTCGCGCCAGCTCGGTGGCCTTCTCGATGTCGTTCCCGGCACCGGTCGTCGTGTGTCCGAGCACGATCTCTTCGGCACAACGGCCGCCAAAGAGAATGGTGATGTTGTCCTCGAGGAACTGCTTGTCGTACGTGTGACGATCGTCGATCGGCAGTTGCTGCGTGAGGCCGAGCGCCATGCCCCGGGGGATGATCGTGACCTTGTGCACGGGATCGGCGCCGGGCAGCAGTTTCGCGACCAGGGCATGCCCTGATTCGTGATAGGCGGTATTCCGCCGCTCTTCGAGGCTGATGATCATGCTCCGCCGTTCGGAGCCCATCATGACCTTGTCTTTGGCGACCTCGAAGTCGACCATCTGGACCTTGTCGCGATTGTGACGGGCCGCCAACAGGGCGGCTTCATTCACGAGGTTCTCGAGATCGGCGCCGGAGAAACCCGGCGTGCCACGCGCCAGTAGCTCGATGTCGACGTCATCGGTGAGCGGGACGCGTTGGGTGTGCACCCGCAGGATGCCCCCCCGCCCCTTCACGTCGGGCTGTGGGACGACCACCCGGCGATCGAAGCGTCCCGGCCGCAGGAGCGCGGGATCGAGGACGTCGGGGCGGTTGGTTGCCGCGATCATGATGACGCCTTCGTTGGTTTCGAAGCCGTCCATTTCGACCAGGAGCTGATTGAGCGTCTGCTCGCGCTCGTCGTGTCCACCGCCGAGGCCGGCGCCGCGATGCCGGCCGACCGCGTCGATTTCGTCGACGAAGATGATGCAGGGCGCGTTCTTCTTGCCCTGGAGAAAGAGATCGCGCACACGCGAGGCGCCGACGCCGACGAACATCTCAACGAAGTCGGAACCGCTGATCGAGAAGAACGGTACGCCGGCTTCGCCGGCGACTCCACGCGCGAGCAGCGTCTTGCCGGTACCGGGCGGGCCTACGAGGAGGACGCCCTTCGGAATGCGGCCACCGAGACGCGTGAACTTTTTTGGATCTTTCAGAAAGGCGATGATCTCCTGGAGCTCTTCTTTCGCCTCGTCGACACCGGCGACATCGTCGAACGTCATGCGGTGTTGGTTCTCGGTGAGCAGTTTGGCGCGGCTCTTTCCGAACGACATCGCTTTGCCGCCGCCGACCTGCATCTGGCGCATGAAGAAGACCCAGAGCCCGATCAGGAGGATCATCGGGAACCAGTTGACGAGCATCACGTACCAGAACGGTTCCGGGTCTTCGCGGCGCGCATCGATCTTGACGCCGCGCTCTCGGAGATCGCCGATCAGATTCGGGTATTCCGGCGAGAACGTGCGGAAGGCCTCGCCCGAGGTCCACTTCCCCTTGAGTTCCTGGCCCTGAATCGTGACCTCGCTGACCTCCCCCTTCTCGACCGCGGTGAGGAAATCGCTGAAGACGACTTCTTGATCGCGAGTGGGCTGCTTCGTGAAGACGTTCACGAGGAGCAGCACCATGAGAATGAGGAGCAACCACAACGCGAGGTTTCGCGACAACTGATTCACCGTTTCATCTCCTTGCCAACCCCATTTACGACACAATTACGACCCATGGTGCCGGCGCAAAGCCTCGAAAGTCTTGCAAAAAAATATCACAGGTGTCGCACTGCGGCAATCACACCGTTGCGCTCGTGTTCAAGTTGCCGGAGACGGCGCCGGTGGGTCGGCCTCGATGATCAGAACGCGCGTGGTATTCGTATCAACCAACCCATGATCCCCGCGCCCACAGCCTGGAATCCAGAGGATCGTGTCCCCGATCGTGACCAGCGGAAGCGCGCCGCGCGCCGCACGCGGGACCCGGCGCGTGATCAGCAGTCGCTTGACCGACGTGTGCCCCCCGAGTCCCAACAATCGGATGCGATCTCCGGCCTGTCGGTTACGGACGGTGACCGCTCCGCGCACCGCGGCCGCATCGACCACGCAAAGATGGTTGCTCGGTGTCACGTCGCCGGGACGTCCCTCGCGGACGGCAATGCGCCATCCCCCGGGCGTCACCACGGCCTGCCCAACGTCCACCGCGAGGCTGAACGCGGGTGTCTCCGCGCTCGGCGCGAGCCCCGAGCGAAAGCCGAGTGTCCGGCCGAGGCGCTCGATCGTGCCACCAGGTACATCTACCGATGCGTCGTCGGAGCGGCGAGTCAGCTCCAGCACCGCGTCTACATGTGACAGCCCAAGTCGACGGCCGCTTCCATGACGGCGCCACCATCTTCGGATCGCGCGGCGGGCCAACGGCGGTTCGAGTTCCGCGAGAACGGCGCAGTCGAGGTCTGGGGCATCGCCGCCGGCGCGCGCGGCGAGACGATCGAGCAGCCGATCCTCCTCGCGCATCGTGTCGGCGAGGCCGGCGAGCGTGCGCGCCAGCCGCGGGTTGAACTCGCGCGCGAGTGCGGGAAGGTAGCCGAGACGTGCTTGGGTGCGCGCGAAGCCGTAGTCGAAGTTGCTGCGATCACGGCGCCACCCGAGGCCGCGTTCGACGAGGTAGGCGCGGACCTGCACGCGGTCGCACAGGAGCAGCGGTCGAACGATCCGTCCGCGCCGCGGCAGGATACCGCTAAGGCCTCGGCGTCCCGCGCCGCGGACGAAGCGCAAGAACACGGTTTCGGCTTGATCCTCCAGCGTATGGGCCGTGGCGATGCGCGTGGCCCCGACCTGATCGGCCAGGCGTTCCAAGGCGTCGTACCGGCCGCGGCGCGCCTCGGCCTCGAGATTGCCAGGCGCGACGGTGATCTGTTCCCGCAGGTGCGGCAGGCCGAGGTTGGTCGCGAGGTCGGCGACGAAGCGGGCATCCGTGTCGCTCTCGGTCCCACGCAGGCGATGATCGACATGCCCCACGATGAGCTCGACCTGCAGTTCGTCCCGGAGCGCGTGGAGGCCGGCCAGGAGGGCGACCGAGTCCGGGCCCCCTGAGACCGCCACCAGAATCCGGTCACCGTCGCCGAAGAGATCGTAGCGCCGCACGGCAGCCCGGATACCGTCGACGAGGGCGCGGGCCATGGCCGGCATAGAACCACGGAGGCGGCCCTACGCTCAAGGCGGGGGGAAATTGCTACGGCGCGACAAGCGTGGCACGATTCCCACCGTGACGCTGCCGCGGATTCAGGGCGCCCTGCTCGCCATGCTTTTGTGCCTCGGTACGGCGGGAGCGCTCGACGCCGCGGAGCCCGTCGCGCCTACCGGGCCGGGCAGCCTCGAGGAGATGCCCGGCGGCAATCGGGAGAGCGTCACGCGCCTGCTCGCAAAGACCCGGCGGCGGTATGGCGAAGATGCGGTCCTGATCCAGACCAAGCTCCTGCTGTTGGCGCTCCGCAACGGATCGCAACTTGCCGCAGGCGTACGTGTGCAGGGGGCCGACGACTACGCGGGGCGGGAATACCTCCGCTTTCGGCTCGAGACCGGCCTGGTGTTCGACGATGGCACACGTGACCTGAATGCCCGGGTGCATATGCTCTGGCTGACGCTGATGGAGCCCACCTTAGAGAGCATTGGTGAGCCCGACATGACTCAGGCTGGTATCGCCATCGAAATGGAATCGTTCCACCGGCCCTATGAGAGCGGCCAGGAGCTTCGGGCGACCATCGACAACCCGGGCCTCTCGGAAGAAGTGACGTTCTATGTCCTGCGGGACGACTTGATGGCACTCGCCCACGAGAAGCTCACCGTGCGCGATCTCTTTACACGTTCCCGCATCACGATCGACGACAGCGAACGGGCGTTTGCCGCTCCCCCCGAGGACGCGACGACTGTGGCCGGCCCGCTGTAGTCCCATCTCGCTTGACCCAGGAGACGAATGCAGAGAGAAAGTCTAGCCCAGATGTGGATACCGTGCGGGCGCCGCGGCCCCGCCAGGGGCCGAAAGCCTAGGGGACCGCGAAAGGCATGATCGTCGGGGTTGGGAGAGAAACGGCGGCGGGCGAGCGCCGAGTGGCGATAACGCCGGACGCCGTGCGTGCATTGCGCCGCGCGAGCGTCGAGGTGCTCGTCGAGGCCGGTGCCGGCGTTGCAGCGGGTTTCCCGGACGGGGAATACGAGGCCGCAGGGGCCCGGATCGAGCCGGACGTATCGAAGATCCGCGGCGACAGCCAAGTGCTCCTGAGCGTCCGTGGGCTGGAGGCGGAAGCCATCGGCTCGCTCGGTCCGGGAGCGGTCCTGATCGGCTTGTTGCGCCCGCTCGAAGATCCCCAGACGGCGCAGGCCCTCGCCAAAGCAGGCGTGACCAGCTTCGCCATGGAATTGATGCCCCGGATTACGCGCGCGCAGAGCATGGACGCCCTCTCCTCCCAGAGCAATCTCGCGGGGTACCGCAGCGTGCTCCTGGCGAGTGTCACCATCGGGAAGGCCTTCCCGATGATGGTGACGGCCGCGGGGACGATTTCTCCGGCGCGGGTGCTCGTGCTGGGCGCTGGCGTGGCTGGCCTGCAGGCGATCGCCACGGCTCGGCGCCTGGGGGCGCGTGTCGAGGCCTACGACGTCCGACCCGCGGTCAAAGAGCAGGTGGAGAGTCTCGGCGCGCGCTTCGTCGAGCTCGAGATCGAGACCGCGGACGCGGAGACGGCGGGCGGGTACGCGAAGGAGCAATCCGACGACTACTACCAACGCCAGCAGGCGCTCCTCGGTGAGCGCGTCCAGGCCGCGGATGTCGTCATCACCACCGCGCTCGTTCCGGGCAAGAAGGCGCCCCGGCTGATCGACGAGGGGACCGTGCGTGGCATGCGGCCGGGTTCGATCATCGTCGACCTGGCGGCGAGCCATGGTGGTAACTGTTGGGGCGCGCGGCCCGATGAGACGGTCGACGTGAATGGGGTGCTCATCCTCGGCCCCACGAATCTTCCGAGCGAGGTCCCGTTTCACGCCAGTCAGATGTACTCTCGGAACATCAGCAGCTTTCTGTTGCATCTCACTACGGAGGGTACGCTCACGATCGACCTCGAGGACGAGATCACGCGTGCCCCGTTGGTGACGCATCAGGGGTCGATCATGAACGAGACCGTGCGGACACTCGCGGAAGGAGCAGCGTCCTGATGCTCGAGGATCCAGCCGTCGCGTTGACCATCCTCGTCCTGTCGCTGTTCGTCGGCGTCGAGGTCATTTCCAAGGTGCCGCCCCTGCTGCATACGCCACTGATGTCGGGCTCGAACGCGATCTCCGGCATCACCATCGTCGGGGCCATCGTCGCGGCCGGGAGCGCCGAGATCACCAACAGCACCGTCTTCGGGTTCATCGCCATCGTGTTCGCGACGATCAACGTCGTCGGTGGCTTTTTGGTGACCAATCGCATGCTGGCGATGTTCAAGAAGAAGCCGACCACGCCCAGGGAGGGGTCGTGAGTCCGACCCTGATCCAGCTCGCGTACCTCCTCGCGGCAGTCTGCTTCATTCTCGGTATTCGCGATCTCTCCTCGCCGCGGACCGCTGTCCGTGGCAATGCCATTGCCGCCGTCGGCATGTTGATCGCGATCGTCGCGACGCTCCTGACGCGAGGCGTGGTCAACTTCCCGGTCGTGCTCGCCGGCGTCGCCGTCGGCTCGGCGGCCGGAACGATCTTGGCGTTCCGCATTCAGATGACGGCCATGCCGCAAATGGTCGCGCTGCTGAACGGCTTTGGCGGGGCCGCGTCCGCACTCGTGTCCGCGGCGGAGTTGCTACGCTACGAGCGCGCGGGCGAGTTGCCGAACGCGACCGTGTCGACCGCGATCGTTCTTGGTGCGCTGATCGGCGCCGTGACGTTCACCGGGAGCTTGATCGCGTTCGCGAAGCTCCAAGAGCTGATGCGTGGGCGGCCGATTACCTATCGCGGCCAACAGATCGTGAACGGCCTGCTGGCGATCGGCATCATCGGCCTCTCGGTGATGGTCGCCATGGATCCCAGTCAGATCACGGCGTATTGGGCCCTGTTCGTCGGCTCGCTCGTTCTCGGTGTCCTGATTGTCATTCCGATCGGCGGGGCAGACATGCCCGTCGTTATCTCGCTGCTGAATTCGTACTCGGGGCTGGCGGCGTGCGCGACCGGGTTCGTGCTCGGCAACAGCGGTTTGGTCATCAGCGGATCACTCGTCGGCGCCTCGGGGCTCATCCTGACCAAGATCATGTGCGATGCGATGAACCGATCGCTCACCAACGTGCTCTTCGGTGCGTTCGGCCAGGCGCCCGCCCCGACGCCCGCCGGCCAGGTCGAACAGCGCACCGTGCGCGGCTATACCGCTGACGATGCCGCGATCGTATTCAACTCGGCGCGCTCCGTGATCATCGTGCCGGGGTACGGCATGGCCGTCGCTCAGGCGCAGCACGCCATCCGCGAGTTGATGACCGTGCTCGACGCCCGCGGTATCGACGTCCGCTTCGCCATCCACCCGGTAGCGGGTCGTATGCCCGGGCACATGAATGTGTTGCTGGCCGAGGCGAACATTCCGTACGAGAAGCTGCTGGAGATGGACCAGATCAATCCGGAGTTCGGTGAGACCGACGTCGCGCTGGTGCTCGGTGCCAACGACGTGGTGAACCCGGCCGCGCGTGAGGAGGAAGGCAGCCCGATCTACGGCATGCCCATTCTCGATGTCGATCGTGCCGCGCAGGTGCTGGTGATCAAGCGCAGCATGAATCCCGGCTTTGCCGGCATCGACAACCCGCTCTTCTACAAAGACAACACCATGATGGTGTTCGGCGATGCCAAGGCCACGGCGCTTGGGATCGCCGAGGCGCTGAAGGAACTCTGAGTTCGCTCAGCGTCGGGTCTTGGGGGCGACCGTCATCGCGACGACCTCGAGACTCCCGAACTTGTCACCCACCCCGATCGGTACCGAGCACGAGGTGTGGAAGATGCCATCCTCCAACACGTCGCCCGCCGCGTTCTTGATCCAGTAGCCCGTATTCGCCGTCATTTGATCGAGTCCCCCCGCGGCCGCCGTCGCAACGACGATGTCCCCGATCGCGACGCTATTCTCTTGCGCGTACCAGAACTCCAACTTGTGGTCCGCGATCCAGACCATGGCCGGGCTCTCTAGGTTGGCGTCGCCCACGCATTCGAATTTCCCATCTTGATAGTTGGTCGTCGCGGAGCAGCCCTCGCCCGTATAGCGAAGCGTGATCGAGGTGGGACGATAGCCGCCGATACATAGGTCCTCGGGACGCTCGAGCGTGACCGTGTCCGTGTCGCCGCACGTCGCGGCCCCGTTGCCAGCCGTCGCGGAGACTTCCACGACGTTGGTCGTCGTCTCGAGAACCACCGTGACGATCGTCAACTCCACCGTTTCGCCGGGAGCGATGGTGTCGATCGGCGCCCCAGGAACGTCGCCGAGCTGGTCATCGAAGACAGCGACGTTGTGGACCGGGATGTCGCCGGTGTTGGTGACCAGGTAGCGGTACTGTACTTGGCCGTTCGGGCAGTTCGATCCACTACCAGAGCCGCTTCCGCCCGAACCGCTGCCGGAGCTGGAGTCGTCATCCCCGCTGGTGCCACCCGAGCCGGAGTCGCCGTCACCGCTGGTGCCGCTGGAGCCCGAGTCGCCGTCACCGCTGGTGCCACCCGAGCCCGAGTCGCCGTCACCGCTGGTGCCACCCGAGCCCGAGTCGCCGTCGCCGCTGGTGCCACTGGAGCCCGAGTCGCCGTCACCGCTGGTGCCACTGGAGTCGGAGTCGCCGTCGCCGCTGGTGCCACTGGAGCCGGAGTCGCCGTCACCTGAGCTGGAGCCACTATCGCTTGTCGAGTCGCCGTCGTCATCGCAGTAGTCGACGACACTCTTCTCGACGATGATCGTGCACACGGGAACCGTGCAATCGAGTCGGCAGCCATCAGTGTCGTCCAGATTCCCGTCGTCACAAGCTTCTTCAGGGTCGAGGATTCCGTCTCCGCACAAGGTACAGGTCGGACGACAAGAATTGCCGCCCGATCGCGGAACTCCTCCAGGCGGATCGCAAGTCTCGTTCGGCTGATTCACCACACCGTCGCCGCACAACGGTATCGGTGTTGGTGTCACTGTGGGGGTGACGGTCGACGTCGGGGTGAGGGTCGCCGTAGGCGTGACCGTCGGTGTTGCGGTGCGCGTGGCCGTGGGCGTCACAGTCGGTGTGGCGGTGAGGGTCGCCGTAGGCGTGACCGTCGGTGTTGCGGTGCGCG
>JAJCZP010000035.1 GCA_029262315.1 Deltaproteobacteria bacterium | reverse complement strand
GAGGCAGCAAAGATTCCAGAGACCATCAGTATCCAGATTCGCCGCCAAGCCAGGCTCATCGGGCGTTTGCTAGAGTCCGCCGAGCAGCCCCCTGCGGGCCCACTAATCCCCACGCTGATGCGACATCTCCACGCACGCCCGGGAGACCCGGAGCGACAGGCCGGCTTCTTCGATGGAACCCGGGTGCCGACGGTTCCACACGCCGTAACGATCGAGTCACACATCCGCCAAGAGGTCTACGCGCTTGAAGGCGCGTTTATGGACTTTTCGAACCTCCGAAGGAAAATGAAGCCGCTCGACGACCTCATCGACAAGATCGAGATCCTCACGCGAGCGTACCAGCACGAGCCGGGAGCGGTGCCCGGGGCGCTAAACGCACTGCGCGGTTCGGATCTGCATCGGGCCTTGACCGCCGTGGCTGAGCGCCAAGAACCGACGCAGCTCAACGATGTAACGGTGGAGCCTGTCGAGCCTCCGCTGAGCGGTGCAACTCTCTCCTTCGTACCGGACCTCCAAGCGAAGTTCTGGCTGAAGAAGCTCGCTGAGCTTCCAGAGCCTGCCCTGTTTCAGAGGAACCCACGCGACCCTGTGCCCGATGCACGCCCGGAGGTGGTCCTGAGGAGCACCGGCGTGACGAACTGGGCCCAAGCCGTAGCGGCACAGCTGGAATCGTTCGGGGTACAGGAGCCGTTCCGCTCGATCGCGCGCCACGCGCTCTCCCGCTTGGCGGACGCCGCCGCCGGTCTTCGGAAGAGCGCCGCGCTACAGCGCCGACTAGTGACCGGCATCCTCGATCACCATCTGCTCGAAGAACTCGACCAGCATGGCCTCGATCTCGCGCAGTTCGCGTTCGCAGCGGATCCAGACCTCCGACGTTACCCCAGATCGACAGAAGAGAACGGGGACCGGCCGGAATCGAAGCCACCAATCCAAGCCGACCCTGGACACGCACTCCCGACCTCGACGCAGTTGTCGCGTCATCTCGCCTACCAAGCGCAGCAAGCGATCGCCATCCCGAAGAACCTTCGCGCCCTGCACCGCCTCCTCGAGGTCGATGAGGACGATCGTCAATGGCTCGACGCCAACTCCGGCGACGACCGGTCGCCCCCGCCCAGCATCCCGCTCAAGGATCTCGCGACGAGGGCGTTTGAGGACCAGAGCGTTCCGTTCAGGATACGCCGCGACAACAGCACCGAGCCGCTGCTCTCGGAAGAGAGGCGGCACCTCCGCCTCGTCCTGAACGAACTCGCGACGAACTGCGCGGTTCATCGATCGACGGTCGCCGATGCGACGGTGTCGGAGGACAACACGCTTGATTTGCACATCCACTTCGGGGCTCCAAACGAAGCGCGGGACGCACGCGAGACGGACCGACGCAAGGAGATCGCCGCGCGTCTTCGACAGCTCGTCAAGCGAGGGTTGCAGGAACTCATCGCGCCCGCTCGCTTCACTGACCCATCCAGTGGCGTCGGCCTCTACCTCGCCAACCTTGCCGCCTCTATCGTGGGCTGGGAGTTGAAGATCGCAGCCACTGAGGAGGACCTCAAGAACGGCAAGGCGGTGTTCACGTTGCAGCGTTGCCAAACGCAATGAAGCAACACGCGGTTCTCCTAGTCGATGACAACAAGCGGTTCGTCGCCTCAGTCATCCGCACGCTCGGCCGGATCGTGGACCTGGACGACTGGGTAACGCCGATCGACGACCGGAAGCCGCTCTCGCGATGCGGGTCTCCCGTCGAACAGACGGACCCGCTTTTCCGACAAGGAGCAGACGGGATCCGACGGTCCTTCGATGGGCTGCTCCAGTTCTACTGGTTCGACCCAACCGCCAAGAGGTCGCCGGACGCGCTGGAGCGCTTCCGCGCCGCGGCGCGATTCCTTTGTCATTGGGCTGACGATGGACTCGCGGTATCGGCCATCATCGACGTCCGGCACCATCCGCGATCCGACCTGGCCGATTGCACGCGATTCTGTAGCGCCTTCATCGAGGAAGGCGGCGACAGGAAACGGTTGTACGTCCTTAGCTCATATCCCTCACGGGGCGTCCCGTTCTACGATTCAGCTCAACGGCGGGAAGTGCCCGTCTGGGCGAAAACCCCCGAGCGCCTCAAGCGGATTCGGGCGAATATAGAGGTCGAACTCTACGCGGGGTCGTCGGAGCCGGGCCCGACCCCTGCTTCCGACATCGAGCATTTCTTGATAACCGGAGCCGGTTTCGAGATCGGTCCCCCGAGAAGCTTCTTCGGATTGCCTCCGACCATCGATCTCATGCGGCGGGTCGGCGACGCTGTCGGATTTGAGGGGTTTGGCGATGGATTCCCGGTTCCGAAGAGCATCGGGGTGTCGGAGAAAAGAGAGACGATCGAGCAGGCCGCCACGAATCTGGATCTCGATAGGTACTGGGACGCCGTCCTGGATAACGTCCAGGACTACCACAAGAGATCCGTGGACCGAGCCCAGGATGAGGAACGACGCCTGCGCGAAGCGTTCCGCGTCGTGTTGTCCGAGTACGATGTCGGGTACCTTGAGCAGACAACCGCAGCCGCGCAACTCCAATGGAGGCTGTGGCTGTCGACGAACTATACGCGGTTCACAGATCGGGCCATCGCCCAAGCACCATCCAGCGCCTGGCTCACCGCATCGAACGCTGCGGCGGCGGCGACCCTCGGCGCCCCCCTGCGGGAAGCCACGAGCATACCACGCGTGCTGTTCAAGCTGCACGGGGACATCGGGCAGCTCGATACGATGGCGATCGCCGGTGCGGACAAGGGGCAGGGGCAGAGGTACAACCACCTGGTGAAGCCCGACCTCGGAGGCGTGTACGGCGCGGCGCAGATAGCTGTCGGCAAGGTACTCCGGCATTGCCCGGTGGTCTGCTGCCACGTGGTAGGTCACGCGATGCGGGACGCCCCGTTGCTCGAGGTGCTCGGCGCGATCGATCAAGCCATGGTTGCGAAACGAACTCGACTAATCGTGGTCGATCGAAACCCGACCCGGCCCGTGGACGAGATCCAAGAGGCCCTCGAACTGGTGTCCACCTCCGCACCCGTCGGCCAACACATCTCGGGAGACGTTGAGATCTGGACTCTGGGCGGTGAGGACGCCGCGAAGCGCTATATGTGCGCGGCGGCCGCGGTTGGCCTCCCGACCGACGACACGTGGAATCGTTTCGTCAAGCAGACCGACCTGAAGCCCCGCGGCGTCTTCACTCGAGCAGGGGGACGGCGGTAGCACCGCGTCCTCCGAGACTCGATAGCCGCCGGGCTGACAGCCCTGGGCGGTGGCAGTTCTGATGGCAGTTGAGCCACGCAATAGACCGAAACGGATCGAAATCCACCCAAACGTTTCAACAAAGAACCACGGAGCTACCGGGGACTTGGCTGCTATCTTGCCCCTTCCGAGCCGTCGTCAGATCCCATTCGTAATCGGCAGGTCGACGGTTCGATTCCGTTGGGTGGCTCTTTATTTACGCGCTTCCGTCTGACGGCGTCTGCGCGGGGGTTGCGTCGGTTTGCAGCGGATCGGCGTCCAGTCGGTCCACTGCGGCCTTGTTTTCACCTGGGACGAGGTGCACTCAAGACGCTCCCGTTCGCGGAACTACGCGTTGATGATCGTTCGAAGAAGCGAATCGACCTCGGATCGAAAGGGTTCGGGAATGAGCTCTCGCTGCCGCGACCACCAGCTTCGTACCGCCGACACCTTCAGAAAGCGTAGGAGAAGAGGCTCGTACCTCGCGCGAATTCCCGGGTCGATCTCCGCGAAACCGTACGCGAGGCTCAGCTGCCCGAAGTATCTGAACAAGAAGCGTCCCAGGCGCTCCCGATCTTCATCGTTCGGTTCTTCGCCCCTGTCCATCACTCCGAGCCAGATGCGTTGCAACTCAGGATCATCATCGAGTTTGTCGAGGACACTCGACATCGACTGACTGAGGAAATACCTGGCATTCAGGCGCTCGATTCGGGCGCTGTCTCGAATCTGACGAGCGAGGTAGACCAACGAGACGATGACGCCGAATGCTCCGACGAACTCACCGAGGTTGCCAAGGCCTTCGAGTGTCACATGCACCGCCTATCGGAAAGTTCCAAGCCGTCCGCCCCCACATGCAAACGATGTTGCCGAACTTCCGTCAACGATCATCCCGTCCGTTCAGCCTTTGTCCAAGACGGCACACTATGCCCCGGACGAGCGGCGTGCCTCAACGAAGCTGACGAACTCTGACGAGAAGCGATGCCGGTTCTGACTCCACCATTCGCTCAAACCGGGCGTTGTCAATAGCTCGATCAGATGGGTCTCGTGTGCCACCCACAAGTGACGCTCGATGAGAGATCGAGTCGAATGAGAGTACGTGTCCTGATAGTGAAGAAACGCTGCCATGAGGTAGAGGTGGAGGCGCAAGCCCTCAGCCGGATCAAGCTTGTCGAGCCCTTCGAAGCCGCGAATGAGCGTCTCGGACAGCTCATGGTGCTCGACTGGGGCTAGCGCCAGCCGTACGTTTGCATCGAGTGTTTGACGCGCGGTTGTCTCGCGCAGAGACGTGGTGTTCTGACGGATTTGAACGGCCAGGTACACCAACGTGAAGATGACGGCGACTCCGCCAACCAACTCACCGACTGCGCCCCAGTCCTGAAGTGTCACGCGGGCCCTCCCCCCTTTATGCCGCCTACCAGACCTGGCGCTCGGCCGCGAGCGTAGGTCCAAAGAGAGCAGGTTCGGGCAACCTGGCGGCGGAGATTGGCAGGACCGATCCCAAGGAAGCGCGGAAGCGACTTCCTCCACCGATCATCGCCCGAGAGCCGATCAGCCTGGTACGGCGTTTGCGCGGGGGTTGCGTCGGTCTGCACCGGATCGGCGTCCAGTTGGACTATACCGGCATGCCCAAGACCTTGTGGGGCCCGCCGCTATATCGAGGTGGGGCCCGCCGCTATATCGAGCACTCCCCGGCTTCGAGGTTGTCCACTTGGAAGTAGGCATCTTCGGAGGACCGTCCCTTGAGACCCCGCATCGGAAAAGTCAGAATGAAAGGGGCATCGAGGGATCGTGCCCTCTTGCGAACTCAATGAATGTAGACCTGCTCCAAAACTTTGCCGAGGTAGCGACCGGCTTCACAGGCTTCAGCGGTGTGGTCGTGGCCCTCACCATGCGGCAACGAGAGGCTTGGAATACCTACGCATCCAACATGATCTGGGTGCTTCTCGCGGCAAGCCTCGGAGTTGTGTTCTTCAGCTTTCTCCCTCGGGTGCTCGCAGAACTGCCGCCCATGCAACACGTCGCCGATCTCGTGGCGGCGGCGACATTGGTTGTCTACCACATCGGATTCGCCGTCTGGGGCAACCACATCGACAACAAATCGAGAATCCGCGGCTATGCCTATGCCCCACCCAAACTGGCGTTCGTCGTCGCTCCTATTGGGCTGGGCATCCTCGGATTCCAGGTGGCGGGACTGACACCTCAGCTTCGGTCCTGGCTTCCGTTCTCATACACGCTCACCCTCCTCTTCTTGTTGAGCATCGCAGTCCTCTCGTTCGTAGTCCTCCTCGTGCCGCAGAAACCCGACACGGCCTGACCGGGCGGTGTAACCGTATTCGTTGTCGGGAGGGTCGAGGGTTCGATTCCCTTGGGTGGCTTTGCATTTAGGGGGTCCTCGGTAGGGCCGGTGTGTCGCGCGTGCCCTTGCCGGGCTGCCGAGCGGCCGTTGAGGGAGGACGCTGTCATCCCATCTGGTTGAGCCTTATGGGGCAGCGCCGAACGAGCCTGGGCGCAGCGCAAAGCTCGCTCCGAGCAGGATAGCCCCCACCTGGACTAGCACGATTGCAGCATGCAGCTTGGGGCGATCCGAGATCATGCCTGCAACGAACACCGCGCCCATTGCCCCCGTTAGAATGCTCTGCTGGTAGAACACGGGCTGGCCGAGCAACACCGCGGTGTTCAGAGTGTTTGTTGCCAAATAGGCAAGGTTGAGCGCGAAGAAACGAACTCGAATCCCAGCGTAGTGATCTCGCCAGGAACAGACAGCGTCAACATCCGTTGGGATGAGCAGAGAGGTGAGTACGTAGAGAATCGCGAGTGGAGACAACGCGAGCAGGAAGCGCAGATAGTCCCATTCCACTTCTCGGTACGACCAGAAAAGCCACCACGCGAGGCTGATTCCGAAGACGACACTGAAGACCCACGTGGCGTGGACCCAGTACCTTCGCTCTGGCCGAAGTGTAGCCGTGACGCCACCCAACAGACGTGCCGCAGAAAACGAGCAGACGAGTGAGGCAGCGACGGCAACGTACTCGAAAAGTGTCACTTCGCTTCTCCCGCCCCTTGCCAAGAATCGGGCCGTCCCAGCGGTCCCGCCCCCTCGGACACGCGATGTTCCCGGACTTTCGTCACCGATCATCCCGTCCGTTCAACGCCTGGCTCAGCCTTGAACCAACAATGCCCGGCCAAGGACAACCCAGAAGCCGAGCAGAACGAAGAAACTAGTCACAAAGGCGGTCATGCGATACCCGAGGCGGTTGCACGTCACGTGAATCATGGTGTGGACCAGCCTGAGGGCGACGAACACCCACGCGAGGGTGACTAGCGGCTGCGAAACGAGATCTGCCGCGTAGGCCAGAAGGCAGCCTGCATAGAAGAGGACGGGAAGTTCGAGGAGGTTGTGGTAGTTCCGCGAGATCGCCCGGACGATGTCCGGCTCCTGATCGTCGCTCTCACGAAACAGCTTGTAGTAGGACTGCGCGAACCTGCCGCTGGCAATGCCGCTGACCCTGAGAACGCCGAGCGCGAACAGGACCAAGAGCGTGAGGCTCGCTAGCGCTAGTACAGGTAGCAGGATCTCGGCTCGGTCCATGGCCCCTTTCGCCCGCCTAACAAGAAATGGACGGTCTCGGGTTTCCCCGCCGTCGAGCGTTACACGCTGCTGGTTGGACTGCCGTCATCGATCATCCTGTCCGTTCACGGTGTGTGTGATCCCACGTTGGCGCACATCGCTGGTGTCTAGGATCTTTCTGGCCTCTTCGGTGAGGAGATCGGAACCGCCCATCTCGTCGAGCCATACGACATCGCCAGGAGTTTTAGGAATACGTTGACGAGTCTGGACATCAAGAGGCTGAAGACAGCCTCGTCTTCGGCACTCAATTCTGGTGGCGAGGCTTGGCCTTGAGTCCAGATGCGGATGTTTCGATCATTGTTGTAGATGGGATCAAAGGCTTCGTTTGCGAGTTGGTTAATCGAAATGACCGAGGCGGTCTTCATTTGCCGCGAGTTCTCGCTGACCTGCCGCGCTAGGTATCCGAGCGTGACGATCACGCCGAGTGCGCCAATGATTTCGCCGACGGCACCAACCGCATCCCAGTTCACGATCACCCTCGCGGCCTACCAGACCTGGCTTTCACCTGCGAACGTTGGCCGAAAGAGACGCCTACGGGCAACCCGACGGCGGAGATTGGGAGGACCGATCCAAGCGGGCACGAAGGCAACTTCCTCCACCCATCATCGCCCGAGAGCCGATCAGCGCGGTGACTACCTCGGGATCTACGACGCCGAGCACAGTCAGGATGAAGATAGGTTCGTCGCCGTCGGTCCGGTCGCGCGAGGGGTTGTCGTCGTGGTCTACACCGAGGAGACAGACGACGTAGCTCGAATCGTCAGTGCTCGCATGGCGACGCGACGCGAGCGCGCGCTCTTTCGCATGTACGTCGGCGGGGCAAGACGATGACTGGCGACATTCCCGAACTCACCGATGCCGACTTCGCCCGCGCAATCCCGCGACGGCTTCGGGACCGCCTCGCACGCGGGAAGTTGAAGAGCGGGCAGGACGTGGCTGCTCTCCGCCGGTTTACCGGACTGTCGCAGCAGATGTTCGCGGTGGCGCTCGGGATCAGCGTCCACACCCTGCGCAATTGGGAACAGGGCCGACGCATGCCCGAGGGCCCGGCGCTGGCGCTTCTCAGAATCGCGGCCCGCCATCCCAGGGTGTTGCACGAAAATCTGGCGCTCGCAGGCTGAGAACGTGTTGCCGGGGGTACGGAAAGGTTGCGCCCGGTGCCGCGTGAGACGACCGGTCAGACGCACGGTCTCGCGAGTCATTGATTAGGGCGGGACGAGAAGACGAGTTGTACGAACGCAAACAACGCAAGCGCCATTCCGTACCAGACGGCGAATAAGAAGGGCCAGAATTGGTGCAGGCTAGCCGCGTTGAGTAGCGAGAGCGCAATCACGAGCACGGAAGCGAATGTCACAACCCGGCCCCCACGAGTGAGTGAGAACAATCGGCGCTGTTCTGAGGTACCGCTGCCGAAGGCGGATAGAAGGCTAACTACTACGGCATGCACGGCACTGGAGATGCGCCATACTACGTGATGCTCGAACTCTGCCGCGTCAAGGAGAAACGCGATGACAACCAAGCCGAGCGGAGTGAGCGTACCGGTGAAGATTATTCGAAATAGAACAGGATCGACTTGTGCTGCTGACGACCGGCTGTTGTCCCCGAAGACGAGCACGACGCCAGAGAAACCTGTGATCGCGATGGCGACCTCGGCGCACAACGACAATGATTCGAAAGGATCCACTTACGCCACCTAGCGGAGCGGCGGCGTATTAGGCGGCTCATTTGCCAAGCACGATGTCAACGCCGCTCAGCACGAGCGCAAGCTTTCTGGCGGCCAACTTCCCGACACGCTCACATAGACATTGCCGATCCAATGCAATGATCTGGGACGCGTTCGCGACGGAGTCCTTGGGAAGGCCGGTGAGTTTCGAAGGCAGGGACACGTTTCCGGGTGCGTCGGCCCACGCGATGCTGCTCGTGAGTGGTACGCAGACGACTGTGGCGATCCTACTACGATTCAACGCGTCGCCCTGGACGACTACGACGGGCCGTCGGAACCCCGGACCCGAGCCCGTGGGCTCCGGCAGGTCTGCCCACCAGGTTTCGCCCTGAGCGATCTCTACCACTCAGTGCGCTCCAAGACGCGGCGTGCAGCCGCCGACACGAAGGGGTCCGTTGGTTGGTTCAGTTGATCGACGACGTTGTTCATTGCCTCGGTAACCTCATCCGGGGCGTGGCGCGCGAGATACTCGCTCAGCGCCTCGGCGTACAGCTGACTGCGGGATTTCTTCGTCCGACGCGCCTGGCGCTCGGCCTCTCGAAAGACCTCATCAGGTAGCGATACCGCAGTCTTCATACCATTAGTATAACCCACGGCGGCGGGGTGTCACAACAGCGAAGACTCGCGTAGCAGCATCCTGTCAGGCCGCGGTTCCACCTGGCAAACCGTCATCGGCCGCACCGTAGCGCTCGAGATCCAACCCCGCGCCGATACTCGTTTCTATCGCCAACCGCTGACTGGCTCGCCGAGAGCAAAGGGCCTGATGCGCGCACGTCATGCCGAGTCCTGGGATGCGATTGATAGAGTGCTTTCGACGAACTCAACGAATTCTGGGTCAAGGATCGGCTTGGCATAGGGGCTGTGCTCCCACGAGTATCTCACCGCTGGAATCTGGTAAAAGGTCGACACTAGGTTTGTAAGCTCGACCATGTCTTTCGAACTAGTAACGGACGCGAAATTGCCCCAGTGAAGCCAAAAGTAGTAGACGTGAAACCAATCGGAGCGAGCGGCTTCATCGGGGGTTGTTCCAAACTGCGCGGCGTACGCCTCGTGGAAGGGCGCAAGTCCGTGGCTCTTGGAGATGCCGCTGAGAAGCTCGGTGTTGGTCGCAGTCGCGAGCACCATTTCCGTCACGCCGTTCGCGCGGTTTAGGCGATTCGCATCACCTGCGGCCTCGCGCGCGAAATGCACCTGCCTCGCCAGATAGCCGAGCGTAAGAACAACCGCGAGCGCACCGAGGATTTCACCGACAGCTCCGACCGCTTCCCAGTTCACTATCACCTCACGCGGCCTACCAGACCTGGCGCTCGGCTGCGAGCGTTCGTCGCTGCGAAAGGCCAGTACGCGAGCGCCGACTATCAGCGGCGCTCCGCCAGGCGCCAGGCTACCCAAAGGTTTACAAGGACGAAGATCGGTACACCGAATACGGGTGCGATAGACATCGGGTAGGTGAGCGTTGCTCGAGTATCGGGCACGCTCGTAAATACTTGAAGAGGGCCCGGAAGACCGAGCTGTAGGAGTATGGGCGCCAAAGGCACTATCACAAGAACGCCGAGCAGATTCCAAAGTAAGAAGCTCCGTTCGGTGAGCTCGGACCGTTTTGCTCTTCGAGCAATCCAAAAAGCTGAGATTCCAAAAAAGAGATCCGGGATGCCGACAAAGTACTCGAAGTAAGCTGGAAACTCCCCGATCATCGTTTTGTAGGCGGTCCCGAGTGCTGCGATCCGAAGACCGTGGAAATAGGCGAACCAATGCCAAGGCGTAACGTCGACGATCTGACGGAGGCCAACCCGAACGCTGGGAAACATAACCACTGGCAAGACCGCCGCGATGATCGTAACCGACAGGAGCCAAAAGCCGGGAAACGTCTTGAGGATCTGCTCGGAGACATAAACGCCGCGAGCGCCGAGAACGCTGGTCAGTGCTCCGAATGCTGTTAACCATAGTAAGTAGGCGTAGATAGGCACGATGTTCACATGCCGCGGCGTCTTTCGGGCGCAGCGCCATGCCAACATGAAAAGAAAGCCTAGCTCAGCAGCTACAAGGATCGGAGTCGATGAGATTTGCATTGCGCGTTGTGTGAACTGTCGAACGGATCGCCTACTCAGCTGCCGCGCGACCCGATGTCGTCAAACGTTACACGATGCGTCACCGATCATCCCGTCCCTTCAACGGTTCCAGCGACCTTCGTTTGTCCGCATCGAGAACGGCGTCGACCCGCTTCTGGAAGGCGGGTGTAAAACTGCCGCGCAATTGCCCCCAGAATTGCCTCCCGCCGGGACTACGCAGCAGCCGTGTGGTGGCCACAAAGCTGGGATCGACCATGTCGGTCTCGGCGAAGCCTTCGTGTTGCTCGCGAACCAGCAGGTCACAATCGGCGACGAGTCTAGACAAGAGGGTATCGAATCGAATCCGCTCGGTGGAGGAGAGCGATTTCCGATCGGCCAGTCCCTTCTCGAAGATGCGCGCGACGCTCTCGTTCGCGATGATCTCCGAGAGTCCTGATGTCCGATGATGCAGCGTCGTTCTGCGTGCCTCAGCTAACGTCGCCCGTGTGTTGGCTCGGATCTGGATGGCGAGGTAGGCAAGCGTCGCAACGGTCGCCAAAGCACCGATTACCTCCCCGATGCTTCCTAGATCCTGGATGGTCACGACACGCCGCCTACCAGACCCGGCGCTCGGCTGCGAACGAGGCCGGCGTGGATGCGATTCATTCGCGAGAGATAGGACTCAGGATCCTCCTCGAGCAGAAGGAGATCCGCCGGCCGCCAGCGGCCTCGGAAATGGATTCGGAGTTGCCCGTCTCTGGCAAGGGCGTTCCGAACCCAGTTCGACTGAGGCCCGTCCTCCACGACCACGATGATCCTGCCGCCGTCGTCGAGATATCCTACCGGAACGCGATGCCGCCGACCGGAGCGCCGCCCGACGGTCTCAATGACGAGCGCGTTGTTGCGGGTGTAGGGAGGTCGGGGAATGCCGACGATGATTGCGAAGTTTGTGATCGCGTTGGCTATCCGGACGACGGGTCTCGGAAGTCCCATGGCTATTGAACCGCGCTATTCGACGTCCGCATCAGTCGCTGGTCGCGCGGCGGGACGCTCGAGCACGATCGACACGAAGATAAGGCCGGTCGCGTACAACCAGATGAGGTTCCCTGCGATGTAGATGGCAGGCGATGGGTGCCAGAACGCTCCCCATACGTTGCCTATCTGGATCAGGAGATTGCCCACGCCAGGAATGAACATGAGCGGCCCTTCCACAATCGACGTCACCGACGGGTCGCGATTTCGGAGCCCGAGAGCGGCCCCAAGGAGCCAGACGACTACCATCGTGCCGCTGGAGGCGACCCAGAGTTCGGGCCCCTCGAATCCACTCTCACTCAGGAGAATCGGGACGAATGCAAGTACCGCTGCCGCGAAGGCGCTCGTAAACAGATAGACGAACCGGGAGCGATCGAGCCGTGACAACTCGCCACGCGTGGTGAACACCCCGACGACTGCCGAGAATCCGGCGAATCCGACGGCCATCTCCGCGATCGTCAGGAGAGCGTCAGCTGCGGTCATTGTGGCACAATCTCCACACCGCCCAACGGTTCCGCCGTCCCGCTGCGAGCAGAACCCCAATGGGCGTCCGTCGGCGATCACGCGTCATCGGATTCACCGGCGAGCCAGCGGTCTACAGAAGCCCCAAACGTCTGGTCATACATCTGCCGCTGCTGATCCCAGAATTTGCGGCCGCCCGGAGTTCGTAGAAACTGAAGACGGGTATTGAAGTTCCTTTCGAACATCACTGAGTCTCGAAGTCCCTCCTGATGTTCGAGAAACTCGAGTTGGGCGTGCGCGACGAAGGGGGACAGCAGGAACATGAATCGGAGTCGATCCGGCGCATCGAGTGACTTGGGATCCGCGAGCCCGGCCTGAAACATCTTCGCCACGTCGTGGTTCTCGACGATCGAGGCGTAGCTTGTGGATTCCGCGATAAAGTGGCTGCGGCGCGCGTCGGCACGCACCGTCCGCGTATTGGCCCGAATCTGGATGGCCAAGTAGAGCAACGTGCCGACGGTCGCGATCGCACCAACGAGCTCGCCGATACTTCCTAAGTCCTGCAACGTCACCACACGCCGCCTACCAGACCTGGCGCTCGGCTGCGAGCCTTGGTCGAGAGGGGGCAGGTACGGGCAACTCGACGGCGGAGATTGGGAGAACCGATCCCAGGGAACACGCGGCGAGCCTACAGCACCTCGCGGAAGATGAGTTCAACAAAGTTCGTCCCGGCAATCGCGACGGTCGACCAGACCGCCAGGAGGTACACGCCAGCAGACGGCGCCCATGGCCACGCGAGCGCGTTCCCGAAATGACACGTGAACATGAGCGCGGCGAACGTCGACCCGACGAGGTTCTGGAAACTCAGGAGGGGCCATCGCTCCGCACGGGGAACAGTTCGAGAGTAGCGGGCCATGTAAGCGGTAGCGGCGATGGCAATGAGTCCCACGGCAAGGCTCGAAACTTGCCAAAGGGGCGGCCCGGAAACACCCAGAGCGTGGAGCACCAGAGGTAACGCGGAGTAGAACACCGGCCCCACGCTGCAGATGACAATTGTCCTGATCGTGAGGGCAGCGCCCCCAGGGAACCGGCCCTCTCGTGTGGCCAGGACGAGGAAGATACCGATGAATCCCGCGAACGCGACGGATATCTCTGCAGTTACTTCGAGGAGCGAAGCCTCCGTCACTTTCGCCGCCTTGTATCTAACGGAAAGGCTGCCGAGGTCTTCAAGAGTCACGACAAGCCGCCCTACCAGACCTGGCGCGGCCCTGCGAGGGTTGGTCGCTCCGCCACGTCCGCCTGCAGCGCCTCGTTCGGCGGCGACTTAGCTTTCCGCCACGTCAAAGATGGAGCCCGCGACCACGATGAACTTGAGCCCGCCTACAGTCAGCGACAGAAGGAGAGCCGCGAGAAACAGGGAGAAGGCGTTGGCTCCAGCTACGCCAACGACGTTGGCGAAATCCACCAGCAAACTGATCACGGACAAGCCAGTGACTAGAACGGAGATCCAGAGCGGGTCTGGGTCCGGGAGACCAATTCGATAGCGGTAGATGCCAAAGCTCGCGAGCCCAATCCCGCCGATCAGGTGGAGTCCGCTGGCGATTCGCCAGATTCCAGGTTCGAGCGTCCCGGGTTCGAGGAAAGGAAGGGGAAAGACGGCGAGTGCCGCGTTCAAGAGCGTCACTTCCAACATAATTCGAAGCGAGAGCACATCCGCTGCGGCCGACTTGCTCGCACGATCTCGGCCAAGCACGCTGACCATGCTCGCGAAGCCGGCAAGAGCAAGTGAGAGTTCTGCAACCGTGAGGAGTGTCTCGCTATAGTCCGCGGCGCGCTATCAATTCTGATGAAGCTGAGCCTCGACGTACACCTTGAATTCAGGCGAGTGCGTCTGCGAGTACAGCTTCCACCACGTTCGTCCACCAGGGGTCTTCAGCATCCCGATCGCAGCAGCGGCAGCCGTCTCGAATCGTTTTTGATCTGTGATTCCCAAGTGGAAGTCCTGGCATGCACTGCTCGCTTGATTGACAAGGGGTGTAAAAAGAAACGCAAACTGAACTTGCTCATCCGGGTCGAGCGACTCGTGATCCGACAGACCGCGCCTGAAGATCGAAGCTGCCTCCCTGTTCGAACCGATCGCGGTCGCCAGTACGTTCGCGATGTTCACGAGTCCACGGTCGGACTCTGCCTGCATTACCCGAGTATTGGCACGGATTTGGAGAGCCAGGTAGACTAGGGTGACAAGCGTCGCCAACGCCGCAACGAACTCACCAACGCTGCCTAGGTCTTGGACCGTCAAGTCTTGCTCCGTGCAGGCCTGAGCGTCAGTGCTGCGACAGCTAGCCGCAGCTCAGGCCCCGCCGCCCAACGGATCGGGCGCCCAGCCGCAGCCCGGATTCGTGTCATCCAACGCCCCATGCCTATCCGGTAAACGTACGGTGAAGACGGTCGAGTTGGCAAGCACCGAGGGCGTCAGCTGCAGCGCCCTGCTAGGCGGCTTCGACATCGACGATCTCGCTCGTAGACATCGGCCGTGGAACTGATTCGCCTGCCTGTCGCAGGCCCTCGATATGAAACTCGATGGCCTCACGGATCAGCGCCACCGCTTCTGCGCGCGTGGCTCCCGCGGCAACGCAACCTGGGAGGTCGGGGACGTAGGCGCCGAAAGACGTCGGTCCCTTCTCGACGACAACTAGGTAACGCACTCACTCACCCTATCGCTTCAGGCCCGCCTGCTTCAACGCGCCGTTGAGCGTTCTTGCAGGGACGTCACGTCCGTCATTGCCGGCGACGGTGACCGTCCCCCGCTTCGTTGCGTGCCGAAACTGCCGATGACTCCCCTTCATTCGCGCCTGAAACCACCCATCCGATTCAATCAGGGCGATCAAGTCCCTTACCTTCACCAAGGCGAGCGTGGCAGCGCGACCAGTGCGCCCCAACCGCTACGTGTAGGGGTCGTCCTCCTCCCCGCTTCACGGGTCGGGCTTCCGGCCGCCCGGTCAGACTCTCGGTCGCACCTACGAGGAGGCCGGAGAGTGGGTGGGATTGCCGGCTTCGCTCGTATTGAGATTGCAGATCGTGTTCGCGAGAGCTCGGATCAAAGCGGACCACATGGCGGCAAGCGCGAGGACGATGGCCCCATCCTGCGAGGATCTCCGAGATTGCGAAGCCGAGCACGATCGAGATGGGGAGCTGGACGAATTCGAAACTGTCTATCAAGCGTCGTGGGCGCCCGGCACCTCACGCGCGGCGCTACCGTTCGGTTATCTCGCGGGCCACGAATCGAGCAAACGGCTTTGGGAGCGAGCTCGCGTAGTCTTCGAACCAGGCTCTTCCACCACGAGCGGAGAGAAACCGCTTGACCGTAGCTCGAGCGAGTTCGACGTCGTCGTCATCCGCAAGCCCAAGTTCCGAGTCACGCATGATCCGCATCACGCCGTCCAGGAGCGACGGGAGCAGCAATGCGAATCGCGTAGCTTCGACGGGATCGAGATTGGGGTAATCCGCGAGTCCCCTCAGGAAGAGGGCGGCTAGTTCTGGATCTTGGGCGATGGCGAGCTGTGTGGGAACTGCTGCACTTTGGGCGCCGCGTTGGGCCTCTGCCCGGGCAACGACCGTACTGGCTCGGATCTGCATCGCCAAGTAGAACAGGGTCGCGATGGTTGCGACGGCAGCAATCAGCTCACCGAGACTTCCGAGATCTTGAATCGTCACGAACGCCGCCTACCAGACCTGGCGCGCGCCTGCGAGCGTCGGTCTCATGGGGCGCAGGTACGGGCAACTCGACGCTGGAGAGCGGCTCCCGTTGATCACCTCGTCTCGAGACGTTCGATCGCCGCGCTGCGGAGTGATACTGCGCAACTCGGTCCAGACCGTGTCGACTGCTCGAAAAGGTATCCGCGCTCGGATTGCGGGGCTCCTGATCGCCACCGTAGTGACTGGGGTGTTGCTTCCTCGGCCTTCGATGGCACAGGACCTCGAACCGCGGGCCTACGCGAATACCCCAGTGGGAATGAACTTCCTGCTCCTTGGCTACAAATACACTCGCGGCGACGTCGCCTTCGATCCCTCGTTGCCGATCGAGGACGGCGAGGTCACGGTGCAGAACCTCATAACCGCCTACGTGCGCTCCTTGAGCCTCTTCGGTCAGTCGGCGAAGCTCCAGCTGGTTGCCCCGTACGTGTGGGTGTCGGGTTCGGCGCGCATGAACGGCATGCGGCGCGAGCGTAGCGTCTCGGGATTCGGTGACCCCTCGATCCGGCTTGCGATGAACTTCTACGGAGCCCCGGCGCTCTCCCTCGAGGACTTCGGCGACTACGAGCAGGACCTGATTCTCGGCGGCAGCCTGCGCGTGACAGCGCCCGGGGAGCAGTACGACGACGACAAGCTGGTGAACATCGGTACCAATCGCTGGTCGGTGAAGCCCGAGGTCGGGTTCTCCAAACGGATCGATCGGGTGACGCTCGAACTCTCCGGCGGCATCGTCTTCTACACCGACAACGACGACTTCCTTGGCGGGAGCCGGCTGGAGCAGGACCCGATCTACACGCTGCAAACTCACGTCATTTACTCGTTCCTGCCGGGGCTGTGGGGCGCGCTGAACGCCACCTTCTATGGAGGCGGGCGGACCACCATCGATGGCAAAACGGGGGAAGACCTGGGCGAGGCGCGTCTAGGCGGTACCCTGTCGGTGCCACTCAGTCGTGCCCAGTCGATCGTGCTCTCCGGCAGCGCCACGGTTTCCTCCCGGAGCGGGAGCAGCTTCGACACCATGGGGGCCTTCTGGCAGTACAAGTGGGGCGGGGGGCTGTAGCCTCCACGGCAGCGCGCGGTCTCGCCAGCCAAGCGTTTGAGAGCAAGGGTGCGGCAAGCTACAGGGTCGGGCTCAGGGGGGGGATCGTGTGCGTATAGACTGCGCGGCCAGCGGAGGTGAGCGAGCGGGAGCGTTTCGATCGGTCCCACGCATTGCGGCCGCGGTCGGCATAGCGCTGCTCCTCTCAGACTGCGCTACCCACGTCGGCGTCTCTCGGCTTAGTTCGCAGTCGGCCTTTCGGGAGGAAGCTGCCAGTGCGCTCTCCGCCGGACGGCCGTCCGAGCCATCCAAGATCGTGCTCCGGCGCCTCGGGCTTCTCGATCGCTTCAAGGAGGATCCCTCCGCCGTACTCGCCGAACTCCACGCGGGGCTCGCCCCGACGGGCGACGAGCATCGATTGTTTGCACTCGCCGAGCTGTCATTCCTCCACGGTGAGCGCATGGGCGATGCGACCTACTTCCTAGCCTCCGCCGTCTACGCCTACGCGCTGCTCTTCCCCGGCGAGGGCAACCAGCTGCAGCTTCATCGCTCGGATCCACGGCTGCGGCTTGCCTACGACCTCTACAACCAGGGACTCGCGCGTGGGCTCGCGGCGGCGCCGGAAGAATCCGCCTCGCGGGTTCCGGCCCGCAGCCGGCAGCTCAAGGGCGTCGGGAAACCGGCCCGTGCGCGGCGCAGGAAACGCGCCGAGGTCCAGTTGAAGGCGGGGGCACACGCGCTCCCGTTCGGAACGCTCGAGCTGGCGGTCGACCCCGCGAACCTCACGTGGGGCGGCTATCCGCTCGAGCACTTCGTTCCGACGACTACGCTCGGCGTCCACGGGCTGCGAAACCGCTACCGACGTCCGGGAATCGGGGCGCCGCTCGCCGCCAGTCTGGCCCCCGCCGAGGACGGCACGAGGATCGTCGGCTCGGAGCGCATAGGACCGTGGACCAAGGTACCCGTCACGGCCTTCGTCCGCATCGAGGACGCGCGCGGGAGTCTCGCAACCGGACGGGTTCGGGGACGTCTCGAGCTCCATGCCGCGGATCGGGCCTCGACCGTAACCGTCGATGGGCTCCCGCAGCCCCTCGAGTTCGACTCCACCGCGGCGCTCGCCTACCAACTCGACCACAACCCGATCTACGCACTCGAGCTGATGGCGTTCCTCCGCGGCGGCTTCTTCACGTCGGCGTTGCTGCCGCGCGATCGCGCCCGGGACGGGCTGTTCACGCTGTACCCGTATCGGGCCGGCAAGATCCCCCTGGTGCTCGTGCACGGCACCCTGTCGAGCCCGGCACACTGGGCGGAGCTCACGAACGAGCTTCTCGGCGACCCGCGCATCCGCGAGAAGTTCCAACTCTGGTTCTTCCTCTATGACAGCGGCAATCCGATCGGCTTCTCGGCGGGCCGGCTCCGGACCGCCCTCAGCACGGCGGTCGAGCAGTTCGATCCCGACGCGGCGGATCCGGCGCTCCGCCGGATGGTCGTGATGGGACACAGCCAGGGCGGCATCCTCACCAAGTTGACGGCCATCGACACCGGTACGCAGCTCTGGGACCGCATCAGTGACAAGCCGTTCGACGAGGTCGACCTCCCCCCCGACATGCGCCAGATCCTGGCACGGTCGATGTTCTACACGCCCCTGCCGTTCGTCGGGCGCGTGATCTTCATCTCCACACCGCATCGCGGCGCGCTGCTCGCGAGTGGGCGGATCGGCGCCATCGCCGCCTCGCTGGTGCGGCTGCCCACCAACGTGCTCGGCAATCTCGCGCTCGCAGCGACGAGGAATGACGATGCCCGCTTGGCCACCGCCTTGCGCCGACCGCCGACCGCGATCGACAACATGAACCCCCGCAATCCCGCCTTGCTGATCGTGGCGTCCATTCCCGTGCCGCCCGAGATACCGGCGCATTCGATCATCGCTGTGAAGGGCGACGGCCCCCCCGAGGAGGGCAACGACGGGGTCGTCAGATACCAGAGCGCTCACATCGACGAGGTGGTCTCGGAGCTGGTGGTCCGGTCGGGGCACTCGTCCCAGGGCAAGCCGGAGACCATCGAGGAGGTGCGGCGCATTCTGCTCGAGCACGCGGCCGCGTACGAGGCCGACCGCCAGTGAGCCGACGGCTCGGCGAGAACGTTGGCCTGCCGAACGTGACCTTCACGCAGTTCCTCTCCCACTACGGGGGCGTGACCTTTGGGAAATTCGACACGTTGTCGGGCGACAGGAATGAGTTCGCTAGCGGGAAGGGCGACATCCAGTTCCTCAATACGGCCCTCAACATCAACCCGGTCGCCCTCGCCGTTCCCTACTCTACGCTTGGTGCGGGAGTGATCGTGCTACCGACCAAAGACCCGAACCACGCGATCGTGAGCGCTTCTCTCCTATCGGCGACCGGCGACGCCCGTACCGCCGGTTTCGACGATATCGCCTCCGACAACCTGGTGTTTGCAATAGAAGGACGCGTGCGAACCGACTTCTTCGGTCTGACCGGACACCAACTGGTCGGCGCGTTCTACTCCAACAAGAAGTACGTCTCCATCGATCAGCGGTTGGGTTTCGTGATCGAGAATCGAGCGCTGCAAGCGAAGCAGGACACGTGGGCCGCGTTCTACAACTTCGACCAGTTCCTGTACGAGATCGACCAGGACGCCGGTCGAGGTGTCGGTATCTTCGGCCGCTTCGGCGCCTCGGAGGGAAATCCGACCCCGGCGGAGTACTTCGTCAGTGCCGGCATCGGCGGCAAGGGCATCATTCCAAATCGCGACCTCGATCGTTTCGGCATCGGCTACTACTACATCTTCATGAACGAGCCGCAGCTGCAGTTGCCGTTCACGACGCGGTCATTCCTGCGCGACGAATGGGGGGTCGAGGTGTTCTACAACATCGCCATCACCCCCTGGATGCTGCTCACTCCCGACATCCAGGTCATCGGACCAGCACAGAAGCGCCGCGCGAGCGGCAAGTCGGTCGACACGGCCGCGGATCCTCGGTCTGCGGCTCCAGCTGATCTTCTAGAGAACGCGGGCGATGCAGAAGGAGAAGACGACTATGCGCGTTGGAGAAACACGACGAAGCACGCTGGCCGCGGTGGCGATCACCGCAACGCTGGCACTCGGATGCTCGGCCACGGCGGGTGTCACGCCGGTTCGGGAGGTCGATGTCGATGCAAAGGCGGGCGAGAGCCTCGAACGGATGAGCGCTTTTCTCGGGAAAGCCAAGGCCCTCTCGGTCACCCTCGACATCGGCTACGACATCATGCAGGCGTGGGGACAGAAGATCGAGTTCGGCGAGACGCGCGTGCTGACCGTTCGCCGCCCCGATCGTCTCCGGGTCGACACCACCGGTCGTGACGGCTCCCGGAGCGGGGTGGTCTTCGATGGGAGCCAGATCGCGGTCTTCGACATCGATGACGACGTGTACGCCACGACCCCGCAGCCGGGTGATCTCGACGACGCGATCGCGCACTTCATCGACGACCTCGGCATGCATCTTCCCATGGCGACCCTCGCACAGGGGCGCCTGGCGAAGGAGGCCCCAGACTGGGTGAACGAGATCCACTACGTGGAGACCGCCACGATCGCCGGGGTACCGTGCGACCACGTGGCGCTCAACGGCGACTGGGAAGACGTGCAGATTTGGATCGCCCGCGGTGAGCGCCCGCTGCCGCAGCGGATCGTCATCACCTACACGCGCGCCGAGGGACAGCCGCAGTTCCGGGCGCAGTTCTCGGAGTGGAATCTCGCGCCGCGCATCGGTGACGACGTCTTCGCGTTCACGCCACCCGAAGGCGCGGCCAAGATCCCGTTCCGGCCCCGCGGGCTGACGTCGCAAGCGCCCGGGGGGTCCGCACCGTGACGTCGATGCGGCGTCGGTGGTGGCTCGCCAGCCTCGCGATTGCCGTCGGCGTCATCATGGTCTGCGCGGAGGCGGACGCGCGCGGACGGGGCGGCGGCGGGCGTGGCGGTGGCGGCTTTTCGCGTGGCGGCGGGCGTGGCGGTGGCGCCGCGCGCGGCGGATCGTTCGGGTCGTCACATCGTAGCGGGGGCGGCTACTCGCGAAGCGGCGCCGCCCGGAGCGGCAACTTCGGCTCCCGCTCGGGGCAGGCACAATCGGGTCGCCAGAGTGCCGGGCAGCAACGCCAGGGCACGGCGTCTCAGAACCAGGGCTCGCGCCAGTCGGCGGCGCAGGACCGCCAATCGGGCCGGGAGTCGAGCCACACCGAGAATCGCGAGGACCGGCAGGACCACGGACAGGAGCGACAGGACGACCGGCAGGACTGGGCCGACGACCGCCAGGACGACCGCCAGGACTACTACGACGACCACCACTACCATGGCGGCTACTACGGCGGGCACTACTATAACGATGACGCGGCCGCGGCGGCCGTGGTCGGGCTGGCTGCGGGGCTTGTGATCGGGGCCACCCTGAACTCGGCCCAGGCTCAGTCGCAAGCGCAAACGGACGGCTGCACGATGGACCGGGTCGAGGTGAACGGCATCAACTACACACGCTGCGGCTCGACGTGGTACCAGCCGATCTATCAGGCCGGCCAGGTGTCCTATAAGGTTGTGCAGCCGCCGCTCTAGTGCACGTGGCGCCCGGAACCGCGAGTCCGTACTACCGCGCCGGAATCGTCACCACGGGCGCACTCGGCTGCCGTCCTTCTTGAACCATCGTCAACAGGGTGTCCACGAGTCGAAAACCGAACTTGCTCGGCCCATCTGCCGCGGCGATATAGAACCACCAGCCGTGATGGCGGATGGCAACCATCGCACGCCCGCGCGGCGGCCGCTCGCTAGACCGCTGGATCTCCAAGAACCCCCCCGGCAGGTGGATGTCGTCCAGGGCAGAATTCGTGACCCCCACTTCGATGTGCTCGGGCGGCACCCGGACGCCGGCGGCCGCAATATGGAGCACATCGAGAATCGAGCGCGTCTGCACGTCGAGCCGCGACCGCTCACCGCTACCGACGGCGAGGCGCAGAGGCAGCACGATGTCACCCCCATCTCTCTCCGGAGATCCCGAGATCTTGAATAGCCGGAGCAGTTCCTGAACGGCTTGTCGTTCCTCGGGCGCGTATCCATGAATGACGAGCGCGAAGGCTTGCGCCGCGTCCGGCGACGCCGTCAGGTCCGCGAGCCCAGCGCGCCGCAGCTGGGCGAGGAGATGAACAGCGCGGTCGAATGGCGCCCGATCGTCCACCTCGCCATGGAGCGGATTGCGCAGGCCGTTCACCTGCTTGAGGAGGAGCTTCATGATCCCTTCCGCCCCCCGCTCTATCCCCCCGAACAGGACCAGGATCTCGAGCCCGATCGGCGACAGCAGATTCCTGACGTAGCGCTCCCCCTTCACGGGCGTGTACGAGATCGTCGGGCTCTCCTCATAGGCGACCCCGGTTGAGAGCGGCACGAGGTTCCGCTCGAAGTTACTCGAGGGACCATAGCCGAACTGCGCACCGACGGATGTGGAGAACTTGAGGCTCGCCGTGATGTTCGCGACGGTCAGCAGCCCGATGGACTCGCCATACCGCATCTGGACGATCGCACGGAGTGTCTGCTCGTCGCTCGTGCGGCTGATGACCTCACTGTAGAGCCCCCGACCCCGGATGATCGACCCCGGCCCGAGCGTGCCCTTGGGCCCGAACACGCTGCTGCAACCCGCGACTAGGATGCCGCCGACCATGAGAACAGCCAACACGGCACTTCGGCGAGGGCTGCACCTGAGTGCCTCTCCCCGCCCCATCGGACCCATCGTCGCCAGCGCAGGAACCACCAGGACCCGGCCGCGATCACAACGCAGCTGATTTCTCGATAACATCGCTTGGCTCCCCCTCGTACGTCGTCAGGGAGCCCGGGGCAAGGATCTCGAACGCGGCGTACACCTGAGAGAAGAAGGCGCCGATCTAGTGCGCATGGCGTCGTAGACGTCCCGACCTGGATCGAGCCAGGATGCCGGCGAGGCACCTAACGTCTGAGTCTTCTCGCCGTTGCCGTCGCGAGCTGCGCTTCGACGAAAGTCGGCGGCCGACAGGTCTACGAGAGGCAGCGGGGCGGCGCGTCCTTGATGCCTCCGGACTCGCTTGACGCTCACGGCGCTTTCTGGCTACTGGCGGGAATGCACCGCGCGCTCGCAAGAAGTAGAGAACCCTACGAGGACTCGGCCATGCCGTTCCGGCCAGCTCGCGGGATCTCGGCTCGATGATCGCAGGCGCGAGTTCGACGCGGGCCCGCTTCACGCTGTTGCTCTTCACGCTCATGGCCCTGCTGCTCGTCCTGCCCGTCGTCGCGACGACCCCGTACGGCCTGATCTCGCAGGCGCTTCTGGGCTGGTGCACGATTGCCGCAGCCGTCTGGGCCGTCGACGCAGGCCGCATGCGCTCGCTGGCCTTCTCGCTGGCGATCGTGACGCTCGTGGTCGACGTCATCATCTGGACGGCGGGGATCGGGCCACTCATGCCGCTGGCGCGCGTGCTGCCCGCCGTGTTTCTCGCCTTCGTCACGTGCGTACTCCTCGAGCACGTGATGACGCGCGAGGAGGTCACCTTCGACGTCGTCATCGGCGGAGTCTGCACCTACATCCTGATCGGCGCCTTCTTCGCCCAGGTATACGCGACGTTCGAGATCATTGCGCCGGGCTCGCTTCTCGAGCAGGGCCGTCCACTGAGCGCGGTCGGAGCAACGGATCTCGCGCGCGGCCACATCGTCGAGACCTTCTACTACAGCCTCGTCACGCTCACGACGCTCGGCTTCGGTGACGTCGTCCCGGGGACACCGATACTGCGCGCAGTCACGACCGTTGAAGCGTTGATCGGACAGATCTATCCCGCGATTCTCATTGCCCACCTCGTCGGCCTTCGCGCCGCCCGCGGTCCGGTGAGGCGCCGCGGCGACATCGAGCGGGGATCGTGACGGCGGACGCGGCACAGACGCGCGCGGCCACGACGCCCGTCGCCTGCCTCGAATGCGACCTCCTCGTCGACCTGGGCCCGCTCGCGCCCGGACAGCGGGCGCAATGCCCGCGCTGCGGCACGACGATCGCGGCATCGCCCAAGCAGGGTCTGCACCGTCCGCTCGCGTTCGCTCTCGCCGCGGCCGTCCTCCTGATGCTGGCCAACGTGTACCCGTTTCTCGCGTTCAAGGCGTCGGGCTTGGAGCGTGTGATGACGCTCACGGAGAGCGCCAGCGCGCTCTACGACGATGGCAGCCGCGTCCTCGCGGCGCTCGTGCTGACGTTCATCGTGATCGCACCGGCCGTGCTCACGGCCAGCGTGATCGCGCTCCTCGTGCCTCTCGTCACCGGCCGTCGCTACCCCTGGCTCCGTCACATCGGACGCCTCGTCTTCGTGATCGGTCCGTGGAGCATGGCCGAGGTGTTCCTGATCGGCGTCCTGGTGAGCTTCATCAAAATCGCCAAGATGGCCACGATGCTCCTCGGTCCATCGTTCTGGGCGTTCTTCGCGTTCACCGTCTGCCTCACCGCGGCGCTCGCAGCCCTGGACCGCCACTACGTCTGGAACGCCATCGAGGGCCGCGACGCGTGAGCGCCTATCCCCAGGGCACCGCGGCGGCCCATGGCTTGGCGGCCTGCCACGTCTGTGGCAAAGCGTCGAGCGCCGCGCTGCATCGTTGCCCTCGGTGTGAGGCGCCCATTCACGTTCGCAAGCCCGACAGTCTCCAACGCACGATCGCACTGCTGCTGACAGCGGTAGTGCTGCTACTGCCGGCGAACATCCTTCCCATCATGCACACCGAGAATCTCGGCCGCGTGACACCGAGCACGATTCTCGGGGGCGTCGTCCTGCTCTGGGAAGAGGGCGCGTATCCGATCGCCCTCGTCATCCTCATCGCCAGCGTCGTCGTTCCGATCGCCAAGATCCTGATCCTCTCGACGCTCGTGTTGGGCGTCGCGCGGGCGTCCACCGCATCGCCGCATGATCGGGCGAGGCTCTACAAAGTAACGGAGATGGTCGGCCGGTGGTCGATGATCGACGTATTCGTGGTCGCGATCCTGGTCGCCCTGATCAACCTCGGGGACCTGCTCACGATCCGTCCCGGGAACGCCGCGCTGGCGTTCGCGGGCGTCGTCGTCTCGACGATTCTGGCGGCGGGCTCTTTCGACCCCCGACTGATCTGGGACCAGGTGCCCGCCCAAAAGGAGTCCGATGCCTGACGCAGTCGTCAAGGAACGCGCGCGGAAACTCTCCGCGATCTGGCTCGTACCGCTCGCCGCGGTGGCGATCGGTGCATGGATGGTGATCCACACATACCTGACGCAGGGGCCCGAGATCACCATCAAGCTCAACACCGCCGAGGGCATCGACGTCGGCAAGACCAAGATCAAGTTCCGCGCGGTCGCGGTCGGCATCGTCGACGCCGTCGAGATCGGGGACAAGCTCGCGAGCGTCACCGTGCGCGCCCGGCTCGACCCCGGCACGCGCCGGCTGCTGCGCGAAGAAACGGAATTCTGGGTCGTGCGACCACGCGTCGGGCGTGCAGGCCTGTCGGGACTCGGCACCCTCCTATCGGGCGCGTACATCGAGCTGGCACCGGGCACCGGTGCCGAAGGACGGCGCGACTTCGTCGGCCTCGAGGATCCCCCGATCACGCCACCGACGGCCGCCGGCCTGCACCTCACCCTGGTCAGCCCCACGACCGCCCCACTCGGTCCCGGGAACCCGGTACTCTACCACGGCTACACCGTCGGCCGGGTCGAGAGCAGCACGCTCGACCTCGAGACCAAGCACAGCCGCTACCGCATCTTCATCCAGTCCCCTTACGACGACCTGGTGACGACCACGACCCGTTTCTGGAACGCAAGCGGCGTCGCGGTAGACCTGAACGCCAGCGGGCTCTCGGTCCGGACGGCATCTCTCGAGGCGCTGCTCATGGGTGGCGTGACCTTCGATCTCCCGCCGGGAAGCCCGCCGGGCGAGCGGGTCGAACCGCTGGCCGAGTTCACCCTCTTCCCGGACCCGGAGAGCACGTACCGGCAGGCCGCCCAGCATCACCTCGACTACGTGCTGCTGTTCGACACCTCGCTCCGCGGCCTGCAGGCCGGCGCCCCGGTCGAGTACCGGGGAATTCCTATCGGCAGCGTCGTGGAGACACCGTACCGCTACGACGCCGACAGCCCACTCCTGGGTGAGAAGGGACACACGCGCGTCGCCGCGCTCATCCGCGTCGATCCCGTCCGCGTCGGCCTTCCGGACACTCCCGCAGGCCAAGACCAGCTGGCGAAGACTATTGCAGACGGTGTGCCGTCGGGCCTCCGGGCCTCGCTCAAGACAGGCAGCTTGATCACGGGACGCCTGTTCGTGGCGCTCGACTTCTTCGACGACCCGCCGGCCGCGACGGTGCACGAGGCAGGCGGGCACACCTTCCTGCCCACCTACTCGTCGGGACTCGAGCAGATCGAGCTCAAGGTCGCGGCGCTGCTCGACAAGCTGCAGCAGCTGCCGATCGAGGGCACGCTCGACGCGCTCACGAAGACCGTCGCAACCGCGGGCGACACGCTCGCCGATCTCGATGTCATCCTGCAGGAGGACGCGACCAAGGCACTGCCGGCCGCGCTCGAGGCAACCTTGGCCGATCTCAATCGCACCATGGAGGGCCTGGCGCCCGGCTCGGCGCTCTACGAGGATCTGCAGCGTGCCGTGAGCGGACTCGGCGCGACCCTCGCCGGCCTCGACCAGCTCCTCACGACCCTGAACGCCAGACCCAGCGCCCTCGTGTTGTCGACGACCCAAGGGCCCGATCCAGAACCCAAGGTGGGCCAATGAGACGACGAACCGTAGTGTTGGCGCTTCTCCTCGCGACGGCGTGCAGCAGCGTGCCCGAAACGAGCTACTATCTCCTCACATCCGCGGCGCCCGGCGCCGCAGTCGGCGGCGCGGAATCGACCCCCGGCGAGGCTGCCGAAGCGGTCCTCGGGCTCGGACGCATCGAGCTGGCCGACTATCTGCGACAACCGGGACTCGTCCTCGAGACCGCCGCGTACCAGATCCGCCCCGCCACCTATCACCACTGGGGCGAGCCCCTGCCCCGCGGCGTCCGTCGGGCGCTCGCCGCGAACCTGACCGTGGCACTCCCGGAAGTGCGTGTCGACGGCGACCCGGCACGCGAGGACCGTATCGACTACCGGCTCGACGTCGACGTCGAGCGTTTCCACGGCACCGAGCAGGGCACGGTCGTCCTCGGCGGCCGCTGGTCGCTCCACCAGGCCAAAGGGCACCGCCTGCTCGCCAGTGACCAGTTCAACTACCAGCAGGCCATCACGCAATCGGGATACCGGGCGAGCGTCGAGGTCCAGGCGGAGCTGCTCGCACGCCTCAGTGAGGCGATCGCGCGTCGCTTCGCGACGATGCGCGAATGAGCTTCCGCGTCGAACTCGGCTCTCGAGGCCCGGGCAACGCCGGGCCCCCGCCGGCCATCTGGCACGACGTCAATCTCGCCGATCCCGGCGACCGCGACTGGCTCGCGCACGCATCGGGCGTTGACCAGCGCGCCCAGCAGTTACTCCTCGATCCGCCCACCGCTCCGCGACGCGTCAAGCTGGACCACGGCTTCTTCGTCACGCTGCACGGCAGTGCGGGCGTCGAGGCCGACCAGGCCGAGGGATCGGGATCCGTCGTACTGCTGATCGAGAAGAACCGCGTGCTCAGCGCGCACACGGGACGGAACGACGGCATCGAGGCGATACGAACTCGGAGTGCCGACGGGTGCGGTCCGAACAGCCCGTTGGAACTGCTCACGGAGATGGCGATCGACTACGCCGACCGCTTCGAGAATCAAGTCGCCGAGATCTCGGACGAAACCGAGCATATGGAGGATCGCGTCTTGTCGCAGAGCGAGGGGCCCCCACTCGCGGCGGTCGCTACGCTCCGCCACCGGGCCTTCCGCCTCCGCCGCCCGATCGTCGCCTTGCGCAACTTGTTCAACGTCGTCGCCGCGGATCGCTCGCTCTCGATCGACGACCACGACCGCGTGGCCCTCAGCACGGCGACCGAGCACGTCGGATGCCACCTCGAGACACTCGAGGATGCGCGCGAGCGCTTGCTGCTGTTGCACGATCGAATGGAGACTCAGATGTCGGCTCAGATGAACCGCGTCTCCTACAACCTCACCGTCGTCGCGACGGTCTTCCTGCCGCTCACCTTCGTGACGGGCCTGCTCGGCATGAACGTCGCCGGGATGCCCGAGGCACACGACCCTTGGGGCTTTTGGGTTGTCTGCGGCCTGCTGACGATGGTTGCGGTGGGGTGCTGGTGGTTCCTGCATTGGCGGCGCTGGATCTGACAGCATGCGTCCTTCGGAAAGAATGAGCACGCTGGTGGCGGTGGCCGTGCTCCTCGCCGTCATCGGTCCGCATGGCCCACGGACCGCAACCGCACAAACGATCGGCGCCCCCGACGCCTTTCTGCTCGGTCCTCCGCCGGCCGAGGGTCCCGTGGAGGTTCGAGCCAGCTTCCACCTACACGACGTGAACGAGATCTCCGAGCGGGACGAGACCTACGCCTTCTCGGGCGTGCTCACACTCCGGTGGCGGGACGCGCGCCAGGCCTTCGACCCCGACACGGCAGGAGTCGACGAGAAGGTTCATCAAGGAGGCTACCAGTTCAGCGAGATCGCCACCGCGTGGTTCCCGCAGGTCTTTCTCGTCAACGAGTCGGGCAGCTACGAGAAGCACAGCATCGTGCTTCGAACGCAGCCGGACGGGAGCCAGACCCTGATCGAGACTCTGACGGCGGTAGCAAAGGCAGAGCTCAACATGCGCCGCTTCCCGCTGGACGAGCAACGTCTGGAGGCGGTGTTCGAGGTGCTCGGATTCGACGACAGCGAGGTCGCGCTGCGCGCGGAGTCGGGGACCGGGGGCTCGGCACCTACCACGGCTCGCCTCCCGCAATGGAACGTCACGGGCGTCGACATGGCGAGCCGGACGCGTCCCGAATCGTATGCGGGACGACGGGCCGTCGCGTCCGCCTTCGTCGTCGGTATCGACGTACAGCGGGAGCCGTTCTTCGTCGCCCGGCTCGTCATCATCCCGCTCGCCATGATCGTCCTGATTTCGTTCTCGGTGTTCTGGATGGACCGGTCGTTGCTCGCCGATCGGCTCAACGTTTCATTCATCGGAATCCTGACCGGCGTCGCCTACCAGATCGTCGTGAGCGATATCCTCCCGCACATCTCCTATTTCACGCTGATGCACGGCTTCATCAATCTCAGCTTTCTGACCATGTGCGCGACGGTCGTCGTCAGTCTGGCCGTCAATAAGCTCGACCGAAAAGGAGACGTCGAGCGCGGAGATCGCGTCGACCGCGCGTGTCGCCGAATCTTTCCGCTCACGTACCTCTGCCTCTTGCTCCTCCAGGTCGCCGTCGCGCTCTTGTTCTTCTAGCGGGCACCGACGCGAGAACGCACGCGCCGGCGCGCTCGATCACGAGCGATACGAACAGCTCCGCGATGGTCAGGAGGGCGTCAGCTGCGGTCATCGTCGCACGATCTTCTAGTCAGGATATTCCGTCGCGCGACCACTGGGGTATCGCTTCTCCCAGTTCCGGCCATCTGCGGGTTCTATGGTCATCTTGCGAACCGTATCGGAGTCGATGCAACGCGCGTTGACATTGAAGCCTTCGGGATGCGAGCGCGGAACGTAGAACGACTTGATGCCGCAGTTCTTGCAAAAGAGGTGCTTGGCGGTCCCGGTGTTGAAGGAGTAGGTGCCAAGCCACTCCTCCCCTTGGAGCAGCGTGAAACGGTCTCTCGGAACTACAAGGCCCAGATACCCCGACTTGCTACAGATGGAGCAGTTGCACTGGGAGACAGTGATTTCAGCGGGCGCAATAACCTCGAACCGGACACGTCCGCAATGACAGCCCCCTTTGTGAGTAACCATGTGTCCTCCCGCGGCCTAACGACGCTGACGATCAGCGGCGCCGCCCTCGGATACTGCATGCTGAAGAAGGCCATAGAAATTGAAGAGAGCCAAAGCGGTGTGGTAGGCGAGCCCCGTCGCGAGGGGCCAGAACGAAGCGATCGAAATTGCGTTGGCGATCAGAAGCAAAGCGACGACTCCTCCAGAAACCCCGACCGTGAACATCTGGACACGATTGAGGTCCTCTGACTCCAAGCTGGCTGCCCGTCGCATGCCGCGCGGGAAGAAGATGGCGTAGAGGAGTGCGTAGATCGAGCTGCAAACTCTCCACACTGTCTCCGGGGGAACTTCGGACGCCAGCAGGATGAGTGCGAGGCCTGCGATACCCATGGGGGCGACGCTCGCGTTGAGAAGGCCGCCCAGGCGAAGTCGCTCCACAGGTGTCCATTCTCCGGACTGCCTCCGCCCGAGAACGATCACAATACCCGAGAAACCCGCGATGGCGACGCAGACCTCCACGAGGAGCGATAGAACGTCTCCGGGATTCAATCTCGCCGCCTCCAAGATTCGATGGGACTCATTCCTGCTGCCTAACGTCCTGGGGCGTCAGCTGCAACGGCTGCTCGGGCGACGGGCGCGCTACTCGCTCACGAGGATCAAGTTCAGCACGAGCCACACCGATACGAGAATGCAGTAGGCACACACGCCCGCCCACGGGCCAGAACGCGCCCAGCGATGCGGCGTTGTAGAGAAGCAGGCAGCTCGCCCCGATTGCAACGCTGAGATTGAAGCGGACTTGCGCGGGAGTGACACGGCCCGTCGGTTTTCTCTGGAGCCTTCACGCTTCCGGTGCCAACCAGAAGGACGCGACGATTATGAAGAGCACGCCTGCCAGACTGGCGAGCGACCAGGCGGTCGGAGGATGAACATCGGCCGATATGAACACCATCGAAAAGAGCGAGATAGCGAGCGGATTCGCCGCCGCGGCGAACAGCCCGGTGATTCGCAATCGATCCGTGGCCGTGCATTCCCGCCCCTGCCCCCCGATCGCCGTGACGATACCCGACGCTGCAATAAGAGCGATCGCGAGTTCCGCGATGACGACAAGCACATCGATTTCAGCCAAGTGAGTCTCCCCGCCGCCTTGTAACGGACCGGGCGCTCAGCTGCCGCCCGGTTCGGTGTCGTCCGACGTTCCATCGCCGCCCGAGAACCTAGAGTGAAGACGGCCGAGTTGGCAACCGCCACGCCGTCAGCCAGAAGCGAGCGGCATCGCCGGGCAGCTACCAGTAGCGCCGACTAACAGCGCCCGCCCTGATACGCCTTCTCGCCATGCCAGCGCGTGCGGTCGCTGCCCAAGTTGCTCGCGCGCTGGTAGGTAGTCCGTCGTTGACGGACTACGTCACTGGCGGATACAATGAAACTGAAGTGGGACCGGACGAAGGATCGCTCGAACCAGGCGAAGCATGGGCTTTGTTTCGATGAAGCGCGATCGCTCCTCGAAGGCGACGACGACTACCTCGTGATCTACGATGCTCACCACAGTCAAACCGAAGATCGGTTCGTCGCAGTCGGCCCAACTACGCGCGGGGTCATCGTGGTGATTTACGCGGAGGAAGCGGAGGAGGTAGCTCGGATCATCAGTGCTCGCATGGCGACACGACGGGAGTGCGCGCTCTTTCGTACGTACGTCAGAGGGGCAAGACGGTGAGCGCCACCATTCCTAAACTCACCGACGCCGACTTCGCTCGTGCGATCCCTCGACGCCTCCGGGACCGCCTCATCCGCGGTGAACTAGAGAGCGGCCACGATGTAGCTTCCCTGCGCCGCTTTACGGGATTGTCACAGCAGATGTTCGCGGTGGCGCTCGGGATCAGTGTCCACACCCTACGCAATTGGGAGCAAGGCCGACGCATGCCCGAGGGACCAGCCCTGGCGCTCCTCAGGATCGCTGCCCGCCATCCACGGGTACTACGCGAGAATCTCGCGCTCGCGGGCTGAATACAACAACGGGGCGCGTCACTATCGCTACCGCGAAGAGATGGGACCATCCGCTTAGGCGGCGTCCTGGGATCCGAGAACCTCTTCGTCCATGTACGACCGGAACTCGTCCGGATAGTTGATGCCGAACTACTTCCAAACACCCTGCCCCCGGGCGTTGTAAGAAGGCTGACCAGCATCCCCTGCCGACGCCGGATACTGTCTCGAGATGCATAGCCGTGGAGGGCTTCGTCGTACACTGCCGCCTCGGCTCCCACGTACATGGATAGGAGGCAGGAAAAACGCACGAAGTCATCCGGGGACAGCGCTTGAGGCTCCGCGAGCCCCTCTCTGAAGATTCGCGCTACGTCGGGATTCTCGACGGCCGAGCCTAGAAAAGTGTTCGCACCCTGAGTCTCCGAGCGCCGCGACTCGACCTTCAACGCGACCGTGTTAGCGCGGATCTGAAGCGCGAGGTAGACGAGCGTTGCAACCGTGGCGATGGCCGCGATCAGCTCTCCGAGACTCCCGAGTTCTTGAATCGTCACGACTCGCCGCCCTACCAGACCTGGCGCTCGGCCGCGAGCCTCGCCCTGAACAAGGCAGGGCACTCGGTCACGCCCAGTCCCTACGTATGCCCTTGGTCTTCTTCAGTCGCCACCTCCGCGAACACGATGAAGATGACGATCAGTCCGGCCAGGAGCGAAGCGTAGTACCAACCAAAGCCAGACACCGGAATCGCGAACAGATTGACGAGCTGACATCCAAACGACGTAGCGGCCAAAGAGTAGATCAGGACAGTCACTCCGGCATTGATCACGACCCCGGCCTGGCGTCCGAGCTTGAGCGTTGGCTGGATGAGAAAAGCAGTGAGCAGGACGGAGAAACCAAGGTACGACATCGAGGCGGTTCGCCACAGGGCGCCGCCAGCGAAATCGACGTTCGAGAGCCACACCGGAACGAGACAGCCCAGGATCTCCTGCAGCGAACTCAACAAAATAGTGTAGAAGCGATTCCGTCGGATGGGGCCAAGCGGTCGCTGCAGCACCGCCGCGACGGTTGCGAACCCCGCAACGGCTACGGCCACCTCGGCGTGCGTCAGTAGGAGCGATTCCGCGTCCACACACCCACATCCTGAATCGTCATATTCCGCGGCCTACCAAACCGGGCGCCCGGCTGCGAACGTTGGTCGCCGCGCCACGTCAGCTGCAGTGCCTGCTCAGGCGGCGTCCCCAGATCGAAGCACTCCACCCAGGAGGCGAAGGAACAAGATGAACGGAACAACGAGGGCGGCGACAGCCGCTGTGAGATAGGGCCACGCGTCGCGGATGCTCGCGACGTTGGCGAGGTGGAGCAGAGGCTGGGCGACGACAACCGAAACGATGATCAAGAGATACGCTCGGTCGAGCACGTAGCCCGTGCTTGTCGCTATACGACGCAGCCCTCGAATGGCCATGACAGCCGGCACGAAGCAGAAGACTACCGTCTGGAAGCTCGTCATCAGAGTCCCAGTGATGAGGGTCTCTGCTCCGACCTCAGGCTGGATCCAATGGAAGCCCTATGCTGGGCTGAATCGTTGGGAGATCTCCCGCGGCGAGCCGGCGATCGACGTGCGCGGAGAACAACGGGTTGAAGGTCACTTTCGCGGACGCCCACCACTTCGCAGCGCCCTGATTGGCCAGGAACGAGAGGATGGAAACCTCGAAACCCTCCATGAGATCTTTGTCGATGTACCCGAGCTTCCCCTGCACGAACACGGCTTCCAATCTCCTGAATGTCATCACCAGAGAGGAATGGTACCGCACGCGTTCCCCCGGCGTCAGGTCATCAACACCGCTCAACCCTTTGATGAACAGCTCGGCAAGGTCGGGGCTCGATGCGATCGCTTCAGCGTTCTGGCCCATCTGCGCGCTGATGTTCTGGAAGGTCGACGAACGGAGCGCCTGCGTGTTCTGCCGAACCTGCATGGCCAGGTAGACGAGCGTCGCAACCGTCGCGATCGCCGCGACGAACTCGCCGATGCTTCCCAAATCCTGAATCGTCATGCTCCGCCGCGTACCAGACCTGGCGCTTAGCTGCGAGCGTAGGGTCTACGGCGGCAGGTACGGGCGACCCGGCGACTCTAGCGCGGATCCAACCGGACGATGTACCGCGGCGGGAAACCGGTGAGGATCCGGAAGACGAACGGCAGGCTGTGCTCGGCGTCGACGCGATCGTGATCCGCGCCCGCGATGGGAATGGCCCGATAGTCGACCGGCTCGGCGTCCAATGTCACCTGCACCTCGGGATTGACCAGCACGCGCTTGTACCAGGCTCGGGGCCAGTGGTTGGTTGCGACATAGAGCTGACCACCACTCTCGAGACGGGACACGACCCGATCGTGTGCGGTTCCGTCCCCGTCGAAGGTCGTAATGACGAGGGTCGACGCGTCGGCGGGTTGGAAAACTCCGATCAACGACTCAAACGCGACGACGATCCCTACGTAGACGAGAACGACGATCGCAACGATCTTCAGTGTTTTCATCTTCGACTTTCCGGATCGGGCTATTCAATGTCCGCCGCATTGGCTTGTTGCGCGATAGATGAGGGTGGCGACCGCGGCAAGCAACTCGCCGATGCGCCCCCAGTCCTGAATCGTGATTGCCTCCGCAGCCTACCAGACCCAGCGCTCGGCGACGAACGGCTGAAGGGCATCGCCTTGTACGTAGCCGCCCCGACCATCCCCCCTGGCACACGCGCCCGGGCGTGGTAGTTCTCCGCGCATGCGGTCGAGGATGATCATCGCTGTTCTCGCAGTCGCGCTCGTGGCATCGAGCGTCGGACTCCTCGCGACGTCGTCGGTGACGTGGCGCGTCCAGTCGACGATCGCAACCACGGTGTTCGATCTGGTGAGCGCGTCAGAGGCTGGTGACGTGCTGTACGCAGCAAGCAATCGCGGCCTGCTCGAGAGCAGGGACGGCGGCGGCACCTGGCACGCACCCGAGTCGGACGACGGTCCTCGCGACATACGTGCGCTCGCCGTGGACGAACGGCCACCCGGTGTCCTCTATGCCGGCGCAAGCAGCGGGATCTTCACACGATCCGAACACGGGGCCTGGGCGACGATCACACCCCCCGGATTCACGAAACGCACAATGGTCGAAGCCGTGGCAATCGATCCGTCGTCGCCGGATCGGGTCTACGTAGCGGTCGCGCGCCTTGGTGTGCTGCGGAGCGAAGACGCTGGTCGCGCATGGAACCTCGAGACGACGGGCCTGACGTCGCTCGAGTTGAGCGCGCTCGTGATCGATCCAGTACACCACGAGAGGCTCTACGTCGCGACGACCGGCGGCGGCGTCTTCGCGAGCAGCGACAGAGGCGACAGCTGGCGCGCGATCAACGACGGTCTGGAACATCACAAGGTCCGGGCGCTCGCATTCACGCCGGACGGCGGCGTCCTCTACGCCGGAACGGTAGGTGGGGGCATCTATCGGCGCCGATCAAACGAGAACCGATGGGAACCCGCGGCGGATGGACTGGCACATCGCATCGTGTGGGCACTCGCCGTCGATCCGACCGATCCCCACACGCTCTTCGCCGGCGTGAGCGGCGCCGGCGTGTACTGGAGCCGGTCCGGCGGCAACTCGTGGAGTCGGCTGACACCGACCTGGCACGAGTCGGTCTGGGCACTACTGGTGAGTCCGAGCGACAGCCGCACCCTCCACCTCGGCACCGCGAGCGGCCAGATCGCGCAGGGGGCAATCACGCCGCTCGTCCGCATGACGGCAGCACTCGGTCTCGACGTCGGGTTTCGAACCCAGGACAGGTGAAGCAGCGCCCCCCTTCCGCATCGATGGCTCGCCGAGCCCGGTAAGGAAGATGCGCGCGACCTCCCCATCCTGCACGACCGGGGGATGCGAACCTGGAGAAAGTCGTGCTGTCGAGTATTCCCTGTGGGCGGATAGGCGCCCCGGACGAAATCACCAACGGCATCGTGTGGCTGTTGAGCGACGAGTCGCGCTACGTCAACGGCCACTCGTTGATCATCGATGGCGGGACTCTGTGTCGCTGAAGCACTACGTCCGCTCGTCGGCGGTAGTCGCAAAAAACGTTGTCCGCTTGGGACACCACCATTGAAAAAAGGAATTCGAACTGAGTCGACTCATCGGGATCCAGCGCGCTGGGCTCCACCAGCCCCCGGCGAAACACGGACGCGGCGTCTTTGTCTCCACCCATGAGACCCTGAAATTGCATCCCCTGGCTGGTGGATCCCCGACGGGAGTCCGCTCGGATCGCGGCCGTATTCGCCCGGATCTGTAGCGCAAGATAGACGAGTGTGACGAGGGTCGCGACGGCAGCGACAAACTCGCCCAGACTCCCGAGCTCTTGGATCGTCACCTGCGTCGCCTCACGGATGGGCGCTCTACTGCCGGCGGCCGTTCTGAACACCGATCCCGGAGCGCTGCGGTCCTCCGTATAGTACCGGAGGCCAGCAGCGCCAACCGGTCAGCGAACGACGAGACGATCGCCGACGCGCAGCGTGCCTTCGCGACCGACGGTCATATAGTTGCCGAAGATCAGACCGCTGCCGAACCGATCCTCTTTCTTCTTCCGCCGATACTGCGCGAGGACCTGCATGAGATCGTTCTTCGGTCGCTGGCCCGTCTTCTGGTCGGTCGTGATGATGACACAGCGCTCGGCCGGAGTGACCTGCAACAACTCCACGCGATCGTTGCTGAGCGCATCCAACGCGTCTTCCTCGTAAGGACCTAAGCCGTCGACGACGACGTTCATACGAAAACGATCCATCGGCACTGGGGTCTCCAGGCGCTTGTTCAGATCATCGAGCGAGGTCTGGTTGGCGAGCGACACCGGCGAGGCGGCGAAGAAACGCTGCTTGGGCGTATCGTGGACGCGCTCCATCTGCGGAATCGGAAAGTTGATCCTCCAGGGAGCGCCTGCACTCACGAGTCGCACGTCCGTACACATCACGGTCGACAACCACTCCGCAACCGCGTCGCCCTGATCGACTGTCTCGAACTGGTCCAGGACCCACGCCGCGCTGCGGACCTCGCCGTCGCGACGAATGGCGTGCTCATAGGTTCCATGTTCCGCATGACGAAAATGAAGGACCCCCTGGTCAGGTTCGAAGTCCGCGGCCACCGCGGCAACCTGCGGGGTCTCTTTCTGATCGATCAGCTTGCCATCCTTCCAGAGGACGAAGTCGCGATCCCCCGGAATGCCCATCTTGGTGATCTGAATGGCCTCGGCCGGAACGCCTTGGCACCCCTTCACCGGATACGTCCACAACTCCCGAACGGTCACCTCTCGCATGCGTACGCCCTCCCAACGCTTGGCTGCACCAATGGAAACCAGCGCATTGTCGCAGACGCGCGCCGGGGTCGCTGCTCGCCGAGCGTCAACCAATGTCGCGAAACCGTCAGAACTGGCTAGCGCTGCCGACGCTGGCGCTCCTCGCGCTGGGCGCGATGGAAGGCCTGGTACTCGAGTCGCGCCAACGCCGAAACTGCGGGGTCGGAGAGCGCCGTCGTCACCGCGGTCACGACGCCCTTGGACACGCCGATCCATACTACGAGCTGCGCCGAACACTCCGCCGGTTTACGCCCGCCCAACGAACTCGGACGGGGCGCGCGCTGCGCCTGCCGCAACTCCACGCACTCGGTCTTGTCCTTGTCGAGACGCCACGCGAGCCTCAAGCCGCCGCCCTGCCCTTCGAGATCGACAGCCGCGCCATCTACCGTGCCATGCACCGCCTCGTCAGACGGGCGCCCGTACTGTTCGAGCAACGCCTTGCGGATGGGCTTGTAGGGAGGCCGGGCGCGAGCCTCGAAGCTCTGGCGACGAATGATGCCCACGGCCTGAGCATCGCGCGGGGGCTGGCTGAACGAAACGTCGATGGAATCCGGGTTGGTAACCCGACGCTCGGCACTTACCGAGGTCACGAACGAGCGCTGCGTGCCGTCGGCAAGCTCGATCGTGCTTTCCGCGACCTGAATCTTCAATGTCGGATCATGCGCCGAGATCGCGGCACGGATCTGGTCCGGGGTCATGCCGAGCTTCATGCCGGCGACGTCGACTCGTCGAGCCGCCGCACTCGTCTGGATGGCGGGATCGAAGCCGCCACCGGCGTCAGCGGTCGCAGCAACCGCCCCCACCACGGCGCATACGAGGGCGATGATCCGCAAACGTCCTGGCGCTTCGGTCATGCTGGCTGCGTGAGAGCGAACGCGCTCAGTGCCCGAGCACGGCGCGCCGCCGTTGCTGCGCACGCCGGGAGCGCGGATCGTAGTGCGGGTTGTACGCGCGCTTGCGCTTCGGAAAAAGCGAGACGCGCGACGGAGCGTGCCTTCCACTGCCCACGACGCTCTTGTGGGTGCGCCCCCATGCCGCCGCCTGGCCGCCGGCGATACTCGCCGGATCTTGCGTCATCATCTGCACCGCCCCAAGGAGGACCACCAGTCCCAGGCCGAACAGGATGCCGAAAACGGCTCCTATCTTGCGCCTGGCTGGGGCCATCGCCCGCCGCCGCCGACGCGACCGGGCCCGGTGCGGATGGACCCGGCGGAGCTGGCCTTCGAGCTCTCGCTTGGTCATGAGGCCTTTTCTCTAGCACTCATCAAGCGCCTCTGTCACGTATGTTCGCATGGCATACGCCAGTGGACAGGCCGGAACTACGCGAATGCGCAGGCGTTTGCGGTGGGGCGTGCGCGACGAAGAGCCCGCGGGCGGGGCAGGCCAGCGGTGAACGACCCCGGACCGCTCGCGGCCCCGATCCCGAGGGCGTTCGCCGAAGAAGTCGCGCTGCTCCTCGCCTCACAGGGGATCGCCACCGAACTCACGCGGGCAGCGGGAGGCGTCCATATCCTGGTGAATCGCGCAGAGCTCGCCCGCGCATCGGTGATCGTTGTCGAAGAGTACCCCGAAGGCCTGGTCACCGCGGCCGCGAACCGAACGCGAGCGCGAACGCGCCCCCCTGCCCGCCCCGAAGCCGACCGCTGGTTCGGGCCGGAGGCGTGGATCGTCTTCGTGATCGTTGCGGCCTGTGTGTTGGTGTTTGTCGGCGAGGAACGCGCCGGCGGCTCGGAGGTGCGCACGGTCTTGCTCGACTTCGGCGCGTCGCGGCCAGCGCACGTCCGCACCGGGGAATACTGGCGTCTGGTGACCGCCATGTTCGTCCACATCGGCGCGCGCCACTTGCTCGCCAACACCCTGACACTCCTCGTCCTCGGCCCGGCGCTCGCCGCGGCGCTCGGCGCGCCTCGATTCGCGTTCGTGTACGTCGTTGCCGGCAAGCTCGGCAACTTCTTCAGCTACCGTTTGGCCGATCCGGACATCGTGAGTGCGGGCGCCTCTGGGGCGATCCTCGGTGTCCTCGGTGCGCTCGGCAGTCAGCGCATCCGCTTCCAAACCAGCGCGCGCTATCGTGGGTGGCAGGTCGTCGCCGCGCTGCTCGCCTATCTGGCGATCGCCGTCGGCGCCGGCCCCGGCGTGGACAGTGCGGCGCACATCGGCGGCCTGGTCGCTGGCGCCGGCATCGGACTTCTGCTCCCGCCGCCTGGGCACGCGCCAGCCGCCGTCGATCGCGGCCTGTCGGCCGCCTGCGCGGGCACGGCCCTCACGCTCGTCGTCGGCGCCTATCTCGCACTCGTGCGCGCGTCCTGACGTGGCCGAACGCGCGGCACCGAAGTGGCCTGGTCGGCGCGCGACCCACGTGCTACGGGCACAGGCTTGGCGCGCTCGTTGACGCTCAGCCGCAGGCATCTCGGGCTCGCCCTCGGCCCGATCCTGGCGGTCGGGATTCTCACTCTCCCCGCTCCCGAAGGCATGACGCCCAGCGGATACCGCACCGTGGCCGTCGTTCTATGGATGGCGGTATGGTGGACGACCGAAGCGCTGCCGATCGCGGTCACCGCCCTGCTCCCCGTCGTGCTCTTTCCTCTCCTCGAGATCCTCCCGACGCGCGCCACCTGCGCGGCCTACGGTGACAAGACCAATTTCTTCTTCTTCGGTGGGCTGGTAATCGCCTCGGCCGTCGAGCGTTGGAATCTCCACCGGCGGATCGCCTTGCACGTCATGACGCGCGTCGGCGGCGCGCCCCGCCAGATCATCCTCGGGTTCATGGTTGCCACGGCTGGGATCTCAATGTGGGCGTCGAATACGGCCACGACGATGATGATGCTCCCCATCGCGGTCGCGGTGCTGCAGCACTTCGAGCGACGCGGCATCGAGACCGAGACGAGCATCGCCCCCGCGCTCATGATCGCCATCGCCTACGCCGCCTCGATCGGCGGGGTCGGCACGCTCGTCGGCACGCCACCGAACGTCATCTTCACCGGCGCGCTCGAGACACTCTACCCCACGGCGCCCGCCGTCGGGTTCGGCTCGTGGATGGTCATCGGCCTCCCGATCGTCGCGGTGATGATCCCGATCACCTGGCTCTATCTGACACGGACGGCCTTTCACGTACCGCACGCGTCCGGAGACGAAGATGCGACGGTGCTGCGCGAGGCACTCGACGCCCTCGGCGCGATCACACCGGCCGAGCGCCGCGTCCTCGCCGTTTTCGGCACCACCGCGTTTCTGTGGATCTTTCGCGCCAATCTCGATCTTGGTTTCGCCACGATTCCCGGCTGGTCACGCCTGCTGCCGAACCCCGGCGTGGTCGACGACACGGTGGTCGCGCTGGCCATGGCGACGATACTGTTCGTGCTGCCGTCGGGCCAACCCGGCGTCTCGCTGCTCGGCAACGATTGGGTGCAACGCGTCCCGTGGCACGTGCTGATACTCCTCGGCGGTGGCTTCGCGCTCGCCGCCGGTGTCCAAGCCTCGGGACTGGCCTCCTGGGCGGCCGGCTACCTGGAACGGCTCGGGGACTTGCCGCTCCCGCTGGTCATCCTCGCAGTCGTCGTCCTCACCGCGACCCTCTCCGAGTTCGCCTTGAACTCCGCGGTCACGGCACTCATGATGCCGATCCTCGCGGCCTCGGCCGTCGGCCTGGACCTCGATCCACGACTCCTCATGATACCGGCAACGCTCGCGGCGTCCTTCACCTTCATGATGCCGGGCGGCACCGCGCCCAACGCCATGGTCTTTGCGAGTGGTCGACTGACCGTGGCACAGATGGTCCGCGCCGGGCTCGGCCTGAAGCTGATCGGCATTGTCGTCGTGATGATCATCTTCTTTCTCATCGCCATACCCACGGTTGGGATCGTACCCTCTGGAGTCCCCACATGGGTCGAATAGCCTCGATCTGCGCGGCGGGCGCGCTCGCAATGCTGGCGGCCTGCGCGCCCGACGCACAAGACGCCGCACCAAACGTGGCGCAGGATCCAGTGCAAACGCCACCGCAAGACCCGCAGGCGCTGATCGAGCATACGCGACTGGCGACACCAGCGGACGACACCCCGGTGCGCACCTACACGCTCGCCGACGAGACGCGACCCATCCTCGGCTCGCCCGCCGAGCGTACGCTCCGGCTTCCCGTCCCCGCGGACCAAGGTCCAGACTTCGATTTCGTGCTCCCACCGATGGTGCAGCGGATGCCCGGCACAACGCTGATCGCGACCGGGGTGTTTCAACGTGGGAAGCGCGTCGAGCGGATCACCCCGCGACGGCTCAAGCTCGCGGGCACGACCGCAACGATTCGGCTCCCACCCGACGCACGGGGTCCAGGTGCGGCCCCGGTCCTCACCCTGTCACTGACGCGACCTCCAACGACACCCGTGGTCGAAGAGCGCAGCGCATCGGTCGTCGTGCCCCGAGAGGCGACGCTGCACTTCGCCTACGCCCTCACCGATGCCGCCGGCGCGCCCGGTGCCGGCGCGGTCGTACTCGAGGTCGAGGGCACGCGGGACGACGAGACGAAGATTCTGTGGTCGACAACGGTGCAGCCCGGCACGGCGGCCGCGCATCAGTGGCGCGACGTAACGGTACCGCTCGCGACCCGCGCCGATACGCACATCGCGTTCACCTTCCGCGCCCGCGCGGCCGGCGCGACGCCCGCGATCCTGACACCACTGTGGGGCGATCCAACGATCGTCGCGCCTGGCACGCGAATCCCGGAACGACGAAACGTGATCCTGATCTCCCTCGACACGCTTCGCGCCGATCGTGTCGGCGTCTATGGATCCTATCGCCCCACCACGCCGGTCCTCGACGCGCTGGCTGCCGAGTCCGCGGTCCTCACCAACGCGTGGGCACCGTGGCCCGAGACGAGCGGCTCGCACATGTCACTCTTCACCTCACGCTACCCGAGCGAGCACGGGGTGAAGGGCTTCGTCTCCGCCCCCGCCAGGACCATCGAGTTGCTCGCCGAGCGCTTGCGCCGTGATGGCTATCTCACGCGTGCGTTCACCGAAGATGGTGGCGTGTGGGCGAACGCGGGCTTCGCCCGCGGCTTCAGCGCCTATGGCGAACGACGTAGCCCCGACTTCGTGTACCGTGGGGAGGCCGCGGGCACGTTTGGCGACGCCATTGCGTGGCTCGAAGCGCACGCCGACCGCACGTTCTTCCTGTTCGTCCACACCTACGAAGTGCACGCACCCTATGCCCCACCCACCGACTACGAAGAGCTCTTCAGCGAGATCCCACCGCGTGAGCCTGGCCGCCTCGGGACCGAGGCCCTGGCCTACGATCGTGAAACGCGGCACGTCGACCATCAGGTTGGGCGTCTGCTCGAAGCGCTCCGACGCCTCGACCTCGACCATCGCTCGATCGTCATCATCACCTCCGATCACGGCGAGGAATTCGGCGAACACGGCAACCGTGGGCACGGACGGAGCCTACACCGCGAAGTACTGCACATCCCCATGATCGTTTGGGCCCCGGGCCTCATCGCCAACGCGCGCTTGGCGACGCCGGCAAGCCTGCTCGACATCGCGCCGACGGTGCTGGCGTTGACCGGCCTTGCGCCCGACCCAACGCATCGCGGCCAGAGCCTCGCGCCCGCACTGCGGAGCGGTCGCAGCGATGCCGCCGACGACGATCGCATCCTGTTCGCCGAAGTCGATCGGCTCGACCGCGGCCAGCCGTACCGCCATCTGGCCGCCCGACGCGCCGGGCATACCGCGATTCTCGATCTCGCCGACGAGTCGGTCCGCTGCTATGGAAGCGACGATCCCGGCGAAACGCGGCCCGGACCCGACTGCGCTGATCTCGTCGGGGCGCTCGTCACGCATCGTGAGAGCGCGCAGCCCACCACTGGCGTGGCGCCAGACGCGCTCGACCCGCGGCTGGTCGAGAAAATGCGGGCCCTCGGCTATCTCGAGTGACGCGCGGCGCTCAGCCGCGCCCGATGAACCGACGCCCGGCCTTACGGGCCGGCTTCGGGGGCTCGGGTGCGCGCCGTTGACGCGCCACGGGCGCCTTCTTAGCCGGGGCCGATGGCCCCTTGATGGCGTGCCGACAGGCGGACACGATGTCGCCAGGTGCGAGCGTCGCCGAGCGCAGCAATCGGCCGAGCACACGCTTCAAGACGGCCCCGGAGGGATCTCCGTGCACGAGCATCATGTGTACGAGGCCAGACTCGATCGGCAGCGCGTCGAGAAAATCCGCGGCCGCTTCGGGCGACGTGCGAAGATCCGCGAGCACGACATCGGGGGTAAACATCGCGAGAATGTCGAGTGCTTGCTTCGGATCGCACGCCATCGACACAGAGTGCCCGGCATCGGTCAGCGCGGCCTTGGTGGGAATGAGCGCATCGACGTCGTCGGACAACGTAATCACCCGCCGCGGCCCCGAGGCGCGTTCGAGTGCCGCCACGACCTCCGCCGGCAACGGCGGTTCGGCAAAACAGCGTAGCGGTCCAAGCACGCGGCTGCGTCCGCTCCCATCGGCCGCGTACGCCAGCACGAGCGTCCCCGCGCGGGCGGCCTCGTCGAGCTCGGCCAGCCCATCGGGTATCGCCCCCATCAGATTTGCCACGAGCGTCCCGCCATGCGGCGGCTTGGGCAGCTCGCTCGCGAGTGCAAACGCGATCTGCTCGCGCAGTGCCGGATTCGCTTCGATCACCCGATGGGTGCGCGGCGCCATCGACACTGCCGGCGGCGGCTCCAAGACCTGCACCCGTGTCGGCGTATACGACGGCGTACGCGGCCGACTACCGGGCTCCGACGCGGCGGTCGGCGCCGCGGCTTCACGCGCCACCACGTTGGCGGTATCGAGCTGTTCGCGCGCGTTCTCGAGCAACGCTTCGCTGCGGGTGAGGTCCCGCTCGAGCTCGCTCACGCGCGCCATGTGCGCACGCCGATCGCGTTCGGCCTCGGCACGCTCGCGTTCGACCACGACCAGACGCTCGTCGAGCGCAACGCGTTCGGCGGCCTCGGTCTCGAGACGAACGATGGTCGCGCGGGCTTCCTCGAACTCGCGCTGCACCTGTCGCTGGTGCTCCGCGACTTCCCCCTGCGTGCTGGTCAGCTCCTGCTGATATCTCTGGGCCTCGGCCTCCATCCGACGCTCGAGCGCCGCACGCTCGGCCTCGAGCTTACTGTTGGCGTTCTCGAACTCGCCGACGCGCTGCCGGAGTGCCCGAATGACGGTCGCCGGTTCAGTCTCGGCATCGTCGACAGCCGCAAGCACTTGCTCGCGCTCGTCGCGGAGACGGCCGACCTCGGTACGCACGGCCATGAGCTCGCCCTCGAGCGCCTCGGCTCGCCCAGTCGCCGCCGCAACGCGCGACAACGTCTCGGCATGCACGCTCTGGGCACCACTGAGCTCGCTGTGTACCCGCTCGATCTCCGCTGTCTGCCGCTGCACGACCTCTTGCGCCTCGGCCGTTGCTTGCCGGGCGCGTGCCGCAGTCTCGTCCAACGCCGCCATCGCGCGCTCGCGCTCCGACAGCGTCGCCTCGCGTGCCGCCAAGGCGGTCTTCAACTCTGACACCGCGGCGCTGGCCTGCTCTTGAGCCGTCGCCAACAGCGCGGCGCTGCTCTCGACCTCGCCCTCGGCCTCGGCCGCAAGCGCATTGCGCTCGGCCTGCGCAGCCTTGAGTTCGCCCTCGAGCCCGACAACCTGCTCGCGCAGCGCCTTCAACACGGTGGCGGGCTCGGCGTTCGGATCATCGACAGCCGCCACCACCTTGGCGCGCTCGTCATGGAGACGCTCGACCTCATCGCGGAGCTTCCGAAGACCGCCGTCGAGCTCGATGGCGCGACTCTCTGCGGCACGGACGCGCTCCAACCCCTCGTCGTGCTCCCGCGCGAGCACGGCCTGACGACGATCGATGTCGGCACTGAGCTCGGCGAGCTGTCGCTCGTGCGTCGTGCGCTCCTCGGTGAGACG
>JAJCZP010000034.1 GCA_029262315.1 Deltaproteobacteria bacterium | reverse complement strand
CGAGCGTCATGGGGGGCGCGATTACCCGTGACGCCGCGGAGAAGGCGTCGCACTTTTTGCGTGTCGCCGGCGCATTCGGATTGCCGGTCGTGTTTCTTGCCGACAATCCAGGGGTGATGGTCGGCCCGGAGGCGGAGCGGGCCGGCACCCTGCGAGCTGCGGCCCGCATGTACCAAGCGCAGCGCGCTCTCCGGGGCCCCAAGCTGCACGTCACGGTTCGGAAGGCATTCGGGTTCGGGAGTTCGCTGATGGCGATGAATCCCTTCGATCGCCAGACCGTGACGCTCGCGTTTCCGGGGATATCGCTCGGGGGCGTGCCGGCATTCGGCGGTGCGCGCGCGGCCGGTTCGTCGCCCGAGGAGGCCTCGTCAGTGGCGCAGTCGCAGGACGGTGCATGGGTGCCGGCCGACAACGGCAGCTACGACCGGGTGATCGACCCCCGCGATCTTCGCACGGAGCTGATTCGTGCGCTGGCTACCGCGGCGCATCGGTAGCGGCCGGGTCCCGCCAAACGAGCTGGCCTCGTGGGCGCTAGTCCGCGGGGTGTGTCACGAGCAGGATGCTCATACTGGCGACGATGGCGACCACCGCGGCGATGAGGTTGCCGGCGGCCAGGCCCTCGGCCGAGAGACCGTCGGGTGTGATCGCGAAGAAGAGGTCGAGCTTCGCGATGTAGAGATAGAGGTGGCCGACCAGGTAGGTGAGTGGGAAGAGCATGAGCAAGGTGTCACGCGGGATCGTCGGGCGCCGGTAGTTCAGGAGAAAGACGAGGCCAGCGAGCGCGAAGATGAGGCCGAAGTAGGCGGCGGCCATGCCCGGTCTGCCGTTGTAGGCAAGCTGATTGTACGGAACGAAGAGCAGCATGCCGAGCAGAACGGTGAGCACCGGGAGCGCCACGAATCCGGCGCCGATCAGTGCGCGGCTCTTTCGCTCGGCGACCCAATCCCAGCAGATGATGCGGCTCAGGAACGCGAACCCGCCCGTGAACGCGAAGAACCAATGATAGCTCGTGACCGGTACGCTGTTCATGTACGGGTGCGTGGTGGGATCGCTGACGTCCCAGATCCACCAGCCGAGGAGCGGCCCGAGGTTGTCGAAGATGAGGTAGGTGAGTTCGCCGTAGAACGCGACGCTGATCGCTTCGACGAGACGTGGGAACTCGTAGCGTCGGATGGTCATGCAGATGTGGTAGATGAACGCTGGGTAGAAGAGCGCGATATAGAGCGGGAGCCGGTTGTAGAGGAACATGACCGAGAACTCGCCGTGCCAGAAGTTCTCGACGGTGTAGTACGACGCGATGTCGATCAGCAGTCCGTAGGTGAAGCATCCGATCAGCATGAGCATCGCTGACGGATTGCCGTGCCGGCGCCCGTGCCGGATCGCGTGCGCGACCGCGCAGATGGTGCCGAAGACCAGAATCGCTTCGATGGCGAGAAAGCTCCAGTCTTTGAGCGCGCTCGGCGCGTTGAAGTAGATCAAGGCCTGCGTGGCCTCGGTGTTCCTCATCGCGTACGAGATGGGCTCTTGCATGCGCGTCCTCCGTCCTGTGATGCGCGTCTAGAAGGGTAGGGGCTCGAGGCCGAGGCGCGTCTTGGCGATTTCGATGTAGTTCCGCTCGTCGAAGACCAGATGCGACGCCCCGACGTACATGTCACGGAAACAGCGCTGCAAGAGACTCGGATTCCGGAGGCCACTGCTCCCCGAGGCTTCGTAGGCGAACACGGTGGCCGCCTTGGCGACGTGGACGACGTAGCTTGCGGCCGCCCGGGTCTCCCGAACGAGGCGCTTGCGCTCTTCCTTGGAGATGCCTTTGGTGATCGCCGCCACCGTGGTGCCGTACGTATCGTGGGCGAGGAGTCGCGCCGCCTCGATCGCTTTGGCATGGCGGCCGAGGTCGCGTTGGAAGATCTGCTGCTCGCGCAGGGGATCGGATCCCATGCGGGCGCGACCCGCGGTCGTGATCTGGATGATCTCGTGGAGTGCGCGACACGCGACGCCGAGTGCCCAGGCGACCGAGCTGATGGTGCCGAGGGGCACGGGCCCAAGGCCGTAGAGCGGCCCACCAGTGATGCCCGCCGCGTCGAAGATGCTGAAGGTCTGGCCCGGATCGACGAGTTGTTCGGGGATGTCGAAGTCGAAGCTCCCGGTGCCACGGAGCCCCATCACGTCCCAATTCTGCTTGATGGTCGTCTGCGCGGTGGGGACGATGAAGGCGCGCAGGAGCGGCAGATCGTCGACGAAGGGCGGCATTTCGCCGTCGTGCATCTCCATGGCGGCGCCGCCCATGTATTCCGCGTGGCCGCATCCGCTACCAAAGAAGAAGTTTCCCGAGACGCGGAACCCGCTGGCTTCTTTGTGGGCCATGCCGAGAGGCGCGAACATGCCGGCCGCGGCGCGCGCACTCGCGAGCGGCTGCGCGAACTCCGGAGCCAGATAGGCCGAGTAGGCCATCACCGTGGTGTTTTGCGCGAACGACCATCCGACCGAGCCGTCGGCGAACGCGAGCTCCTCGCATACGTCGAGAATCGTGCTCGGACTCGCTTCGAAGCCGCCGAGGCTCTCGGGGACCAGGAGCCGGAAGAGCCCGGCATCGTAGAGCGCATCCACGACCGGTGCGCTCATGGTCCCGTCCTGCTCGATGCGGTCGGCTTCGGATTCGATCAGTGGGCGCAGGCCGCGTGCGAGGTTGGTCAGATCCACGCTCGCCGCGGCGTCTTCGTTTCTGACGTACTCAGGCATATACCTGAAGAGGATACTTCGAGCTGAGATCTCGTGCAATACCTATAGAAGTGGTTGTTCTAGGTCTTCCGGAGGCCTATAGTTTCTCCCAGTAAGGTGCCAGAATCGGATCGAATGAGGCGTGTGCCTGGACCGGGAGCAGCGCGGCCGACACGTGGGGTGGGGGACAAGACCCGACATGCGCTGCTCCGAGCGGGGGAGCGGCTCTTCTCTGCGCGCGGGATCGACGGCCCCTCTCTGCGCGAGATCACCGCGGCAGCGGGAGTCGGAAACAAGTCGGCCCTGCAGTACCACTTCGGGTCGCGGGACGGCCTCGTGCTCGCGATCATCGCGGAGCACGGGGAAGTGCTGCGGGTGCGTCACGCGTTGGCATTCGAGCGTCTCGTGCTCGACGATGCGACCGACGATCTGTCCCGGCTTTGCGACGTACTCGTCCGTCCTTATGCCGACTTCCTGCGGGACGGCGCGAGCCAATGGGCGTATCTCGTCATTTCGGCGGCGGTGCTCGACAGTCCGCGGCGTCGTTACGAGGATCTGCAAGTGCTCTTCAACGACCCGCTGGTTCCAAAGCTCGTCGAGCTGCTGCTGCGGCAGCTCGATCTTCCCGAGGCGCTCGCGGCCGAGCGAGTGCTCGTTGCGACGTCGCAGGTGATCGCCGCGGTTGCGACGCGTGCGCGTCATCAACTCGAGGGGCCGTCGGAGCGCATCCGGTCGCCATTGCCGCTGTTTATCGCCAACGCAGTCGACATGATGGTGGGTGCGTTGACGGCGCCGGTCAGTAGCGGTACGCGCGCGGCGATCGACGATGCGGCACCGGCCTGACGCTGCGTTGTCGCGGCGTCAGGCCGCTTTCGCCATGCCCCAGAATTCGTAGCCTGGCACGCGGAGCATGGGCGGCAACCATGTGCGGTCGAGGGGCGAGACCCAGCCGTTCTCGAGGTCTTGAATCGCGAAGCCGGCGCTTTCGATCATGGTGGGGATAGGGCGCGTGAGATGACACCCCCCCGCCAACTTCTTCCACCGGGGTTCGACACGATGCTGCCATCGCTGGACGCGCTCTTCCGGGCAGAGGCCATGCTCGAGGAACAGCAACTCACCGTCCGGGCGCAGCACGCGCCGCATTTGGGCGAGAGCCTGTGCCGCATCGGGGATCGTGCAGAGCGTGAACGTCGTGAGCACGGTGTCGACCGAGTTGTCGTCGAGTGGAATCTCCTCCGCGGCGAGGTCGATCATCCGGACGTCGAACGGCACCTGGCGGACTTTCGGCGCTGCGAGCTGACGCATCGTCAAATTGGGCTCCAGTCCGATCACACGCTCGATCTTCCCGGGATCGTACAGGGTGAGATTGTGGCCCGAGCCCATGCCGATCTCGAGGACGGTGCCCTTGGCGCGGGGGAGGACCTTCTCGCGTTGCGCGCGCGTCATCCTGAGGCCACAGGCCATGCTGACCAGTCGCGGTCCGATGTGACGATCGTAGAATCCCATGGCGGATCCATACCGCATTCGCGGGGGAAGGGAGAGATTCTTATTGACAAACTACATAATAGTGAGTTAGAGCGGTGTGCATGGGACAGACCGCTAGCAGCGATCCCGCTACCGCACCCCCCATCAAGGTCGATCGTGCGTGGATCGGCGCTCCCGCAAGTACGATCCTGAACCCGACCGTGTGGCTAGCCGTTGCGACGGTGACGTTGTTCGTCGTGGGAACCACCGCGTACCTGCAGGGGTTGTGGACGGCACCGTGGGTCGTCGGGCTGCACGCGCTGGCAACCTATCTAGGATTCACGGTCCTGCACGAGGCCATGCATGGCATTGCGCATCCGTCCCGCCGTGTGAATGCCGCCCTCGGGCGGCTCGGTGCGTTCCCGCTGCTGGTCTCCTTTCCGCTCTTTCGGGGTGTGCACTACGAGCATCACTCGCACACCAACGACGTCGTCCGTGATCCCGATCTGATCGTCTCGCGCGCGCCGCGCTGGTTGCTTCCGATGTGGCTTCTTGGGGTGACAGTGGAGTATCGCCTGAAGTACTTCGGGCACAGATTGTGGAGAAGTCGGGCGGAGCTCACGGAAACGCTGGCGATGGAAGGACTCGTGATCGGGCTGGTCGTGCTTGCGATCCTCACTGGGAACTTCACGACGTTGTGTGTGCTGTGGATCGCCCCCGCACTGATCGCGTTTGCCTGCCTGGCGTTCGCGTTCGATTTCCTACCGCACTATCCCTACGACAGCGCGGCCCGCTACTACGACACGCGTGTGTATCCCGGGCGCGCGCTGAACGCCGTCCTGCTTGGGCAAAACTATCATCTCATTCACCATCTCTGGACGACCATTCCGTGGTACCGCTACCAGGGCGTGTTCCGTGTCATCCGTCCGCAGCTCGAGGCGCGTCACGCGCGCATCGGCTTTGGGGCGGCCCCGCTTCCCGTTGGCGTGCCCCGTCTCGATATGGCGAGCGCGCTCGTCGCGGAATAGGGACACCCGGCGTTTGGTGCTCTGACTCTGCGCGTTTCGGCACGATTTCGCCTTGTAGATCTTGGCTCCGAGGGCGATGGCGTTGCGGGGGCCTGAAACGCGAGCGATGTCGTGGGCCCTGACCGAGCGTTCTGGAAGCCTCTGGACCTAGTTGATCGATCGACGGGCGCTGTCTATCCTAGAGATTCGAGGACCGATCGGTTGGGCAGTCGACGGAGAGTCGACGGTAAATGGGCGTCGCAGTGCCGTGACGTGATGTGAGCCGCCCGCCGGTCAGGAGAACATTGATGCTCGGAAGGGCCCGAGAACTCGGCGCCATCATCACCGTCGTCCTAACGCTCGCTACGAGTGCGTCCGCGGGGCAGCTCGAGCCGGACAAGGTGAAGCGGCAGTGTTTCGCGGCCATCGCGAAAGATGGCGCCAAGTTCGTCGCGACGCGCCTGAAGCTCCTCGACAAGTGCGCCACCAAGAATCTGAAACAGCAGGGCTCCTGCGATCAGCCCAATCGCGACCAGAGGCTGGCACAGGCCGAGCACAAGCTGAAGCGGAAGATCGACAAGCGCTGTGGCGATCTCAGCAAGTTCTCGAATCCCGATCTGGCACTCAATGCCATGGGCTTTCCGGGCAAGTGTCCGGACGCGACGGGCCCGCCGTTTACGAGCGACGACCTCGAGGCGTGCATCGCCACGACGCACGCCCGTGCCGCCGACAAGTTGTTCGCGCTGCAGTTCGGGGCGAACGGCGATATCGGAGATCCCGGTGCGGTCCCAGACTTCGAGTCGCAGACCGGCGACCCTAGCGGCGCCAAGATACTCAAGGAATGTCAGAAGGCGATCGGCAAGAACACGCTGAAATTTGCTTCCGTCGTGCTGAAGGAGATCCAGAAGTGTCGAAACGCGCTTCTGGCAGAGAAGCTGGAGGGCTTCGAACCCGAGGAGTGCGCCGACAATGCGGTGTACACGAAGGCGAAGAGCAAGATCGACAAGGTGCAGTCGAAGATCACCACGAAGATCGCTGCCAAGTGTGCCGACCCGGTGCCCGCAATGTTGGACGTGTGCGATACGGGCAGCGGCGCAGCGACGACCGTGGCGGCGCTGACGACTTGCCTGATCGATAGTTACCGTGACGTCGTCGACAATCCGGATCAAACCGCGCTCGCCGATGTCATCGACATCGAGTACGGGGGCGACGCGTTTTGCGGCGATGGCGTCACCAACGATTCCTTGGCGGTTGCGGTCGTGGATCCGACCGGTTTCACGTTCGGCTCGTCGCCCGAAGAGTGCGACGGCGATGATGACGCCGCATGTCCGGGGCTGTGCGGCGCCACGGACAGCGATTTTCCGTGCCTCTGTCTCTCGACTCCCCGCATGAGGGTTGCCGAGGGAGCGGCGATCAACAGCGACAACGGCTGGAACGGCATCGCGCATGACACGGCCTTGCTCCCGGGCGCGGGCCATCTAGTCGATTTATTCGACTGCGACGGGCCGAGTGGTCCGGACACCCTCTGCACCGTCGGGCCGAGTTGCGCGCTGCCACCACATGCGGCGTGCGCGAACGACGGTGATTGCGGTGGCGGCGGTGACTACTGCCGAAAGGGTCCGACCGCCATCGGTCCCCATTGCCACGAAGACGTGCAGCAAGCGTGCGACACCAGTCTCGATTGCCCCGGGCCGACGGACTTCTGCCGGAAGACGCTCACCAGTCCGCCGATCCCCGTGTCCGCGGGTGGCGTGTCGGCTTGCACGATGAACGTGATCACGGAGGACATCGTCGGCACCGTGGACGCTGCGACGGGCGACAGCGCGGTGCGCCTCCGCCAGGACGCGATGAGTTTTCTCGGCATTCAAGCTCATCCATGTCCGGTCTGCGGTGGTTTTTGCGATGCCGCAACAGAGTCCGGGCGAGCGCTGTGTAGCGACGACAGTGACTGCGACGGTGGGGTGACCTGCCAGCTTGCGAGTATCTGTAGCGTTGGTCCGAACGCGGGCAAGCGCTGCCGGACCGCGCCGCCGGCGGGCGCGACCTCGCCGGTGTTCGGGACGACCAGTATCGACTGTCCAATCGGGGGCACGTCACTCGGCAAGCTCGACATCACGACCGACCCACGGCGAACGGGACCAGTGGCGTTGTTGCCGAGCTTCACCTGCACCGCCACCGGGTTCGAGGGTGACAAGTGCATTGCAGGGTCGGAGACCGGTCGTGCGTGTGAAGTCGATAGCGATTGTCCCGGGGGTGGAAGCGGTAGCTGCCGGGGCCAGTGTGTCTGTCCCGCCGATGCAGGGCCGCCGACTTCGCCCAATGCCTGTTTGGAGGCCTGTCGTGGTGGCGTGAACGACTACCTCTCGTGCGCGGCCGATAGCGATTGTCCGGGAGGCTTTTGCCAAGAGGCGAGTTGTCGGCTGGCGCTCGACGTGTGCATTAGCGGGGCCGCCCTCGGTGAGAGCTGTGCGATGGATTCCGATTGCCCCGGAGGCGTCTGTGGCGACACCGACTCTACCCAGGAAGGTTTCTGTCCCGCCGGTCCGCTCGACGGCAGGTGCAATCTGACGACGATCAAGCAGTGCGCCACCGATTTCGAGTGCCGGCCCGCCTCGGTGGGTGGTTCATGCAGCTTCTGCGAGGAGTCGGAAGTGTGTCAGTTCATCAATCGTGATTGTTTCGTGAACGAGGGGATCACGCGGACCGGCTTTCCGGGCGTTCCCAATCGCGCCCGGGCCTCGGTGTTTTGCATTCCGAGTAGCGGCAGTATTTTGATCGACGCGGGCGGCGGTTTCCCCGGCCCCGGGGCCACCGAGGGCCCGGAGACCGTGACGTTTACTGGCCTGCTGCCCTAGGCTGTCCGCGAATCCACTGCGCGTGCCGCGGCGTTCCCTACTTGCCGAGCACGATTTCGCGGCGTTCCGGGTCGTAGCGGATGGCGACTTCACCGCGTGCGATCGCCTGCAGGGTGTCGCCGACGAGCTCGCGGCGCCAGCCGCGGAGGACGGCGATGTCCGGTGATGCGGATTCGGTCTTCGCGGCGGCCAGCGCGTCGAGGTCGCGGCCGGTGGCGATGATCTCGGCGGCGAGCTTCTCGCGCGCGGCGACGGCCTGGACCGCGGTGCGGAGCAGCGCGATCAGTCCGCTTGGCTGACGCTGCGTGCGGTCGGGGCGCACCGGCCATTGATCGCGCGGGCAGTCGCGGCCGCGCTCGATGGCCTCCATCACGTCCCGGCCGTAGCGGTCGACCGTGCCCTTCGAAAGGCCGCGGGTGTCCCGGAGATCGTCGACGGTCTTCGGCGGTCGGGCGGCGATCGTCGTCAGGACGATATCGCCCATGACGAAGTTCGGTCGGATGTCGGCCCGCCGCGCGACCTGCTCACGCCACGCGGCCAGCGGGCGGAGGACGGCGAGATCTTTGCTGTCGAGACGCTGCCAGCCTTTCACCGAGGTGTACCGTCTCTCGTCGGGCGTGCCCGCGTATCGTGTCGGCTCCTCGAGCAGACGGAGCTCTTCTTCCACCCACGCCGACCGACTCCGCTGCTCGAGCTCGTCGCGCAGTCGGGCCTCGAGGTCGAGAAGGTGCTGGACGTCGACGAGCGCGTAGGCCAGCTGTTCGGGTTTGAGGGGCCGTCGGACCCAGTCGGTGTAGGTCTGATCCTTCCGGATCCTGACCTTCAGCACGCGTTCGAGGAGGACGCTGAGGCCGATCTGAGCGCCGTACCCGAGAAAGGCGGCGACGATCTGGGTGTCGACGACGTTCAGCACTGGTGCACCCATCATCTGTGCCAGAATGGCCAAGTCCTGACCGCCGCCGTGCAGCACGATCGGAATGTCCGGATCGCGGAGGACCGGAAAGAGGGGCGCCAGATCCGGGAGCGCCTGGGCATCGACGAGTACGCTCTCGTTTTCGATCGCGAGCTGTACGATGCCGAGCACGGGATGGTAGGTGCGCTCCCAGACGAACTCGGTGTCGAGGGCTACGCGACCCGTCGCTCGGATGCGTTCGGCGAAAGCCGCCAGATCATCAGCGGCGGTGAGTAGTCGCGGTTCAGGGGTGTCCATCGGCGCCCTGACGTATCTGGCCGTGCTCATCCCTGCAACGTCGGGCGCGGCGCGGTCCGTGCCCGGGCGACGATCGTTGCGTATCGGAAGATCTCGCCCGGCGTTTTCCGATGCGCTACAGTCCGGCGCCACAGGGGGACCTTGGCGATGATTCGCACGCTTCCGTTCGGTCGAACAGGCCACAACACTACCCGCGTCATTTTCGGCGCCGCTGCCCTCTACGACGTGACCCAGGATGCCGCGGATCGCATGCTCGATCAGCTCTTGGGCGCCGGGATCAATCACATCGATACGGCCGCTAGCTACGGCGAATCCGAGCTACGGATCGCCCCGTGGATGCGTGAGCATCGTGGCGACTTTTTCCTGGCTACCAAGACGGGCGAGCGTGGGTATGCGGGGGCGCGCGACTCCATCCGGCGCTCGCTCGATCGACTCGGTGTCAGCCAACTCGACCTCATCCAACTGCACAATTTGACCGACGAGGCGGGGTGGGCGCAGGCCTTCGGCGAAGATGGCGCCGTGCGCGCGGCCGTCGAGGCGCGCGACGAAGGCCTGGTGCGTTTCATTGGCGTCACCGGGCACGGCACCCGGGTCGCCACCATGCATCGCCGGAGTCTCGAGCGCTTCGACTTCGCGTCGGTCCTGTTGCCGTACAATTTCTCGATGATGGCGCAGCCGGAATACGCCGAGAGCTTCGAGCATCTGCTCGGCATCTGTGGCGAGCGCGGCATCGCCGTCCAGACCATCAAAGCGGTGGCACGTCGGCGATGGCGCGAGGGCGAGCGGCCGACCACGACCACCTGGTACCAGGCATTCGAGGATCCCAAGGACATCGAGCGCGCTGTGCACTGGGCGCTGGCGCGACCAGGTGTCTTCGTCAACACGGCCTCTGATCCGACGCTCATGCATCACACCTTGGCCGCGGCAGCCTCGTTCGAGGATACACCCGCCGCCGCGGAGATGGCCGCCGCGGAAGCTCGACTTGGCGTCGAGCCGCTGTTCATTCGCGGATATCAAGGCGCCCGGTAGCCCCAGGCCAGCGACGGACGTCGTGAGGGGTGCCGCCGCCTATGTTCGGAGCTCCTCAGCGCGGGCCGACGCGCGATGTCCGCGGTGCGTGTCGCACGAGTTGGCCGCACGCGGCGGCGATGTCCTGTCCGAGCGAGAACCGGGTTGTGACCCTGAGTCCGGCCTCCTTCAGCCCGCGCGTGAAGTCGGCCTGGCGTGCCGGCGTCGACGGCCGCAGCGCCGGCGCCGAGTCGATCGGGTTGAACGGAATGAGATTGATGTGGACATCGAGGTCGCGGCAGTAGGCGAGCAGGGCGTCGAGGTCGGCTGGTGTGTCGTTGACGTCGTCGAGCAAAAGATACTCGAGCATTGTTGGGCGTCGTCGTGCGCGCTGGATGGCGACGAGCGCTCGTCGCAGCTCGCCGAGCGAGGTGTGCGCGGCGAGCGGCATCAAGCGTTCGCGGATTTCCTGGCGTGCGGTGTGTAGACTGACCGCGATCTGGACCTCGGGGAATCGTTCGACGAAGCGTCGTAGCTCGTCGACGATTCCGACGGTCGAGATCAGCACGTGTTTCGGGCTGAGAGCGAACCAGGCCGGGTCGATGAGACGCGCCACCGCTTCCTCGACCGCGGCGCGATTGTGCATCGGCTCGCCCATGCCCATGAAGACGACATTGCGCAGCCGTCGGCCCTCCGTCCGGAGGATCTGGCCGGCACGGGCGACTTGTTCGAGGATCTCCTCCACCCGGAGATTACGTGCCATGCCCATCTGTCCCGTGGCACAGAAGCGGCACGCCGCCGCGCAGCCGACCTGTGAGGACACGCACACCGAATTCCGTCCGCTCTGGAGGCGTAGCACGACGCTCTCGAGGGCCAGATCGGCGCGGTTGCGGAGGATCAGCTTTGTCGCCCCGTCGAGTTGCGAATCGCGTCGATCGACGAGATCGAGGGACGTGAGCGCGATGTCGTCCGCGAGCTGCGTACGCGCGGGGGAGGGCAGCCGCGCGACCGCTTCATCGAGTGCCACGCCGCGTTTGTAGATCGCGTTTCGCAGTTGGCGTACGTGCTGTGGATCCAACCGGTAGGCCGCGCGCACGCCTTCGAGCACGCCGGGACGATGAATGGAGGCTAGGACCATTCGCTGAACAACTTGGTGCGAAAGGCGCGGAGTTCATCGGAATGCGGGGCCGGAGCGTTCCGCTCGATCTCGACGAACTTCTCGGTGGCGGAAACGAGACGGCAGGCCACCGTTTTGGCGATGGCGAACATGACTTTCAGGACGGCGGGATCGCCGTCCGCTACCCGAGCCAGCACACGCTCGTGGGAGACGGCCATGAGGTGCACGCTTGTCGTGGCGCGGACACTCGCGGTCCGCGGCCGTCCTGTGAAGAGCTCGAGCTCGCCGACGACCGCTGGCGCATGGAGTTCGGCCAGGTCGATGTCGCGGCCGTCCCCCGGCATGTAGACCTGGAGCGTGCCCTCCAGCACCAGGTAGAGCTTGCCGCCGGATTCGCCATGGCGGATGAGGTTGGCGCCCGCCTGCAGGGTGCGTTCTTCGCAGACGCTCCGGAGGTTCTCGATCTGGGTGGCGTTCAAGTGCGCCAGTGCGGGGAATTCGGCAAGCGTCATCGGCAGTCTCCCTCGTCGTGCTGTGTCGTTCAGACCCCGCGGAGGGCCGTCGCTTTGCCGACCTCGCGGATGGCGATGACGAACGCGGCGGTGCGATGGTCGAAATGTTTGCTGCGTGCCAGGGCCGCGGTGCTGTCGTAGGCCCGTCGCATGATCGGCTCGAGGCGCCCGTTGACCTCCTCTTCGGTCCAGTAGAATCGCTGATTGTTCTGCACCCACTCGAAGTAGCTGCAGGTGACGCCGCCCGCATTTGCCAGGATGTCCGGGATGATCATCACATCGCGGGCGATCAGGCGCTCGTGCGCATCAGGTTTGGTCGGTCCATTGGCGCCCTCGACGATCAGCTTGGCGCGTATCGTCTCGGCGGCGGCGTTGTCGATGACCCCGCCGAGCGCCGCGGGAATCAAGCAGTCGACATCGCTCGCGAGAAACGCTTCCAGGCTGCTGGTATCGCTGCCGGGGAATCCCACGACCGAGCGCGACGGGCTCGCATCGACATGGCGCACGAGCGCTTCGACATCGAAGCCTTCCGGATTCTCGAGATAGCCGCCGTGATCACCCACCGCGACCAGCAACGCCCCGTGCTCGGCGAGGAGGCGCGCCGCCCAGCTGCCGACGTTGCCGAAGCCCTGGACGGCGAAGCGGGCGCCCTCCACATCGATGCCGAGATCCCGCAAGGCCCACATGGCGCACAACGCCACGCCGCGGCCGGTGGCCGCGACTCGCCCGTGCGAGCCTGCGAGCTCGATCGGTTTGCCGGTGACCACAGCGGGGGAGTGCCCATGGTATTTCGAGTACTGGTCCATGATCCAGGCCATGGTCTGGCCATCCGTGTTGACGTCGGGCGCTGGGATGTCGACGTCGGGTCCAATGAAGAAGTGGATTTGGTCGGTGAACTTGCGGGTCAGTCGCTCGAGCTCGCGGACGCTCAGCTTGCGCGGGTCGACCTGGACGCCGCCCTTGGCCCCACCGTACGGAATGCCGACCACGGCGGTCTTCCAGGTCATCAGGCTGGCGAGCGCGTTGACCTCGTCACCGTCGACCTCATGGTGAAACCGCAGTCCGCCCTTGCAGGGGCCGCGCGCATTGTTGTGCTGGATTCGGAATCCTTCGAAGACCCCGACGGATCCGTTGTCCATCTCGATCGCCACTTCGACCTTCAGCTGACGCGTCGGTGTCATGAGGAGCTGCTCGATCCGGGAGCTGACGCCCATGATCGAGGTGGCGTGGGAGAGGTAACGAAGCGTGTCTTCGAATGCCATGGAGCCTTCACTTAGACGGGGCTACTGGCCTTGCGCAAGCTGGGGGCGGGGTACGCCTGCTCTATCATTTTCGGAGTCTCGCTTCGGCTCCGGGGGGGTGTAGACTCATCTGGCCATGGCGTCGGCTCATGCGGTTGCTCCGCCTCGCTTCTCTGTGCCGGAGTCTTCCGGGTTGAGCGGGCCCGCGCGTGCGAGTGTCCGCCGGTGTTTGCTGGTCCTCGGCGTGCTCAGCGCGGGGAACATCGTCGGGGTCATGTCTTCCCTCTATCTGGCGGTGCACTATCCGTTGGTCCTCGTGGCGATCAGCCCGTTGGGACGTCATCTCCTCTTGGTGGCGCCGAGCGTCGATCCGATGGCGTTCGTGATCGTGGCGGTGCTTCGCCGCACCGTCTTCGCGACCGCCTGCTTCTTCCTCGGGCGCGGACTTGGTCCCACCGCGGTGATGTGGCTTGGAGCGCGGGCGCCGCGCACACGGCGCGTGTATCGCTGGCTCGAGCAGTTCTTCGCGCGGGCGTCGACGATCGCGATCCTGGTCTTCCCCGGTCCTGCCATGAGCGCGGTCGCGGGCAGCGCGGGCATGCGGACGGCCCGGTTTGTGCCGTTGGTGATGAGCGGCCTCGTCTTGCGGATGCTGCTCGTCCTCGAGTTGGGCGAGTGGTTTCAGAGGCCCATCGGTCAGCTGATGGCGCTGATCGAGCAGTACTGGATCGGCGGTACCGTGCTCCTGGTCATCTGTGTTGTCCTCTACCAGTGGCAGCGTGCCGTGCCGCGCCAGGAGTCCGAAACTCCCCACTAGGCTGCGCGTCGAGGTTCGCTTGCAAGTTTCGCCAGGCGGCGGGCGTGAGGTGCGGGTGGACGAGTGCCGCGAACTGCGCGACCAACTCCGCCACGTCTTCCCGCTCGATCCGTCGAACGTCGCGGGCCTCGACGAGGAAGTCGATCCAGTAGCGCAGCACGATCCAGCAGTTGGTGGCGACGGGTGCCAGCTGGTCGGCATCCGTGCGCAGGTGTCCGCTATCGGCCAGCGTGGCCAGGCATGCACGGAGTTGCTCGCGACCGACCTGCACGACGGTTTCCCGTCCGCGTCGGAGGAGCGCGGGCGCCGTCGCCACGAGTTGGACGCCATCGCGGTAGAGGAAGCGATACTCCCACATGACGCGGCAGAGCGAGCGGATCCAGACGGGCAAGTCCGCCAACACTGTCTCGGGGCGCCAGGTAATCGCGACCTCGAGGTGCCGGCGCTCGGCCTCGTCCCAGACGGCCTCGACCAACTCGCGCTTGGTCGGGAAATGATAGGAGAGGTTGCCGGTGCTGATGCCGACCCGCGCGGCGATCTCGGCCACCGTGACGTCGGCGAAGCCACGTTCGTTCCAGAGTTGGCGGCTGGTCGCCAGGATCCTGTCGCGCGTCGCGCTCACGTTGCCCTTCCGACTTGCGATGCTGGGGCGAGTCCCGTAATTAGGATAGCCATCCTAGGCGGGAGCCACAAGGTTCGAGGCCACGCAGCGCGTGGTCGGGCAGCGCCACCGTGGTCTGGAGGATTCGAGCATGATGGAGATTTCAGGGGCTGCGGCTCTAGTGACGGGTGGCGCGTCGGGGCTGGGAGCCGCGACGGCTCGCTTGCTGGCGTCGCGCGGCGCCAAGGTGGTCATTGCCGACCGCAACGCGGAACTCGGGACGGCGATTGCCGACGAGATCGGCGGGCGCTTCGCGAACACCGACGTTGCCGATCCCGAGCAGGTGCAGGCCGCCGTCGAGGCGGCGTCCGCGATGGGACCGCTGCGGGTGCTCATGAACTGCGCGGGCATTGGGTCCGCGGCGCGCACCGTCGACCGCAAGGGCAATCCGTTCGATCTGCAGACGTTCGAGTTCGTCATTCGCGTCAACCTGATCGGTTCCTTCAATTGCCTGCGCCTGGCGGCGGCCGCCATGAGCAAGACCGAGCCGCTCGCCGAAGGCGAGCGCGGCGCCATCGTCAACACGGCGTCGGTGGCGGCGTTCGACGGCCAGATCGGGCAGGCGGCGTACTCGGCATCTAAGGGAGGCGTCGTCGGCATGACGCTTCCCATCGCGCGTGACCTGGCGGCGATCGGCGTACGCGTCAACACGATCGCGCCGGGCCTCATCGATACGCCGATCTACGGTGAAGGTGAGGCCTCCGAGGCGTTCAAGGCCAACCTCGGGAAGAGCGTGCTGTTTCCGCAGCGGCTCGGAACCTCCGAGGAGTTTGCCTCGCTGGCGCTCGAAGTCGTCACCAACAGTTACATGAACGGTGAGACGATTCGTATTGACGGTGGCATCCGGATGCCACCGAAATGATGGGGGTCTGGATATGAGTGAGGCGCAGCCGGCGAAGCTTCCGGACAACATTTTCGACGGACCGTGGACCCGCAACCCCAAGATCGTCGATCTGAACGATCTCGATAGCTTCGTGCACGGTGTGCCCCACGATGCGCTCGATGCCATCCGAGCGCAGTACCCGATGTACTGGAACGAGGAGAAGCGCGACTGGGGCCCGGGGTTCTGGAACCTCACGCGCTACGAGGACATCGTCGAGGTGTCGCGCAATACCGGCACCTTTTCGTCGGATGCGGGGATCAACATCTCGTTTCCGCCTGATGTCGAGCCCGCGGTCATCAATGCCGTCATCGGCAACATGATCACGATGGATCCTCCCGAGCATCGGACCTATCGCAACATCGCCAAGCCGTTCTTCTCCACCCGGAGCGTGACGTCGCTCGAGGCGCGAGTGCGCGAGCTGGCGCGAGGTATCGTCGCCGACGCAGTCAAGAAGGTGCGTGACACTGGGAGCTGCGATGTCATGACCGACATCGCCGCCCCGCTTCCGATCTCGGTTCTGTGCGACATTCTCGGCGTGCCCCATGAGGACTGGAAGAAGATCTTCGATTGGTCGAACGAGCTCATCGGCATCTTCGATCCCGATCTGTGCCCGGATCCCGAGGGTGCGACGGCGACCTTCATGGAGCTGTTCACGTACGGGCAGCACCTCGTCGCGGAGCGCCGCAAGAGTCCGCGTGACGACTTGATGACCGCCATCGCCGTCGCGAAAACGGAGGACGGCGAGGGGATTCCGGAGCATCTCTTGAACGGTTTCTTTCTCCTGATGGTCGTCGCCGGTAACGAGACCACGCGCAACAGTATCACTGGGGGCCTCCATGCCCTCATCGAGAATCCGAGCCAGCGTGATCGGTTGGTGCAGCACCCGACGATCTTGCCGACCGCGGTCGAGGAGATTTTGCGTTGGGTGTCGCCGGTGAGTCACATGCGCCGAACCGCCCTGTGCGATTCCACGATAGGGGGACACCCGGTGGCGGAGGGCGACAAGGTCGTCATGTGGTACGGCGCCGGCAACCGCGACCCCTCAGTGTTCGACCGGCCGCGGACGTTCGACGTTACGCGCGATCCGAATCCGCATCTTGCGTTCGGCATTGGCGAGCATTTCTGTCTCGGTTCCCGGCTGGCGCGTCTCCAGTTGAAGGTCATTTTCGAGGAGCTTTTACGCGTCGTGCCGACGTTCGATTTCAGCCTCACGGGTGACGTGCGATACGTGCGCACGAACTTCATCAACGGCATCAAGGCGATGCCGGCGACGTTCACGCCCGTCAGGTAGCGCGTGCTCGTACGCGGGGCTGCGCGGTTTCCCGACGATGTCGGCCGGCGGCTCCGCCGCGAACGCTGCCCAAACGGCGGCCAGGAGGCCGAGTGCGGTCGCGACGAGGCCGACTGCGCCGCGGCGTGCGTGCCGACTACGGCTGTTCTTCGTAGGAGCGAAGGTCGGCGGGGAGGTCGACCCACGACTGCTTTTTTGCGGTCCATACTTCAAGGCTTGGGCGAAGCGACGATGTATCGTCGAGCGTTCCAGGCTTGAAGTTGAGGACGCCCTCCAGGTAGCGCGGTTCGTGGTAGATGCGGGTGCCGCACTCGGGGCAGAACGCGCACGTCACGGGACGCCCGCTTGCGGATGTGCGGGTGAACGTCTTGAGTGTTCCGACGATGTGGCTTGCGTCCTTGGGCATGATTAGACTCATGCCGAAGGCGCTTCCGGATTGGCGTTGGCATTCGGTGCAGTGACAGACGGAGAGTGCGATGGCCTCCCCGGAGAGTCGGTATCGTACGGCGCCGCATTGGCAGCCGCCGGCTCGCTCTTCGCTCATGGTCGGTCTCCTTGTGCGGTTACCATGCGTCGACGCACGGGCGCTTCTTGCTGGTGCGGACGGGTGGGGGCGGAGCGGCGCGCAAGGCGCTCAGGATCCGCGCGCGGGACTCCGCGGGATCGATGACGTCGTCGATCTCGAAATGTGACGCCATGTTGACGGCCTTCCCGATCTCGTACGCGCGGGCGACCATCGCCTCGAACGCCTGGCGTCGTTCGTCCGGATCCTCGATCGCCTCGAGTTCCTTCCGGAAGCCGAGTTTGATGGCACCCTCGAGGCCCATGCCGCCAAACTCTCCGGTCGGCCAGGCGATCGTCATCAGTGGCGCGTGAAAGCTTCCTCCGGCCATGGCCTGCGCGCCAAGGCCATAGCCTTTGCGCAACACGATCGTGAGGAACGGGACGCGCAGGCTGCCGCCAACGACGAACAATCGGCCCGCGCGTCGGACCATCGCTCGCGCTTCAACGTCGGGACCAACCATGAAGCCCGGGGTGTCGCAGAGAAAGAGGATCGGTAGATCGAACGCATCGCAGAGCTGCATGAAGCGCGCGGCCTTGTCGGCTCCGTCCGGATCGATCGCCCCCGCGAGATGCCCGGCGTGGTTCGCGATGATGCCGAGGGGTCGTCCCTCGATACGGGCGAGTGCCGTCACCATTCCGGCACCGAAGCCATGTCGGAGCTCGAGCACGGACCCTGTGTCGGTCATGGTGTCGATCACATCCCGCACGTCGTAGATGCGCAGGCGGTTCTCGGGGATGAGATGGCGTAGTCGTCGTTGATCGGCATGCGTCCACTCGTCGATCGGCCCCTGGAAGTAGGCGAGGTATCTTTTCGCGACGGCGACCGCCTCGGCTTCGTCCCGAACGGCGACATCGACGACGCCATTGCGCGTTTGTACGCTCATGGGCCCGACATCGTCGGGATGGAACACTCCGAGCCCGCCGCCTTCGATCATGGCGGGGCCGCCCATGCCGATCGACGAGTTCTCGGTTGCGATGATGACATCGCAGCAGCCGAGGAGCGCGGCGTTCCCCGCGAAGCAGCGACCCGAGTTGATGCCGACGAGTGGCACCAAGCCCGAGAGCTCCCCAAAGAACTGAAATGCGCGACAGTCGAGCCCGGCAACCCCCGGTGCATCGACATCGCCGGGGCGGCCCCCGCCTCCCTCGGTGAAGAACACGAGAGGAAGGCGTTGGCGTTGCGCGATCTCGAACAGGCGGTCCTTCTTGCGATGATTCTGCCATCCCTGCGTGCCGGCCAGTACGGTGTAGTCGTAGGCGAGGATCGCGCAGCGCGAGCGATCCTCGCCAAAGCGATCGCCGTTGACGTGCCCGAGACCGCAGACCAGGCCGTCCGCCGGTGTGTTGCGCGTGAGGTCGTCGAGCGTGCGGCGTCCGCGCTGGAGTGCGATCGCGAGCGCGCCGTATTCCGCGAAGGTGCCTGGGTCGCAGAGGTCGGCGATGTTCTCGCGGGCCGTCCGGAACTGCCTGCTGTGGCGGCGTTCGATGGCGGTCGGGCGGGCGGCGTCGAGTCCGCGCGCGTGCCGCTCAATCGATTCAGCGAGGTCGGGACGAATGGCATCGAGATCGAGAGGTCGATCCTGAGTCTCGACGGCGGCGGCGCCCGCGGTCTCCGTCAGCGTGGCCAGGACCGCCCCTTCTGCCACCGTCGTCCCGGGGGCCACCGGGAGCGCGTGGACGACTCCCCCGGTTGGCGTCTCGATGACATGCTCCATCTTCATCGCCTCGAGGACGGCAACTGGTGCTCCCGGCTGAAGGGCAGCGCCCAGGGCGCATTCCAGCGAGACGAGCGTGCCCACAAGTGGTGCTCGCACGGCGATGAGGCCTTCCTCGACGAGCGATGCGTTGGCGTCGGGCGCGGCCGAGCGCTGCACGCGTCGCCCGTGTTCCAGTACGGCGAGTGGATCCCGCGGATCGATCGACGCACCCACACGATCGGCTGCGAGCGCGTCGGGAGCGTTGGGCGGTGCGCCTGCCGTCTGCGCAGGGGCGAGCGCACGGGCGGCGTCGACGATACGGCCGACGGCATCATCGACGAACGTGGTGGTGACGGTTCCCTCGCGCATCTCTTTCGTCTGGAGCAGGCTCCGGAGGAAATCGCGATTCGTGCCGATGCCTTCGAGCGTCAACTCGGCGAGCGCGCGCTCGAGCCGCCCGAGTGCTTCACGGTAGGAGCCGTTCGTATGAACGACGACCTTGGCGATCAGGGGGTCGAAGCGCGGCGACGGTTCCCATCCCGTGAAGATGCAGTCGTCGACCCGGACGCCGGGTCCCGTCGGCGACTCGTAGCGCGTGACGGTTCCCGCGGTGGGTCGTACCGTGCCGTCCCGATCGATTTCTTCCAGATGGAGACGGGCCTGTACGGCGTTGCCGCGCACAGCCGGCCGCCGCGTCGGATCGAGCCCCAGGGTGGCGAGCGCGCGGCCCTGGGCGATCTCCAGTTGTAGTCGCACGAGATCGAGGCCCGTCACGGCCTCGGTGACGGTGTGTTCTACTTGAATGCGCGGATTGGCCTCGAGGAACCAGAACGCCGATGGGTCGTCGGCATCGACCAGGAATTCAATGGTGCCGAGACTCGTGTAGCCAACGGCACGTGCCAGTCGCTCGGCGGCATCAGCCATGGCGGCACGGACGCCATCGGGAAGATCGCTTGCCGGCGCGCGTTCGAGGATCTTCTGGCGACGGCGTTGGACGCTGCATTCACGATCTCCGAGAACCATCACATCGCCGTGGTGGTCACCGACGATCTGGATCTCGATGTGACGGGCACGCGGGAGCAGTCGCTCGACATAGAGATCGGCCGTTCCGAAGGCGCCCGTCGCCTCGGACGCGCATCGTTGCCAGGTCGCCTCGAGCTCGGCCCCGGAGCGGACGATCCTGATGCCGCGCCCGCCGCCACCCGCGACGGCCTTGAGCGTCAGGGCGGCAGCATCGCCGAGCGCGTCGTAGAACGCGCGGGCACCCTCGAGCGACGTGGCCTCGGACCCCTCGAGCACGGCGATCCCCAGATTCGCCGCGAGTCCGCGCGCCGCCACTTTGTCGCCGAGTCTCGCGAGTACCTCGGGCGTGGGCCCCACGAACGCCAGGCCCGCGTCCGCGCACGCGCGTGCAAACATCGGCGCCTCGCTCAGGAATCCATAGCCGGGATGGACGGCCGAGGCCCCCGCCCGCATCGCGGCCGCAACAACCGCCGCCCCGTCGAGATAGGCGGCCGGACCACTTCCAGAGAGCCGCTCGCAACGCCCCGCCCGCCGGGAGTGCAGCGCCCCCGCATCGTCGTCCGAGCACACCGCAACCGTGTCGATGCCCAGATCCGCCGCGCTCCGAAACACCCGGATCGCGATCTCCCCACGGTTAGCAACAAGCAATCGATCAATAGCCACAGCGCAGAGATACCATCACGGAACGAGCGCAGAGGGTAGAGCCGCCAGTCTCGGAGGTTACCCCAAACGCAACCTAGTGCGCCCCGCGCGTTCTTACATCCTCCGCTCTAACTCCGCGCGAACCATCCCCGATGCGCCGGCCCTGGGGGGGGGGGGGGGGGGGGGGGGGGGGGCGGAGCACGCCCCCCCCCCGCGCCGCCGCCCGCCGCGCGC
>JAJCZP010000033.1 GCA_029262315.1 Deltaproteobacteria bacterium | reverse complement strand
AACGAGTCGGCGTCCTCCCTGCCTTCGAGCGTGTCGTTGCCGACCCGGCCCGCGAGGCGGTTCGGTCCCGCGTCGCCCCGCAGGGTGTCGTCCTTGGACGAGCCGTCGAGATCCTCGATGTCCGGCAGGGTGTCAATGCCCGCTCCGGACGCGGTGTCGCTCGCCAGATCGGCGGTGACGCCGAGGTTGCTGCCGGCGAACGACGCGCAATCGACGTCGTCGCCTCCGTCGATGGTGTCGTTGCCGGGGCCGCCGTTGATCGTGTCGTAGCCCGCCTGACCGTTCAGGATGTCGTTGCCATCCTCCCCGGCGATCTCGTCGATGCCGCCGCCACCCGAGATCGTGTCGTTGCCGGGCCCACCGACGAGGCCGTCGAAGCCTTCGAGGATACCGAAGTCCGGATCGATCGATGTGCCGGCCGTGATCGTGTCGTCGCCGTCCATCCCCCAGATGGTGTTCGGCCCGTCGTTGCCCGTCAGGACGTCGTTCTCGGGGGAACCGACGATCCCGTGAATACCGTCGAGGGTGTCGGTGCCCCAACCGGTGGCCGTCCCCGTGACGAGATTGACCGTCACCGGACCGACCGCGCCGGCGAAGTCGCCGATGCGACCCGGTGGTGCGGCCGAGCGGAACACGGCCGGCACGTCGGCGAGGAGGCCGAGGCTGAGAGCACCGATGGGCATCAGGCCGCTGTAGTCGGCGAGCGTCTGCGGGCCGTTGGCGGAGCGGCGCAGGGTGTCGTTGCCCGGGCCGCCGACGAGCCGTGTGCGGAACTGGCTGAAGGGCGCCGCGCTTCCGGGGCCGATCAGCTCGTCGTTGAAGTCGCTGCCGCGCGCCGAGGCGGCCGAGACGATCGTGTCAGTGCCGCCGTGGCCGTCCGTGGCTGTACCGTTCAGCAGATCGACGAACACACCGGCCGGCGAGTCGGAGTAGTCGACCTCGTCCCCCTCCAACGTGTCGTTGCCGGGGCCCCCGTTGACCCGAATCGCCGTCAGGTCGTCAGCCGCCGGCGAGCCGCGGAGGGCCAGCACGTCCTTGAGCGTGTCGGTGCCGTCCCCGGTCGCCGTGCCCGCGAACGCATCGGCCACGATCGGTCCCGCGGATGCCGAGTAGTCGACTTCGTCCCAGTCGAAGTCGAAGCCGCCCTCCGTGAGGCCGCCGTCGATATCGTCGTTTCCCGGTCCGCCGATCAGCGTGTCGTTGTCGCGGCCGCCGTCGAGCTTGTCGTGGCCAGCCTCGCCGTCGAGGATGTCCATGCCGCTCTCGCCGTAAAGCTCGTCGTCGCCACCGCCGCCGCGCAGGATGTCGTTTCCGCTGCCCCCCATGAAAATGTTCGGGTCACCGTCGCCCACCATCGTGTCGCCCAGGGTCGTGCCCTCGAACTGCTCGATGCCGCCGACGATCGTGTCCGTACGCTGGTCCATGCCCGTGCCGTGGACGGCGGTACCCGCGACGAGATCGAGATCCACCGGACCGAACACGAAGCGTGCCTCGTCGAAGTCCCCGCCGCCGTCGAGGCTGTTGGTGCCGCCCTGACCGATGAGCTCGTCGTCGCCGTCGCCGCCGACGAGCGTGTCGTCGCCGGCCTCGCCGTTCAGCAGGTCCTGGCCGGGGCCGCCGTCGAGCATGTCGTTACCGGCGCCACCGAAGAGACGATCGCGGTCGCCGACGCCGGGGCCGCTCGCACCGCCGAACAGCATGTCGTTCCCGTCGCGACCCCGAAGGGTGTCCTCGTCGTCGCCGCCGTGCAGCTCGTCGTTGCCGTTCTCGCCGTCGAGATCGTCCTCCCCGCCCTCGCCGAAGATGGTGTCGTCGTCGTCGCCGCCGTCGATGGTGTCGTCGCCGGCGCCCCCGCAGATGACGTCGTCACCGGCCAGACCGTCGAACGTGTCGTTCCCGCCGAGGAGATTGACGATGTCGACGCCGGCGGTGCCCATGAGATCGTCCGGGCCGGCGGTGCCGTCGATGGTTGTCGCCATGCCGTTGCAGGTGCCGGCCGGGTCGGCGCGCGCCTCCGGGCCCGGCATCGATGCGAGCAGCAGACTCACGAGGACGGCGCGCCCGATCCACCAGCGGCGCGTTCGCCGTGCGGGGTCGACTTCGCGCGGCTCGACTTGCAGGGCGGGGGATGCTTTCGGAGGGGTGCTCATGATTGATCTCGCGGAGGCCTGCGTTCTCGGGGAGTGGCACGGCCACACCACCACGGCGCCGGAGACGGTAGCACGCAGCCCTGTGCGGTAAGAATGACAAACGTCAGTCCGTCCCGCCGGCCCCAATACGCGCCATCGGGGGTACCTGCCCTGAGCGGTTCCTCTTGGCGACAATCGGCTGGGAGCCCGCAGCGTCGACGCCGCCACGGCCTCTACGGGCGTTTCTTCGGCTTCGGGCCGCGACCGCGGACAACGCGGTCGTAGAGGCGGGCGGGCAGCAAGTTCGTGAGCCGCAGGAGCGCGACCAGCGACTTCGGGAAGGCGTAGTAGGGCTTCCGCGCGAGGATGGCGCGGTGCACGCGCTCGGTCGCGTCCTCAAGCTCCAGACGAAACGGGCGGCTCTTCTTGGACTTCTTCTTCTGCTTCGTGTTCACGAAGCCGGGAGCGAGGACCGTGACGTCAATACCGCGCGGACGGAGGTCGATGCGAAGCCCCTCCATCATGTTCGTGACTGCGGCCTTGGTCGCCCCGTAGGCAGCGGCGGACGGAAGTCCACGCTGTCCTGCGAGACTGCTCATCGCGACGAGGTGCCCGCTCCCCCGCGCGAGCATGCCGGGCAGCACGGCCGCGATGCAGTTCGCGACTCCGAGGACGTTCAACTGGAAGAGCGACGCGACGTGCCCCGCCTCAAAGTTCATAGCATCAGTCGCGTCGGAGGCCCCGGCATTGGCGACGATGCGCGTGATCGGGCCGAAGTGCTCCTCGGCGGTCCGCGCGGCGGCGTCGATGGCCTTGCTGTCGGTGACGTCGCAGGCGATCGCAAGCGCACGGCCGCCCGCCACCTCGATCTCCTGCACGAGCGAGTCTAGGAGTTCCTTGCGCCGCGCGACGACGACGACGGCGCCACCGTCCACCGCGAGCCGCTTCGCCAGGCTGCGGCCGATGCCCGAAGAGGCGCCCGTAATGAAGTCGACTTCCACGGGCGGAACCTACGCCGTCCGGATCTCGACCGAAAGTGCAGGCACGGTCGGCAGGTCGGCGGGACGCTCAGCCGCGAGATTCTCGCCGTCGAGCACCGCGAAATAGTAGCCGGCGAAGTGTTCCGCGCAACGAGACCGTGAGAAACTCCACGCTCGGCGGAGCCCCGCTAGGTTTCCGTACGAAAATAGGACCGTCAACCTCCCAGTCGGCTCGGAAGGCAGTTCGAATTGGTTGCGTCAGTGGAGGAAGGCCTGCGCCGGCGGCATCCCGCCCCTTCTATAGATGGCAGCCGGCTCGATGCTCACTGAGCATCAACTGTTCGTGCTCAACTGAGCATGCGCTGCAGCCGCGTCGCTTCGGTCGATGTCACCTTGAGCTGATAGTGCACACCATCCTCCTCGAACGCCTCGTGCACCACGCGCGCGCGCTTATGCACCTCGCCAATGACCGAGGTCTGGGCGTACGGGACCACCAACGACAAGTCATCCAGCAGCCGTTCAAACTCACCAACGATAACGCGGTGCAGTTCCTCGACGTCTTGGGGCCGCTTGGCCGAGACGAGCAAGGCGCCCGGATAGCGCGCCGCGAGCTCGCTGCAACGCTCGGCGTCGCAACAATCGATCTTGTTCAGCACCAGTACGCTATTCCCATCATGGACGCCGATCTCGTCCAACACCTCTCGGGTCAGCTGGAACTGCGCTTCGAAGGCCGGGTCACTGGCGTCGAGCACATGCAGCAAGAGGCTCGCCTCCTTGGCCTCCGCAAGCGTTGAGCGAAAAGAGGCCACCAGATCGTGAGGCAGTCGCTGAATGAAACCGACGGTGTCCGAGACCAGGATCCTCGGCGTAACTGCCGGGAACAATGCGCGCACCGTCGTGTCGAGCGTCGCGAAGAGCTTGTCTTCCACCGAAACGTTTGAAGTGGTGAGCGCCCGCATCCACGACGACTTTCCTGCGTTTGTGTAGCCCACCAAGGCCACGCGCAGAGTGTCTTGGCGCCGCGCGGCACGTACGTTCGCTTCGCTCTCGATGGTCTTCAGTTCCCTCCCCAACTCGGCGATGCGATCACGAATCTTGCGGCGGTCGAGCTCCAAACTCGATTCACCGGCGCCCTTACCGGCCTGGCGCTCGCTGGGGCCACCGGCGGCGCGCATGCGCGGAGCGAGATATTTGAGACGGGCTATCTCCACCTGCAGGCGAGCCTCGCGCGTCGAAGCGTGGCGATGGAAGATATCGACGATGATGCCGGTGCGATCCGTGACTTCGACACCTGAGGCGGTGCTCAAATCACGAATCTGGGTGGGCGTCAGCTCCGCATCGACGATCACCAAATTGGCGAGTTCGTCAGGTTCACCGTGCTCGCCGAGATACTCCGCCATCGCCACCTCGGCTTCGGCATCGACCTTCTTGCGTTGGGCTTCCGGACCGCGCGCGACAATTCCGCTACCGCCGGTCAACCGCGCGAGCTCCAAGCGTTTGCCCTGACCCAACACCCCCGCATCAATGCGGTCACGCTTTTGGCGGACTTGCCCGATCACCCGCACGCCTAGGGTTCTGGCCAGACGGCTCAGTTCTGTGAGGGAGCTGGTGAGTTGGTCGTCGGTGACACCAGGGGTTTGTATGCCGACGAGCACGGCGCGCAGCGGTTGTGTAAGTTCGGACATCGCGCGGCGGGTCTACCACCCAGGGACTCCCAACGCGATGGGGCAAGGACTCACCGCCCACGTGCGCAAAAGACCGCTCGCCCTCAGTCGCCGATGCCGAGCGTCCAGATCTCGCGTCCGGTTTTGAGCGTCTTTCTGTGCACCGCGAACTCGTCGGCACCTTCGGCCTCGGCACGCGACCTGAGTTCCTCGTTGTCCGCATCGGTTCCATCACAGAACCCGATCGGCTTCGGGTTGTTCGGCTGCAGCAGCTGGACCTGCAGGTCACCGCGGTCCCAGCGCGTCTGCGTCTCGTTGTTGTAGGGATAGATCATAGAGACTCTGTACCACGGCGGCGCAATCAACTCGCTACAGTGTCCTCGCGTGGAGGCGGGGGGAATCGAACCCCAGACGATGCGTGACTTCTCGAGCACTTACCACGCGATGCTGTGACACGTATGACCCCCTTTCGGCCATCTAACGTGTCACGCGACACATGCCGGTCCGATCTGAAAGCTCCGGCCGCTAGAGCCAAGCCGAGGCAGGTCAGTTCGCCACTGCGGCGCGGATGATCAACTCCATCCCCGACGTCTGCGCCGCGGCGCCAGGCATCTTGACGGCGGCGACCGCCCCGATGCCGCGCTGCTGGAAGGTGCCGGCGCCTGAGTAGTTGTCACACCTTCGACCTGTCACCATCGATCGTGTGCCACTTTCGGCCACCTGCCGTGTCACGCGACACGACCGATCGGCTGTATGAGGTCGAGCAGGGTCCAGTTGGGCGGAACCGGCGACCCCGCCAAGGTATGATGCCGCTGTACACTGTACGCCCAGGAACGGCGGCATGTTGTTGTGGGCCTGCCCGTGCCGGCTAGGAGATCTGGCTGTCGACAAACGCCTGTCCCTTGTCCGCGAGTTGGAACAGCTTGGCATCGTCGTCGAAGGTAACGTACTCGTCCGCAACGAGCCCCTCCATGAGCTGCGAGAACTCCTGATGCCCAGCCTGGTAGAACACGAGGCTGTGAGTGTGGAGATCCCGGAGAGAGATGGAGCCGCCCTGCTTCGCGATGAACTTCAGCAAGCCCAGTCGTGCCGCCGGAACGTCCGTAGCCATGGGAGGAACCATCCCCTCGAATCGTAGGCACGTCAAGGCGGGCATGAACACGCGATTCAGGTTGCGGTCCGGATGGCCCGCGTGCAATCGGAGACGGAGCATGGTTGCGATCCACGACCTAACGGACGCCGAGCTCGCGCGGGTGAGCGCCACAACGATCGAGCACTACGAGCAATCGGCACACGAGTTCTGGGAGGCAACCCGGGAGCACGACGTGAGCCAGAACGTCGCCGCGCTGCTGCGCCACATCGCGTCCGAGCCCCCCTGGGCGATCCTCGATCTCGGGTGCGGTCCCGGGCGTGACCTCGTATCGTTTCGCAACCTCGGACACAGACCGGTCGGTCTCGACGGCGCGGCGAGCTTCGTGCGGATGGCGCGGGAGCACTCGGAATGCGAGGTGTGGCATCAGGACCTGTTGCACCTCGACCTCCCTGCGGGGCGGTTCGACGGCGTATTCGCCAATGCCGTCCTCTTCCATGTCCCGAGCCAGGAACTCCCCCGCGTGCTCGGCGAGCTGTGGCGCACACTCAAGCCCGGCGGAGTACTCTTCGGCTCCAACCCCCACGGACCCGACACCGAGAGCTGGCGCGGCATGCGCTACGGTTGCTTCCTGACCTGGCCCACGTGGCGGAATCATGTCGCGGCCGCCGGGTTCGTCGAACTGGACCACTACTACCGACCGCCCGGACGTCCGCGGGAGCAGCAGCCCTGGCTCGCCAGCGCGTGGCGCAAACGCGCGATGGTCTGCTAGGAGCAACCATGGGCAACGCGGATTCTTGATACGCGCACGAGTATCACGATCGCACCAAACATCGTCGCTCGCATCGGCAGAGAGAGGTGCGCGCCTGGCGCAGCGGTCCGCCAGCCGCCGTGGCGACACTCCCGCCCCCAGTTGGCCGCACGGTCGCACTCTGCCGAACCTCGACGCTGCCCGTCGAAACGATTGATGTGCTCATCCACCGGCCCGCGCACACCTAGGGAGGGCCCAGCCGCGATCGAGGCCTCTACTACCAAGCCAAGACCGCCCTCCAAACCGTCGACCTCCTGGTCGGCTCGGACGGCGGTTCGAATTGGTGGCGTCAGTGGAGGCGGGGGGAATCGAACCCCCGTCCGAAAGGGCCAGGTCGGAAGACCTGAGGTGGTATGGCGTGACCACGCCATACCAAATGCCAGATCCAGTGGGGCAACGCGATCAGCAATGACCCTGAGTTGCCCTGCGACCTGGAACGTTTCCGGAACGCGGGATAACGACAGTACCCCACCCTAGCTTGGCGGACGTTCGAGAGCGGGCTCAGCGATCGATGAGCCCGGCCACCCGCATGGTGCGTCGCACAGCTCGGAAGACGTCATCGAATGGAGGAAGCGCGGCCATCTGCGGGCCGAGGCGGACGTTCCACAGCTTCTTGTACCGAGCTTCCTTCTTGTCCAGGTCCCCCGTCATCGGCTCGCGCGTACGACCACGGAAGGCCAGCGTGCG
>JAJCZP010000032.1 GCA_029262315.1 Deltaproteobacteria bacterium | reverse complement strand
TCGGTCGGACACAGGCACTCGCAGGAGCCACTGCAAATCTGCAACCCGTTGCCCGCGCCCGGACACGTCGGGCTCCCGGGAGGATCGCAGTCCTCACCTGGATCGAGCACCGAGTTGCCACATGCGCTCGGCGTCGAGGTCACGGTCGGGGTGGGAGTAACGGTGACCGTCGGGGTGGCCGTCGCCGTGGCCGTGGCCGTCGCCGTCGCGGTTACGGTCGGCGTCGGCGTCACCGTCGGGGTTCCGGTAGGTGTCAGTGTGGGCGTCGGCGTCACGGTCACCGTGGGCGTCGCCGTCACGGTCGGCGTCGCCGTGGCGGTCACCGTCGGCGTCGGCGTCACCGTCAGGGTTGGAGTCGCCGTTGGCCCGCTCGGGGTTGGCGTTTGGAAGGGGCAGCCGGACGGTGGCTGCACCCGGAGATTGTCCTTTACGTTGCCTACCGCGGTGTTCGCCTGCGCAACCAGGTCCGCCTCGATACAGAACGGGGGCGACTTCTTGACCCGAATTCCATTGGAGAGGTTTGCGTCGGCATTGTTGCCGCTGATGGTCACAGAGCCGTCGTTCCGGTCGGCGTAGAGGCCTTCCCTACCGTTGCCGTCGCAATCGTTGTTCGTGATGACGGCGTTGTCGCTGCGCGTGACGCGAAGACCGTTCTTGGCATTCCCGGAGCAGGAGTTCAGGTCGATCTGAGCCCCGACCGCTTTGTGCACACGGAGGCCGTCGTTCAAGCCATTGTCTGCCGTGTTGCCGGTGACGACCGCGCCGTCCGCGTTTCGCACGCGAATGTTCTCTTTCTTCGATCCCGTGACGATATTCCCCGTCACGATTGGAGCGGCGCCGTTCTCCACGCGAATGCCCCGGCCGCCCGTAGCCCCAGTGATGGTATTCCCCGTCACCACACAGTTGCTGCCCTTCTTGATGCGGATGCCCTCTTTCGCACCCGTGATCACCAAATCGGTGACGGTGTGGTTGTCACCGAACTCCATCCGAACGCCGCGATTGCCGCCGGTGATGTCGAAGCCGCGGATGGTGACGTTCTCCGTCTTCTTGACGCGAAAACCTTCATTGCCGGCGCTCGGCGGCGCCAACTCAGGCCTGCCCCCGAGCCCCTCGATGATCAGCCCGTCGAGGGCCAGGGATCCTCCGGACGGCTCGATCTTCACCGTCTCGACATAGGTCCCCGGTCGCACCTGGATCGTATCCCCAGGACTGGCAACATCGACCGCGCCCTGAATGGTCGCATGGTCATCGGGGACGATGATCGTCGCTGCCTCTGCTGAGCCGGCAGCTGCCAACCCCAACACCACGACCGCAACCCGAGCGAGCGTCGTTCCATCGATTCTCATAGTCGGCACCTTTCGTACGGTGACACGCCCCCGAAGCGGGCGCATCATCCGGGTCTATCCTCCACCCTAAGGTGTTGCGCAGGAGCCCCCCGCTAGTCAACCGGAGGCACCAAAAAGAGCCCGCCGAGATCGGCGCTCGATCCCGAGCGCGAGGGTCGGTAGAATCGGTGCAGACATGCCCCGCTGACCGACCCGGGAGAGGGACCCTAACAACGTGGAAAACAAGCTACTGTTCGTGATCGGCCCGCCTCGATCGGGCTCCACTCTGCTCATGCGGATGTTGAGTTCGCACTCGGCGATCTACAGCCGGCCGGAGCCCCACCTCCTGACCCCGCTCGCCCATCTCGGGTTCTATGACACTGTCGACAAGGCCTCCTTTGACCACCTGCAGGCTCAGCAGGCCGCGCGCGAATTCGTCGGCGATCTTCCAGGTGGCGAAGCCGACTACCTGGACGCGTGTCGTGCCTACACCGACATCCTGTACGGGCGGATGCTCGAAGCGTGCGGCAACGGCAAGCCGCTGTTCCTCGACAAGACGCCGGCCAATGCGCTCGTCCTGCCATTCATCGGCAAGCTCTATCCCCGAGCTCGTTACATCGTCCTGACCCGGCACCCGGCGGCGGTGTGGAGCTCGTACGCGAACTCGTTCTTCGACGGTGACTACATCGCAGCCCGCAAGTTCAACCCGATTCTCGACCGATATGTGCCGGCGATGGCGCGCTTCCTCCGTGATCGCCCCGTGCCGCTCGTGCACGTCGGGTACGAGGCCCTCGTACAGCAGCCGGAAGCCGAGATGCGACGGGTCTTCGAGTTCCTCGAGTTACCCTTCGAACCCGGCGCCATCGAGTACGGAAGCCACGATCACGACACCAAAGGCCTGGGCGATCCGCTCGGCGTGAAGCAGCATTCGCGGCCGGTCACGGCGTCCATCGAGAAGTGGGCGCACGAGCTGGCCGCCGATCCCGCCAAGCTGGCGCTCGTACGCGAAATGATCGGCGGTATCGCCGACGACGATCTCGCAACCTGGGGCTTCCCGCGCTCGACCTTCTTCACGCCCGTCGAAGCCGCAGCCGCCGGCGGGCCAACACCCCCGGCGCGGCCTCCGTTCTTCGACCGCTATCGCCTCCAACGAAAGACGCTTACCGCACTCCGCCGGAACATCGACCACAACGCCTTCGGGCGCCTGGTCCGGCGGGTACGCCTGGTCTGCGACGTCCTCCTCCGCGGCTAACAGCGCACCGCGGCGTCGCGACGGCAGGGCCCCCCTCGGAAGATCGCGCGCCTATCTCGGACGCCCGTAGAGCTGGGCCAGCACGCGCGGCGGCACCCCGAGACGATACAAAGCGGGAAACAGCCGCATGGCCAAGATCGACGCGATAGGACGCGCAATGAAACGGCGCCCCGACACCCTCACCGTGGCCGGAACGCGCGCGATGCGCCCGAGCCGACGCAGACGAAACGCGAGCTCAAGATCCTCCATCAGCGGCTGGTCGGGAAAACCGCCCGCGCGTACGAACGCCTCATGCCGGACGAACAACGCCTGGTCGCCGTAGGGCAACGCACTCAGCCGCGACCGGATGTCCGCGAGCGGCAGGAACGGCGCGATCCACGAGGCGCCATGATCGACAACGGTACGGGTGCGAAACGCGCCCGCGACCACGCCGACATCCTCGAGGACTCGTGCGATCCACACGGCCGCATCCTCGGGAAGCTGCACGTCCGCGTGCACGAAGAGCAGCACATCCGCGGCCACCACCGCCGCTCCCGCATTCATTTGCCCGCCGCGCCCGCGCGGGGCCTGCACGACACGAATCCTCGGCACAGCGCCGGCGATCGCAACGGTCCGATCCTGACTGCCGCCATCGACGACAACAATCTCCGCGATCCCCGGAACCGCACGCAACGCCGCCAAGCACGGACCGATGCGGAGTTCCTCGTCCAATACCGGGACGATCGCCACAATCCGCTGGGTCACGTCGTCCTCCGTGACCGGGCCCTGTCGACCGCCGCTCCGACAATCCATCCAAGGGCGATCACCACGAGCGGCCAACGCGCGGGCGTCCAACGACCGGACGCTCCGAGCTCGTTCAGCACCTCGTACGTCAGCGGCAGTGTCAGCGTCCAAATCAACACCATCGCCGACGGGGATACTGCCGTGCAGACCGCCAGTGGCATCAGATACCACGGGTAGACGACCGGACTGACCGCCAGTGGCACGGCCAACGCGTACTGAACAGCGTCACCACGCGCACCTCGCAGAGCAGTGCGGATGCTCGCCGCCAGCAATGCCGCACCCGCCACGACCCCCCCGAGAAGCAGCCCAGTCTGCCCCGCCGTGCCCTCAAACAACGCCGCCAGGGGTGATCCGAAACGGGCGTATGCGAAGAACGCCCTGAGTCCGCCGAGCGGCCAGAGGCCACACCACCCCGCCACCGCATAGCCCACCGCCGTAACGACCGCAGCACCGCCGAGCAGCGAGAGGGCTTGGCGCCGCCCGAGCGTCAACGCCAAGGGCACGGCGGCAATCGCTGGCAAGAATTTGGCCAGGATACCCGCCCCAAGAGCAGCGCCAGCGGCAAAGGCCCACCGCAGTTCGGTCGCCCAAAGCGCCGCAACCAGTGCCAACGCGGAAAAGGCATCGAGATGGGCGCCGATGCCAGTCTCCAGAACGAGAAGGGGCGAGAACGCGACGAGCGGCAAATGGCGGCTCGCCCCTCGCCGCCGCAAGAGCGTCGCCGCCAATAGCAGCGTGGTGATCGAGGCGCCCGTCACGAGCAACTTCCATGCGACGGGAGCCCACTCGACGCCCGCGCTCGCGGCGACCACGAACAACCCCAGCGCCCCGGGCGGGTAGATAGTCGTGAACTGGACGTGAGCAGCGGAGGTGGGCCAGACCGCGCGTAGATCGGCCAGCACCGGTGCCGCAGGCGGAAGGAGGTAGGGATCGTAGCCCGCCAACGCCACCGCTCCATCCCAAAGGTAGCGGTCGACATCGTGCGTCGTGAATGGCGCGAGGCCGACGAGTACGAGTCGCGCCAGCACTCCCGCGCCGAGGACCCAGTTCGAATCTGGATCGCGCCCCCACCAGGACGCGAGCATCCAGCCAGCGAGCATACCGTGCAGCAGTAGATAGGCCGTCCCCTGGGCTGTCGGGGCGAAGACTCCTATTGGATACGCAAGGACACACGTCGCCAGGAATCCGAGGCAAGCACGCCGTTGGCTCACGATCTGGTCCGCCCCTTCCAGTCGTAGCGCGCGAGCAGGCCGAGAATCTTCACCGAGGCGCCTACCGTACCGCGGACTGTCCCGGAGATCTTGGAGCGCCCGAGCCGCCGCCGATAGGGAACCGCGACCTCGGCATAGCGCAGCCCCGCACGCGCCGCCTTGATCTGCATCTCCACGGTCCAGCCATAGTCCGGATCGCTCATCCCGAGCCGATCCAGCGCCGAGCGACGAATCGCCCTGAACGGTCCGAGATCAGTGGCTTGCAGACCGAACCGCGCGCGCAGCCATCCCGCCGCGACCGCGTTCCCGACCCGCTGCATCGGCGTCAACGCTCCTGCCTCGATGGCGCCACGACGCGCTCCCACGACCAGATCCGCTCGTCCGGCAACTATCGGCTCGACCAAACATCCGAGGTACGCAGGATCGTCGCTCCCATCTGCATCCAGAAAGACCACGAGATCGGTATCAGCCGGGAGCGCCCGCATTCCGGCAAGACAGGCGGAACCGTAGCCGCGCCTCGGCTCCGGAATCATGACCGCGCCCGCCTCTCGCGCTACCTGTGCGGTTCCGTCTCCGCTTCCGTTGTCGACCACCAGCACGTGGCGTACCGGTGGTCGCAGGACGGCGCGAACGACGCCGCCGACTGACGACGCCTCGTCCAACGCCGGTATGATGACATCGATGCGCATGCGCGGGCCGTCGGCGGAGGTCGCCTCACGCCGCAGCCTCGGTCCGAGACCACACCATGCTGCACCCGGCGGAGCAAAGAAAGCCGCACGCCGCGCGCGGGTCGATCGCGCGCCCAGGGAGCCGACGATCGGCCACCGCAGCCTCTGGCCTCTCGACGCTACGGACTCGGCACTTCGAGGGTCAGCGCGCTTGGGCAGGACTCCTCATCCAGCGTTCGCCCGACGCGCCCTAGCAGTTCTTCCGCCCGCGGAAACGCGAAGCGTACGAGCTCCGCCGTACGACACCGCTCATGGCGCACCAAGCAGGTGCGATAGTCTGCCAGCGTCGCCGGGGACGGGAGCCCCAGGGCAATGCATGCGTCGTCGATCGCTTCGAGACGCGCCCCCCGTGCCTCGCGAAGATCCTCGTAGGCAATGCGCGTTTCGTCGCAACTGCGCGCGACCGCGCGTGAGAGCCGATCTGCGTCGCGCGCGACGCTGGCGAAGCGCTTGTCGCACTGCGCGGTCGCCTTCGCAAGACAACGCGGGTCTTCCGGCGCCCGTTGAACGCACTGAAAAATCCTATCCAGGCACTTGGCGTACCGTGCGAGCCCGCGGCGCGCGAAGCTCGCACCGTGCTTCGCCAGGGTTTTCCCGCAACGGGGAAGCGCCGATGCTGATTCGCCATCGAGCGCCGCGCCCACGCCGCCATGATCGGGCAGACATGTGAGCGGCTCGACCGCGATGCCGCCTCCGGGAGCCAACCGCATGAACTCCTTGGTGCGCGGCGAGAAGACCTCGACCATGCGCTCGACGTGACATGCGTGCTGGCGCAACACACAATCCACGATCGAATCCAAATCGGTTGGAACGATGCCGAACTGCGCCTCGCACTCCCCACCGATAGTTTCGAAGCCCAGACCTGCGTCCCCAAGCAAGTCATCCGGCCCGAGGAAACGTACGGAACATCGGCTGGCTATGGATGCCGTGCGCCGCGCCTCCTCCGCGCCGATCTTCCCTAGCGCCTTCGCGCAACGATCGGCGGCACTACCAAGACACGGATCATCAGGCGGCCGCAGCTGGACGCATTTCTGAAAGTGCCTCTCGCACTTGGCGAGCGCTCGGAAGCGCGTTCGGGCCAAACGGGCCGTCTCCTTGGCGAACCGCCGTTGACATTGAACAGCCGCGGCCGCCGCATCGGCATCCGTCAACCGCAGCGGTCCTGGCGTCGCAACCGCGGGTGTCGGCGTCGTGCCGCCCGCCGCGGATGCGCTGCTCGCTGGTGTCGGCGTCGAATTCGGAATCTCGGTTCCCGTCGGCGTGGGCGTACCGCCCGGCGTCACGGTCGCCGTGGGGGTTGCCGTCGGCGTCAGGGTAGTAGTTGCGGGCGGCGTCAGAGTCGCCGTAGGGGTGATCGTCGCCGTTGGTGTGCCCGTGGCCGTTGCCGTCGGCGTTGCGGTGGGCGTGATCGTCGGTGTCGGTGTACCCGTCGCGGTTGCGGTGGGCGTCGACGTTGGCGTCGGCGTGGGCGTGACCGTCGGGGTTGTGGTGGGCGTGACCGTAGGCGTGGGCGTCACTGTGGGCGTCGCCGTCGCGGTTGCCGTCGGCGTTGCCGTCACTGTGGACGTCGCCGTCGCGGTTGCCGTCAACGTGGGCGTCGGCGTGGGCGTGGCGGTAGCGGTCAGCGTCGGTGTCGCGGTCGGCGTGGGCGTGGCAGGCAGCTGGCAGGAAGATGAGCACCCGTCTCCGTTCACGAGATTGCCGTCGTCGCACTCCTCACCTTGATCGAGGATGCCATCACCACAACGAGGCACACCGCGCGCGAACAGCACATCGGTATCCCCGCCCAAGCCTGCCCCGACGTCGTCCGAGGCCCACACGGCGACCCACGTACCTGCGCCGTCCGTCGCCAGGCGCGGCGACACATCTGCACCAGCGTCGCTCGCAGCCAGATCGTTCAATGCAAAGGGGCTCGTCCACGTGAGGCCGTCGTCGGAAGAACGGGCCATGACGATATCGTCGTCCTCGCCAATCGTACCGGCCAATGGATCCGTCGACTCCCACACGGTCACCCACTCGCCACGACCGTTGGTGGCGATGTGGGGCGTGGCGTCGTCCCCCGAGTCCGTGGGCGCGAGCACGTTGACGGGGGCCGGAGCGCTCCATGTCACCCCATCGTCGATCGACCGAGCACCGACGACGTCCAGATCGCCACCGACGACTCCACCGAGCGTATCCGACGAAACCCAGACGGCGACCCACGTCCCCGTGCCATCGCCGGCAAGCTGCGGACGATCGTCCAGGCCGACGTCTCCGTCGGCGTTCGTATTGAGCGCCGTGGGCGCGGACCACGTCGCACCGTCATCGGATGACGACGCGATCAACACATCGAGGTCCTCACCAAGGCTACCGTTCAAGTCTTCGTTCGATGCCCACACCGCCAGCCAGCGCCCAGCCCCCGTGGACACAATCTGCGGTCGCTGGTCGTTTCCGGAGTCCGCGCCCGCACCGGTATTGGCGGGTACCGGATCGCTCCACGTCAGCCCGCCGTCGACGGAGCGCGCGACCAGCACATCCCGATCGATACCGAGCGTGCCGCCAAGCGAATCATTGGAGTCCCACACGACCAACCAGACGCCTGCACCATCGGTGGCGATGCGGGGTCTATCGTCGTTGCCGAGATCGCCGGGCGCGTTCGCGTTCAAAGCTACCGGAGCGCTCCAGGTCAGCCCCGCGTCCGTCGAACGGGCGACGAGGACATCGGGATCGAACCCGATGCTCCCGTCGAGATCATTCGTCGACGCCCACACCGCGATCCAGGTGCCGCTCCCATCAGTCGTGACATGCGGCGTGAAATCGAACGCGGTATCTGAGGCAGCCGCAGGATCGAGTGGTGCAGGCGCCGTCCAACTCACACCGGCGTCCACCGAACGCGCAACCAGAATGTCGTTGTCGGCGCCGACCGTGCCGTCGAGTGTATCGTCCGAGGCCCAAAGCGCGAGCCAGGTGCCCGCGGCATCGGTCGCGATCTGCGGCGTCATATCCGCCCCACCGTCGGTGGCGGCGTTCTGGTTGAGCGCCGCCGCTGGGCCGAACGCCGGCCCAGCGATCGCGACCGTCGGTGCGGCCGCTACGGCGACCAGACCCACCGCCAACAAGACCATGCAGCGGTGGATACAGTCGCGAACCGGCGTCACCTCAGCGAATCCTTGCGCCTGCGTGCTCGCCTGCAACCAGCATCGCAACGGCCGCTCGCATCGCGGAGCGCTGCCGGTCGATCTCGCTCGCGAGGCCGTCACCCCTCTCGCGTTCGATACGTCCGAGAACAGGCGAGGTGATTCGATGCCGCTCGTCGCTGCGCGCTTGCGGCGCGACCACCAGGCGCGATCTCACTTCCACGACTGGCGCCGACGCCGGATTCACCGCCCGTTCTCCAGGCGCCCCCACGAGACCTACCGCGAGCGCCGTACCGACCAGCACAACCAGCCCACCACCAATCCAACCCCAAACGCGCATGGCCCGCTCCTCCCCGAAAGCACGTGGAGCAGGTTCCGTGCCGCTCGGCATCACAACCGCCTTGCGAGACTTCTCAGCCTGCGGCCACCCGCGGGGCGGCAGATTCCGCCGGTTTGGTGCGTTTTGGTCCCGGTGGGGTCAGAATACCGACAGCAACGCCCCGGTCATCCTCCTCCGGGAGAGGCGACCGACGGATGCGTCGGCACCGGGACACCTGGCAGCACACGTCGACGATCGAAACGCAGTCCATGCCAGCGGGCCCCATGGAGTTCGAATGAGAGGCTGGCCCACCAGCTCTCCCAATCGGCACGCTCCGGACCCACCGCTCGCTCCATGTGCACCGCGGACAACAACCAACGCCCCCCATGGCGCAGATCGACGCGCACACGACCGGCGGTATCGGTCCGGGCCCGTGTCGCTCGCGTGCGGTCCCCATCGGGCACGGCCTCGAGCAATACGCCACCAACGGGCTGACCACGAAAGAAAATGCGGACCGGGAAGCGGTCTCCGGGATGCAGGACAGCGGGATCGACATCGGGAACGATCTCGAGTGTGAGCCCAATCGGATTCGCGATTTGCGCCCCGGTATCGCAGTCCCCCACTTGCAACAGCGCCTTGGCACACCGCGAGTAGATCTCGCTCCCGTAGCGCTCACCCTCACCCCGCACCTGTCGATCGGCCGCGATGTGTTCGAGCCCCTTGCGTCGCAGATAGTCCTCGAACACAGCCGGCGACAGCGCGGAGAACGAACGGCCTCCTGCGTAAGCGATCCACCAGCACCCGTCGGCCGGAACGGCGACGCGCCCCGCCGGATCGGCCCCGGCCCTGCCGCCAATCGGAACGGCACGCTCGCCACGCGCCAACTCGAAACGCTCGATCCGCGTCTCGTCGCGAGCCACCGTACGAGCGTCGGGGCCGTGCCCTAGGCGGAGCACGACATCGACCGTCGCGCCGGCCCCGGGCCGATAGGACGAGGGGTCGATCCAGAAATCATGCGCGTGCGCCACCGTACTCGCCAGTATCGCCACCAGCGGAAGAGCGGCCCATCGCCCACCGCTCATCGGCGGGGCAACCGCCGTACGAACGACTCGAACTGTGGCACCAGCCGCGCCAACGGGAACAGCCGTCGGCACTCGTCGAGGGTGGCTCGCCCGGCAGCGACGCCCTCGGCACCCGCCCGCGCCTTGGCCATGAGCTCGCAGGCAAGGCCCATGTGGGGCGCACCGGCTCGCGCCCGCTCGAAGTACGGAATGGCCTCCTCGAATTTTCCACGCTCGAGACGATGCAAGCCCGCGCCGAGGTCCCGATACGGAGATTGAGGCGACGGCACGAGCGCCGTGGTCGGCACCTGATCGGCGCGCACCAGCAGCATCGACACCGCGTCCTCGTAGATTGGACGCCACCGCCCAGTTCCGATCAGTGCAGTCAGCAGGGGTCTATAGTGGCGCGGCCAGAGCACATACCGTGCGCCGGATCCCTCGACCACGTCGATCCAACCCGGGCCTCGAGACAGGACCCGCACATAGCGCCGGTACGTTTCGTCGTCGAAAACCGCGCCGGCACGGCCGTCGATATACACCCGCAATCGTCCCGCAGTACGATGATGCAAGTACCCACCCCAGTTGTAGTACGCGAAGATGTCCCCACTCAGCTTGTTCGCCTGAATGAAGTTGCCGGTGTCGATGGGAAACGTCCCCTCCGCCGTAAGGTAGTGAAACGCGTACGACGCCCTCGGATACGGCGCGAGCCAAATGATCCCGACGAGGCACGCGATCGCGGGCATCACGAAGCGCGGCACACGGCTCCGCAGGGGCGCGAGCAGCTGGTGCAAGGCCGGTGCGAGCGCACAGGTACTCACGACCGCGAAAAAGGGAATGAAGCGGCGACTGCGAAGCGACATCACAAGGGTCAACGTACCGAGAGCAAGCGCCACCACTACCGGCGAGCGCAACGCGCGCAGGCGCCGCCAGCCGCCGGACAGCCAGGGAACCATGACCAGCACCAGCACGGCAAGCGCGCACGCGCCGATCAAGTACGGGAAGACGGGCGCCTGAATCCCTCCGGGGCGAAACGGCGGCTGCCATTCGCCGATGGTTCGAAACGGCGATGTCGGATCGAGCGCGTAGCGCAGCGGCCGACTAAAGACCGCCAAACCGCTGGGATTGAGCAGGCACGCCCCAAACGAAAGGCCGATCACGCCGAGGGCCTGATGACGTAGCGCGCGATCGCTCCCGAGAAGACTCGGGGCCAACAAGATCGGCAGGCACAGCAAACCGAGCAGGACCCCCGCATGCAAATTCACCCACACGACGAATACGAACGGCAACCCCCACCAGGCGCGGCTGCGCCCGAAGCCGAGGGCGAGCACCATGACGAATCCCAAACACGAATAGAGCTGCGGGCGCATGTCGAGAAAAGGCGCGGCGGTCGCCAGAGCGAGCAAGCACGCCAGAAATCCCGCCAACCCGTCCACCTCGTACACGCGCATCAGTGTGGCGAGCAGGAGCAGGAAGGCGCCGATCACGAGCGCCCACTTCCACCACGCCAGGGAGTACAGACCCCACTCCGAGACCCAGAGACTGAAGATGACGTCAGAGAGCCAGGCGTCGTTCAGCCACTCACGACCCGCCGCCGTAAACGAGAACGGGTCCACCCGTGGAATCGCACCGTGCTCGACCGTCCATCGGCCGGCAGCGAGGTGCCACCAAAAGTCCGAGCCTCGGGTGATGCCATAGGAAAACGACCAGAACGCCGGCACCGCAGCCAGCAGCCAACACGCGCGTTCTGCCCGCTCGCGCCTCGGGTGGGCTGTACCGGCCACCGAGGCTCTACTCGGGATCCGTAAAACGGGGAGACCGCTTCTCGAAGTTCGCCCTGACCGCCTCGGCCTGATTCGCCGACCCGAGAAGCCTACCTTGAGCACGGGCTTCCTCGCGCAGCCCCTCGATCGGGTCGCCCACGTAGGCGTCATTCAGGAGACGCTTCGCCGCGCGGATCGCGTCCGGGGACTTGCTCGCGATCTCGCTGGCCAACGCCAGCGCACTGGCACGGGGATCGTCGACCATCCGCGTCGCGAGCCCGAGCTCGACCGCCTCTGCGCCGCTCACGATCCTCCCGGAGAAGGTGAGCTCCTTGGCCACATCCTGACGAACGAGATTCCGCAGGGTTTGCGTCCCCGTCATGTCGGGAATCAGCCCCCACCGGATCTCCATGATCGACAACTTGGTATCGGGTGCGACGAAGCGGATGTCGGCGCCCAGCGCGATCTGACAGCCCCCCCCGTAGGCAACGCCATGCACAGCCGCGATCACCGGCACCGGGAGACACGTCCACGCATACGCGGCCTGCTGCGCCCGGGTCGCCGGACCGTCGTCCACACGCCCCAACAATCCGCCGCCCTTCCCCTTGGTCTCCTGCGCGCTCATGAAGCTGGCGAAATCGAGGCCCGCACAAAACGCCCGCCCGGCGCCCGACAGTACGACCGCCCGAACATCGGAGCGGGCGGCCACCGTAGCGCCAGCGTCAATCAAACCGTCGAACATCGCCAGGTCGAGCGCGTTCAGCTTCTCAGCGCGGTTCAGCCGAACGTCGGCGACTCCGTCTGTGATCGTTACCTCCACACGGTCGGACATCGTTCCTCCTTTAATCGGGATGCGGACATCTTATATATCCTCGTCGGCCGCGAGGCCCAGCGCCGACCCTCCGCGCTGCCAACAGTCTTGCAAGGATGCTACAGGACGGCGGACGCGAACCAACCCAGCCCCCAACCGTGGAGGACACTGCCGATGAGCGATGAGATCCTGATCTTCGAGACCCGCGCCAACGTGGCCTGGATCACTCTGAATCGCCCCAAGGCGGGCAACGCCTTGAACATCGAGCTCGCCGAGGCTCTCGAGGCCGCCGCCCGGCGATGCGAGGACGATGCCGACATTCGTGCCGTTGTCCTAGCGGGGACCGGGCCGCTGTTCTGCGCCGGCGGAGATCTACGGAGCTTCGCCGAAGCGGGCAGCGACGTCGGCCCACTCCTCAAGCGCCTCACCGACGCGCTACACGCGGCGATCGCACGCTTCGCTCGCATGCAGGCACCGGTGATCGCGGCGGTGAACGGCGCCGCCGCCGGGGCCGGCATGAGCCTCGCTTGCGCCACCGATCTCGCGATTGCCGCCGAATCCGCGCGCTTCACGATGGCCTACACGGCCGCCGGACTCAGCCCGGACGGCAGCTCGACCTACTTCCTACCGCGCCTGATCGGCATCCGCCGCACCAAAGAGCTCATGCTCACGAATCGGCGGCTCTCCGCCGACGAGGCGCTCGCCTGGGGCCTCGTCACCCAGGTCGTCCCGGACGCGGACCTGCACGACGCCGTGGGCAAGCTGGCAAGCACACTCGCAGCGGGGCCAACACCAGCGTTCGGCACCGTGAAGAAACTCCTCATGACAAGCCCGCTCCAAGATCTCGAACCACAACTCGCCGCCGAGGCCGACGGTATCATTGCCATGGCGGGAACCGATGACGGACAAGAAGGCATCGCGGCGTTTCTCGCAAAGCGCCGCCCTTCCTTTCAAGGCAAATAGGAGCCCCCCATGATCGCTGCCGAAGAACGCTACCCGAAAAAGCGTGCCGAGATTCTCGGTCGCTCGATGGCCTACGTCGAGACCGGAACCGGCGACCCCATCGTCTTCCTGCACGGCAACCCGACGTCGTCGTATCTCTGGCGAAACGTCATCCCTCATCTCGAGGGTCTCGGCCGCTGCATCGCCCCCGACCTGATCGGGATGGGCGACTCCGACAAGATCCAACCGAGTGGGCCCGACACCTATCGCTTCGTCGAACATCGCCAATACCTCGACGGGCTCCTTGCCCATCTCGGGGTCACCGCGAACGTGACCCTCGTGATCCACGACTGGGGCTCCGGTCTGGGATTCGACTGGGCCAATCGACATCGCGACGCGGTAAAGGGCATCGCGTACATGGAAGGCATCGTCCAACCAGTCACGTGGGCCGAATGGCCCGATGCCGCGCGTGAAGTCTTTCAAGGCTTCCGATCCCCGGCCGGGGAGGCGATGGTCCTCGAGCAGAACGTCTTCGTCGAGCGCGTGCTGCCGGGCTCCGTCCTCCGCGGCCTCACGGATGCCGAGATGGCCGTCTACCGTCGCCCCTTCACCGAGGCTGGCGAGAGCCGGCGACCGACGCTGACCTGGCCGCGGCAGATCCCAATAGAGGGAGAGCCCGCCGACGTCCGCGAGATCGTCGCCAGTTACGGCAGCTGGCTCGCCGAGTCCCCGACCCCGAAGCTCTTCATCAATGCCGATCCGGGCGCCATCCTGATCGGCAAACAACGAGAGTTCTGCCGCTCGTGGCCGAACCAGACCGAAGTGACCGTGAAAGGTATTCATTTCGTCCAAGAGGACTCCCCGGACGAGATCGGAACGGCGATCAAGGACTGGTACGGGAAACTCTGAACGGCCCTCCACTGACCGCCGCAGAGCAACCTCCGAACCGAAATACGATCTCGCCGAGCCAACTAGACATCCAGAGTGGGCGCGTGTATCCCCCAAAACTGTCTACTGGATCAAGGAGGATCTGCATGCAGGACCGCGCTAGTTTCACGTCTCTCGCCGCCACGTCTACGATCGCGACAGCCCTCCTCGTCGCTCTCGTCCTGATCGCCCCGGCCCGGGCCGATGTGGTCGCGGGTGACCGCATCACGCCCGCCAACGTCGAGAAGATCAAGGACCTCGTGTCACCGGGCATGTATTGGTGCGCCCAGCGCGGATTTCCGATGGAAATCGTCGATCCGAAGCCGATCAAGCTGCGTTCCGCATTTCTAGCAGCCACCGAGAAGTACTCGGCGCAGGTCGGACTCGCCGAAGACGGGCTCACGCTGAAGAATTTCGTCGCCGGCCGGCCCTTCCCGAACGTGACCGCCGACGACCCTCAGGCCGCGGTCAAGATCATGCAGAACTACAGCTTCTCGATCGCGTTCGACGACCTCGACATTCGACACTTCGACGCCGACACTGGACCGATCTCCACGGATCGTCCGCTCCAGGTCGAGCGTCACTTTCTCGCCGAGCATTTCATGCGCCTGTTCTACGTCGGACGTCTGTATGTCGATCCGAAGCCGTCGTGGCCGAACGATGAGGGCTACCATTTCAAGGAGACGTTGAAGCCGTTGATCGAGCCGTTCGACCTGAAGGGCGTCGGCTTCACGTACTACCGCTACCTCGACCCGGCGCGCCAGGACGACAGCTGGCTTTACCTGCCGTCGCTCCGCCGCGTCCGACGGCTTTCGACGGCGCAGCGGTCGGACGCTCTCTTCGGGCAGGACACCGACCAGGACAGCTACGGCGGCTACGCCGGCGCCATCGCCTGGATGGACTGGAAGCTCCTCGGCGAGAAGGAGGTCCTCGGCTCGTACCACGCCAAGGATTTCCCGGTAGTTTGGACCGAAGGCGCCGCCGATTGGACTTTCGACAGCCAGTGGGAGAAGCGCGACCACTGGGTCGTCGAGGGGGTCTCCAAGCTCCCGCAGTACGCCTACTCGAAGCGAGTTCTCTACGTCGAAAAGGATGTGTACACGATCCCCTACAGCGACATGTACGACCGGGGCGGAAATCTCTGGAAGATCTGGGTCAACAACTTCAAGTTTGGCGGCAGCAAGCCATTCCCGACATCCCCCATCGACTATGGGGAAGAGACACCGTTCCTGCCCGGAATCGTCATGGTCGACATGCAACTCGAACACGCCACCAAGGCATCGACGCCGAGCCACCGCTTCCCGGGCGAGCCGGGCTTCTACTGGCACCGGGGCGACGACGGCTACGTGACCGAAGAGAAGTTCACGATCGCCGAGCTCATCGCGTCAGGCCGATAGGATAGACAGCGCCCCCCCCGCGGCGGTGCCGCCGCGGGCTGGCTCAAAAGCCGAGCATGCGGGCGACGTATTGAATCATCACCTCGTCGGCGCCCCCACCGATGCTGATCAGGCGGGTGTCGACGAAGGCCCTGCCGGCGGCGCTCTCCCTCATGTACCCGAAGCCACCGTGGAGTTGGATGCATTCGTCGGCCACGTAGCGTGTCATCCGACCCGTGAACAGTTTGGCCATCGAAATGTCCATCGTGGCGTCCTCGCCGCGGAGACGCCGCCGCACGCACTCGTAGGCGAGTTCCCTGGCTGCGGTAATCTGCGTCAGCATCTCGACGAACTTGAATTGCGTCACCTGCATCTTGCTGAGGGGCTTTCCGAAAACAACGCGCTCCTCACAATACTTCTTCGTCACCTCCCAAAGCCGTTCCGCTCCGGCATTGGCACTCAAACACGCCACCAGGCGCTCGTCCTGAAACTGCATCATCTGTTGCTGAAAACCACGCCCGATGTCCCCAATCGTGTTGGCAACCGGCACGCGCACGTCCTCGAAGAACAACAGCCCGGTATCGGAACCGCGATTCCCGATCTTGTCCAGCAGTTGGTAGCTGAAACCCGGGGTGTCCGTGGGGACGATGATCTGGGAGAACCCCCCGTAACCCGCCTCCGGATCAGTCACCGCGAGCAGGCACAGCCAATCTGCCGTCGCGGCATTCGTAATGTACATCTTCGAGCCGTTGATGACCCAGGTGTCGCCATCGCGAACGGCACGCGTTTTGGCCGCGGCGACATCCGATCCAGCATCGGGCTCCGTCACCGCAATGGCACTCACCGTTGCCCCCTCGATGGCGGGAATCAGAAAGCGTGTGCGCAGCTCGTCCGACCCGAAGGCATGCAGCGATGGGGTCGCCATATCGGTGTGCACGCTAATGCCCATCGTCACGCCGGCGTTGTCGCCACGTGCGATCTCCTCGAACATGATGGCCGTGTAGGACCAATCGAGCCCAGCCCCACCCCATCGCGGATCGTACTTGAGACCGAGCATCCCGAGGGCGCCCATCTTCTTGTACAGCGACTTGTCGAAATGGCCCTGTTCGTCGAACTCTCGCGCCCGCGGCGCCAGCTCCTCCTCGACGAACTTGCGAACGGTGTCACGAAACAACTGGTGTTCCGGTGTCGAGAAGAGATCCGCTGCCATGCGTGGGTCCTTTCGATGCGAGAGTTGGCGGCTACGTTCTTTTACCAAGGCCGTCGCCACGCCCCGCGGACGACCCCGCATAACTAAGTCCTCGGAATCGTACATGCAAAGGCCGCAAACACCATCGGCTCTGCGAATATCGAAACTCCTGGTGTTCGCCGATGGATGTACGCTAGAGTGGGCCCTCTGTCGCCGTACTCAGTGCCGTTCCCCGGAGGGAATCCATGACCTTGTGCCGTGTCATCCGCCAGCTAGTGCTTGTTGCCCTCCTGGGAGCCGCGCCAGGGCTCGCCCTCGCGGGATCCAACTCCTGGACAAGCAACGGCCCAGCTGGGCAATGGATGCGCACGTTCGCGCAAAGCCCAAGCACCCTATACGCGGGCAGCCAGATCGGTGGGGTATTCGAGAGTACCGACAACGGGGCGAGCTGGAACGCCATCAATACGGGCATGACGGGCAGCAGCGTCTTTGCGCTCGCGGTAGACCCAATCACCTCGAGCACCCTCTACGCGGGAACCACAGACGCCGGACTTTTTCGATCGATCGACAGTGGGGACAACTGGACCGCGATCAACACCGGCCTGACCACGCCGTCCGTGATTGCCATCGCCATCGATAGCCAGACGCCAACGACCATTTACGCAGGGACGAACGGCGGCGGCGTTTTCAAGACGCTCGACGGCGGCGACACGTGGACCGCGATCAACACCGGGAGTACGGCCACCATCGTCCAGACGCTTGCGATCGACCCGACCAACTCCGATGTCGTGTACATGGGGGCAACTACCGAGGGCGTCTTCAAATCACTCGACGGCGGACTCAACTGGACCAGGGTCGCCGTCGTGCCGGAGCTGGTCTTCTCAATCGCGATCGACCCGACGGCGCCCGATACCGTCTACGTCGGCTCCGCGCTAGACGGAATCTTCAAGAGCACCAACGGCGGCGACTCATGGTTCTCGTCGAGTACCGGCATCCTCGCATCACCGGCGACGATCCGCGAACTGGTGATCGATCCCGCCAACCCATCGATCCTCTACGCCGGCTCACCATTCGGAGGCGTCTTCGTCAGCCTGAACTTCGGTCTGAGCTGGGCCGTGTTGAACACAGGACTTGCCAATCTCAACGTCTCCGCGATCCACCTCGACAACGCCACACCGACCCTCATCTATGCGGGCACTGTCGGCTCGGGCGTCTCCGACTACTCGCAGGAGGCCTGCGATGACGAAGGCACGTCGGTCACCTGTGGCGCATGCGAGACCTGCTCACCGGCCTTCGGCTGCATCGGCGATGTCTGGCTCGGGTGTCGCGTCTCCACGCACCTCCGGAAGGCCAAGCTGACGATCAAGGACAAGGACCCCGATTCGCGCGATCGCATGGTCTGGACCTTGACCCGCGGCGAGGAAACCCTCGTCGAGGCGTTCGGCGATCCCGTCACCACGACGAACTACGATGCCTGCATCTTCGACGAGTCGGCCGGGCCCCCAGCCCTGGTCATGCACACCGATGTCCTGCCGGCGCTCGAATGCAACAACAAGCCCTGCTGGAACGCCATCGGCGACCACGCCTTCAAGTACCGCAACGGCGACGGTGTGCCGAACGGGGCCACGAAGCTCATTCTGAAGTCGGGTGTAGAGTCGAAGACGAAGGTCATCTTCAAAGCCAAAGGCGAGCTACTCGAGATCCCGCCGCTGCCATTCAACCTGCCGTTCCGGTTCCAGATGCGAAACGATCTGGGCGAATGCTGGGAGGCGATTTACACCGAGGCCGGCGTGAGCAAGAACGACGACGCGAGCTTCGTCGGCAAGGACGGGCTCTAGCATCAGCGCGCCCGCGGGCTGCAACGTCAACGTCGTCCTGGCTGGACACAGCACCCGATCCCGTATCCAATGACGGGGATGCCTCGCGTCGCACTTCTCGTAGCCTGCTGCTGCATCGTGACCGCCTGCTCGGATCACGCCGGCGGTACGGCCACCACCGGCCGTCCACCGGCCACGGTGCAGACAGTCGCGGTCGCCACCGAGACCATGGCGGTGACCCTCGATTCTGTCGGCGAGTTGTCGAGTCCGAACAGCATCGAGATCACCGCGGAGATCTCCGGGAAGATCGCCTCGCTCGACGTACCCGAGGGCACCGAGATCGAGGAAGGGCACCTCCTGGTCAAGATCGACGATGCGCAGGCGCGCGCCGCCGTTTCGGTCAATCGGGCGCGGGCGCGGAACGCGCGGGAGATCCTCGCACGTCTGCAGGCGCTGCGTGGTTCGGAGATCACCTCCGAGCAAGAGATCGACAACGCCCGTGCCGCGCGGGAAGCGAACGACGGCGAGCTCGAGACGGCCGAAACACGCCTGGAGAAAACAGAAATCCGAGCGCCGTTTCGCGGCGTGCTCGGTCTCCGTCAAGTCAGCCTCGGCACCTTCCTTGAGCCGGGCGACCCGATCGTACGCCTGACCCAGGTGCAACCGTTGCACCTCGTCTTCGGCCTTCCCGAGCGCCATGTCGGTGAGATTGCCGTCGGGCAGGAGGTGACGGTCGTCGTCGCCACCTGCAAGACGTTCACGGCACGCGTGAGCGCCATCGATCCACGCATCGATGCGACGAGTCGTATCGTCTACATCAAGGCCGCCGTACCAAACGAGGATGCCTCCCTGCTCCCCGGGATGTCCGCCGTGGTCCGGCTCCAGACCGGCGAGGTAGCAAACGCGCTCACGGTGCCCCAGGAGGCCATCATCCGCCAGGGCACACGACGCCTCCTCTACGTGCTCCTCGAGGATGGCAGCGTCGAATCGCGCGACGTGGTGCTCGGAGTACTCCACAGCGACCGCGTCCAGATCCTGAACGGCGTCGTGGCGGGCGAGATCGTGGTTGCGACCGGCCACCAGAAGCTGCGCCCAGGCGCCAAGGTCGTTGCCCAGGCGTACACCCCGGTGGAGAACCCGAACCTCGCGCTCGGGAGCGACGGAGCCGTGTTCGGCTGCGAGCTCTGATCGATGCTGCTCTCCGATGTCTCGATCGGCCGACCCGTCCTCGCCACCGTTCTCAGCCTACTGATCGTCCTGGCCGGCCTCGCCGCCTACCAAGCGCTCCCGGTTCGCGAATACCCCGATGTCGACCTCCCGGTCGTCTCTGTCAGCACGGCATACGTGGGGGCCAGCCCACAGACCGTTGAGGCAACGGTCACCGAGCCCATCGAGCAGCGCCTGAACGGCATCGAGGGGATTCGCGACATCACTTCGGTGAGTTCCTTCGGGGGCAGCACGATCACCGTCGAGTTCCTCCCGGGTCGGGACATCGACACCGCCGCGACCGACGTCAGCAACGCCGTGCAAACGGCCCTCGGCCGTCTACCGGCCGAGGCAGAGCGCCCCGTCGTGAGAAAAGCCGGCGCCGACACCCGACCCATCATGTGGCTGGTCATGCGCTCCGACCGGCACACGGCGATCGACTTGACCGACATCGCTGACCGCTACGCCAAGACACCGCTCCAGCTATTGCCGGGTGTCGCCACCATCATCATTGGCGGACAACGCACCTACGCGATGCGCGTCTGGCTCGATCCCGCGCGGATGGCCGCGATGGGGGTCGACCCCTCGGACGTCCGCCGCACGATCCTCGAAAACAATCTGCAACTGCCAGCTGGTGAGATCGAGGGCGCGAGTCGGAAGTTCGTCGTCCTGGCCGATGCGCAGATCGCCGATCCTGCGGTCTACGAACGACTGGTGATTCGCCGGGATGGCGGACGGGTCGTCCGCATCGCCGATGTCGGGTGGGTCGAACTCGGCTCGGCGAACTACAATACGATCACCCGTTTCACGCAGGATCCGGTCATCAGCGTGGGCGTCGTACGACAGTCGCGCGCCAACGAACTCGCCTTGACGCAATCCGTCCGTGAAGCGATCGTGGAAATCCGAAAGAGCCTGCCCGACGGCGTCACGCTCGACGTCGGCACCGACCGCTCACGATTCGTGAAGGCCTCCCTCGAAGAGGTATGGGCGACGCTCGGCATCGTGTTCCTGGTCGTCGTGCTGGTGAACCTGGTGTTCCTGCGCTCGATCGCCACGACGGTCATCCCGTCGCTGGCGATTCCGATCTCACTGATCGGCACCTTCGCCGTCATGCAACTGCTCGGCTTCTCGATCAACGCGCTCACCCTCCTCGCGTTGGTCCTCGCCATCGGCCTGCTGGTCGACGACGCGATCGTCGTGATGGAGAACGTCTACCGCCGCCAGGAGGCGGGCGAGTCGCGCACGCTCGCCGCGCTCCGGGGCTCTCGCGAGGTCGGCTTTCCCGTCATCGCCACCACGGCGTCACTCGTCGCCGTCCTGGTCCCGCTCTCCCTCATGAGCGGAAGCACGGGCCGACTGTTCCGCGAGTTCTCGGTCTCGATGGCCGCGGCGGTCGTCATCTCGACCTTCGTCGCCCTCAGCCTCGTCCCCATGGCCTGCGCAAAGTTCCTGACCGTGACAAGCGCACACGGCCGCGTTTACAACGCCATCGAACGCGGCTTTGTCCGCCTGAATCACGCCTACGAGACCGCGCTAGGCTGGTCACTGGCGCATCGCTGGCTCGTGACCGTGTTTCTCGTCGCCAATATCCTTCTCAGCGCCCTGCTCTTCGTCGCGCTCCCGCACACGCTGGTACCGATCGAGGATCGTGGACAACTCCTCGTGCTCCTGCGCGCCCCCCAGGGCTCGACGCTCGCCTACAGTCGCCAGAGCCTCGAGCAGGCCGAGGCCCACGTCCGTGCCATTCCGGAGGTCGAGGCCTTCTTCGCGGCGGTGGGCCTCGCCAGCGGCGGACGGCGCAACACCACCAGCGGATTCCTCTACGCGCGGCTAAAGCCCTGGAGAGAGCGCAACGTCAAACAACAGACGATCATCGCTGGCCTCCTCCCGAAGCTCATGGCCATCCCGACGGCGCTGGTCTTCCCAATGAACCTGCCCTCCCTCGGGCAGCGAAGCCTGAACGACATCGAACTCATCATCAAGAATGCGTCGGCTGATCTCGAGGAGTTCGGCCAGGTACGCGACGCGCTCCTCGAACGCGTCCGGGAGATCCCTGGTCTCGTCAATGTCGACAGCAACCTCCGCCTCTCCAACCCACAGGTCGACATCTCCTTCAAGCGTGAGCAGGCGGCCGACCTTGGCGTCCCCATCTCATCCCTGGCCGAAACGCTACAGATCGTCATGTCGCAAGGCCGGACCGACGAATTCATCCTCCGCAACAAGCAGTACGACGTGATCCTCGCGCTGGCGGCGCCCTTTCGCGCCGTTCCCGAGCAGATCGGTGAGGTCGCCATTCGGACCATCCGAGGCGACATGGTCAAGCTCGGCAGCCTGGTCGACATGAATCGAACGGTCGCGCCCGCGGCCCTGAACCACTACGACCTGGAGCGATCCGTCTCGATCTCCGCGAGTCTTGGCCCGGGCGCCGCCCTGGGTGACGCCCTGGCACAGGCTCAGGAAGCCGCACGCGACGTGCTGCCACCCGGCTTCACGACCGCCCTCGGCGGAAGCGCCCGCGAATACGCCGAGTCGTCCACGGACATCTATGTCGCCTTCGGACTCGCCCTACTCTTCATCTATCTCGTCCTCGCGGCACAGTTCGAGAATTTCATCCATCCCTTGGCCATCCTGCTCAGCGTCCCCCTGGCCCTGTTCGGCGCGCTCCTGACGTTGGCTGCCACGGGCCACACCGTGAATCTCTACAGCCAGATCGGCATCATCCTACTCGTCGGGCTGGTCACCAAGAACTCCATCCTGCTCGTGGACTATGCCAATCAAGCCCGCGCCCGCGGACTCGATCTCATGACGGCGGTCGTCGAGGCTGGGCAGACCCGCTTCCGACCTATCCTGATGACGAGCGCGACCTCGATCATCGGCGCGGCTCCACTCGTGCTCCGAGCCGGCGCCGGCGCAGAGAGTCGTGCCGCCATCGGCGTGACGGTCGTGGGGGGACTCCTGTTCTCGACCGTTTTTACGCTGCTCGCGGTCCCGGTCGTGTACATCGGGCTCACACGTCTCGGTGAGTGGCTGGGTCTCAGCATGGTCCCACCGCTCATCGTATTGGCGGACGACCCCCCCTCCCCGGCGACTTCGACTCACGAATCCCCACACAGGGTCGAGACCGCGCATTCCGACGCCTGATCGGCTACCGACAGGCCCGCGGCGATGCTAGCATCCGCCCGCTATGAGTGGCGGTGAGCAGGCCTTCGACCCCCTCGTCGCGGAGTGGTTCGCGGAACGCTTCGGCGCGCCGACGCCGCCACAAGCGCAGGGATGGAGCGCCATCGCCGCGGGGCACGACACGCTGGTATCCGCCCCCACGGGTTCGGGAAAGACGCTCGCGGCATTCCTCTGGGCGATCGATCGTCTGGTGCGACGGGCCCGCACAGGCATTCTCGAAGACCGCACGAGTGTCGTGTACGTCTCGCCGCTGAAGGCGCTCGCAAACGATATCCAGCGCAACCTCGAAGAGCCGCTCGCGGCCATTCGGGCACGTGCCGAAACCGCGGGCATCACGCTTCCGAGCATCACGGTGGCCGTCCGCAGCGGCGACACGCCGGCGTATCAGCGGCAAGCGATGACGCGGCGGCCCCCGCATATTCTGATCACCACGCCGGAGTCGTTCTACATTCTGCTCACGGCGGAGAAGAGCCGCCGCATGCTCGCGACGGCCGAGACTGTCATCGTCGACGAGATCCATGCCGTGGCCGGCGACAAACGAGGCGCCCATCTGGCGCTCTCACTGGAACGTCTCGATGCGCTCACCCAGCGCCCGGTCCAGCGAATCGGCCTCTCGGCAACGCAAAAGCCCATCCAAGAGGTGGCGCGTTTGCTCGTCGGGGGTGGTCGCGTCGATGCCGCGGGGAATCCGAACTGCACGATCGTCGACACCGGCCATCGGCGCGCCATGGACCTGGGAATCGAGACGACAGACTTCGAGCTTGGTCCGATCGCGAGCCACGAACTCTGGGCAGACATCTACGACCGCATCACGCGCCACGTAGCGGCACATCGCACGACCATCGTCTTCGTGAACACGCGCCGTCTGGTGGAGCGTGTCGCGCATCAGCTGAGTGAGCGCCTCGGCGACGATCGTGTCGTCGCCCACCACGGAAGCCTCGCCCGACGGATCCGATTGACGGCCGAGCGAAAGCTCAAGTCCGGTGAAGTACCCGTCGTGGTAGCGACGGCATCACTCGAGCTCGGGATCGATGTCGGCCACGTCGACCTGGTCTGCCATGTGGGGGCACCACGCGCACTGGCCACCCTCCTCCAGCGCGTCGGACGCTCCGGCCATTGGCTCGGCAGTGTACCGAAAGGCATCTTCTTTCCGCTGACGCGCGACGATCTCGTTCAGACAGCAGCAGCCGTCCGGGCTATCTCGCAGGGAAACCTCGACCGGCTGACGGTAGCGCCGAAGCCGCTCGACATTCTCGCCCAACAGCTGGTGGCACTCGCCGCCAGCGAGGAGGACATCGCCGAAACGGACGCCTGGGCCCTGGTTCGTCGCGCGTACCCCTACCACGACCTGCGCCCGGAGGAATTCGAGGACGTCGTAACCATGCTGTCGGAGGGTGTGTCGACGCGACGTGGCCGCCGGTCGGCCCATCTGCATCGCGATCGCGTCCACGGACGTCTCCGTGGACGCCGCGGGGCCCGACTCGCGGCGATGACGAGCGGTGGCGCCATTCCCGATACGGCCGACTACGACGTCGTCGAAGAGCCGACTGGAGCGCGCGTCGGCAAGGTCAACGAAGACTTCGCCATCGAGAGCATGGGGGGCGACATCTTCCTCCTCGGCAACCACTCCTGGCGCATCCGACGCGTCGAGTCTGGTACGGTCCGGGTCGAAGACGCCGGTCAGACCCCGCCGACGATTCCGTTCTGGCTCGGCGAGGCCCCCGCGCGGACGGCCGAGCTCTCGGCCGCGGTGTCCGATCTCCGGGAGGAGGTTGCCACCAGACTGCCCGACCGCGCCGCCGCCATGACCTGGCTCATCTCCGAATGTCGCGTCGACGAGGGCGGAGCCGAGCAGATCACCGACTACCTGCGCTCGACCATCGCGGCCCTTGGTGCGGTCCCGACCTGCCATACCATCGTCGCCGAGCGATTCTTCGACGAAAGCGGAGGGATGCAGCTCGTCCTGCATTCGCCGTTCGGAGGACGCGTGAACCGCGCGTGGGGCTTGGCCCTCCGCAAGCGCTTCTGCGTCACCTTCGATTTCGAGCTGCAGGCTGCCGCCACCGACGACGGCGTCGTCATCTCGCTGGGAGAGCAGCACAGCTTCCCTCTCGAGAGCGTGTTCAGCATGGTGCGGGCCACGTCGCTCACGCACGACGTCATCCAGGCCGTGCTCCCCTCGCCGATGTTCACCAACCGCTGGCGCTGGAACGCCACGCGCGCCCTGACGTTGCTCCGTCATATGGGCGGCAAGCGCGTCCCCATGGCGATCCAGCGCATGCGATCCGAAGACCTCCTGGCCGCCGTGTTCCCCGCGCAGCTGGCCTGCGCCGACAACCGCAGCGGTCCGATCGAGCCTCCCGCGCATCCGCTGGTCGATGAGACGATCCGCAACTGCCTGCATGAGGCCATGGATGTCGAGGGCCTGCGCACCCTGATCGAGGCCATCGAGCAGGGCCGCCTCCGGACCGTCGCCGTGGAAACCCCAACCCCGTCGCCGATCGCTCACGAGATTCTGAACGCCAACCCCTACGCCTTCCTCGACGACGCACCTCTCGAGGAGCGACGCGCACGCGCCGTGAGCCTTCGGCGCACAGATCCCGATCTCGCGGATGGCATGGGCGCACTCGACCCCGAAGCCATCGCCGAAGTCCGGGCGCAGGCCTGGCCAGACGTCCGCGACGCGGATGAATTGCACGACACGCTCCTCGATCTAATCGTGCTCCCCGACCCCGAAGGCGGAGCGTGGACCACGCTCGCCGATGACCTGTGCGCCGTCGGGCGCGCAGCCCGCATCCGCTGGACGGTGGGGAACGAAACCCGTCGAGGCCTCGTCGCCGCCGAGCGCACGCAGATCGCGCGGAGCGCGCTCGGCGACGCCCGACTCGAAACCCCGCTACCGCTCCCTCCCGGATCACCGCAATGCGACGAACCCGACGACGCGGTCGTCGCCATGGTCCGGGGTTGGCTGGAAGCGATCGGGCCGACGACACGGGATGCCTTGGCCCAGCGTCTAGGGAGTACGCCTGCAGCCGTCGGCAGCGCGCTGGCTCGGCTCGAAGCCGAGGGCATCGTGCTCCGAGGGCGATTCGCCACCGAGGCGGACGAATGGTGCGAGCGGCGGCTGCTCGCCCGCATTCATCGCCTCACGCTCGGGCGCCTCCGGCGAGAGATCGAGCCCGTCTCGGCGGCCGACTTCATGCGCCATCTCCTGCGCTGGCAGCATCTCTTTCCCGGAACGCAGCTGCACGGACGTGACGGGGTTCATGCCGTCATCACGCAACTCCATGGCCTCGAGCTGCCCGCGCCCGCCTGGGAGGCCAGCGTCCTCCCGGCGCGCGTCCAAGGATACGACCCCAGCTGGCTCGACGAGCTCTGTCTGGCGGGCGTCCTCGCATGGGGACGGTTCTCGGCACCGGCGGAGCAGCCCGAGCCCTCGGGAAAAGAACGCAGGCGGCCAGCACCGACGCGCGTCGCGCCTCTCTCCCTCGCGCTGCGTGACGAGGTCGCCATGCTCTGGGCCGCGACCCCACGGGCCGACGGCAGACGACTCTCGGGCGGTGCCGAGTCGGTCGTTCGCCTCCTCGAGCGCGAGGGCGCGTCCTTCCTGGGGGACGTGGCGCGCGCGACGGGCCTTCTCCCAACCGAGGCGGAGGACGCCCTGTGGGAACTCGTCGCGCGCGGACTGGTCACCGGAGATGGCTTCGCAGGGCTCCGCGCACTGCTGGCGCCAGCGGATCGGCCACGCCCCGAGCGTCGGCTGCGGGCGCTCCGTGGAGGACGCACGCGTCGCCGGGCGCTCCCGATCGGACGATGGTCCTTGCTCCGCCCACCGGCTGGGGAAGACGATGTCGACCATCGCGCCGAGGCGATCACACGACAGCTCCTGCGACGCTATGGCGTCCTGTTTCGTGAGCTGCTGGCGCGCGAGAGCCTCGCCCTGCCGTGGCGTACCCTCTTGGCCACCCTGCGGCGCCTGGAAGCCCGAGGAGAGGTGCGTGGCGGCCGGTTCGTCGCAGGCCTCGTTGGCGAACAGTATGCCCTTCCCGAGGCCGTAGATGCGCTCCGCGCCACCCGCCGGGCCGACGATCGCGGACAGATCGCGGTAGTATCCGCAACCGACCCGCTGAACCTGGCTGGCATCCTGATGCCCGGCCCGCGCGTTTCGCCACTCTCGGGACATGTCCTGGCCTTCGAGGAGGGTATCCTGATCGAGAGTGGCGAGTTGGGTACCGTCCGAAGTCGACTACGGGGGCGGGCGACGGCTCCCGGAGCCTGAAATCCGCGACCGTTGCATTCGGTCTCTGCTCCCGGCACATATGCTCGACGAATAGTTGTCAAGAGGAGGTTCATCCATGTATCGAGCAACTCTCGCTGTGCTGTGCGTACTCACCGTGGCCGCCTGCTCGTCGAGCGGGGGCAACGGCAGCGCCGCCGCCCGCTTCGAGTCCCGGAGCGGAACCCAGGTGACCGGCACGGCCACTTTCACGGAGAAGGACGGCAAGGTCGACATCGTCGTGAACGCGAAGGCGCTTCCCCCGGGGCAGCATGGCGTTTACATCCACGAGAAGGGGGACTGCAGCGGCTCCAACGCGGCCGCTGTCGGCAAGCGATTCACTCCTGGCGACGAAGCCCGCGCGGGTGTCCTCGGGAACCTCGAAGGTAGTGAGAAAGGCGATGCGTCCCTCGTGATCAGCCTCGACAAGATCACGGTCTTTCCTGGCGATAGCTCGATCATGGGCCGATCGATCGTCATCTCGGGAGATCCCGACACTCCTCAACTCAAGGAGACCTTCGGCATCATTGCCTGCGGACTCATCGGTCTACCCGAGAGTTAGCAGGTGCGGTCGATACCTGCGGTCGCCCTCGCGCTCGGGATGCTACTGACGATCAGTGCCTGCGCCCCGCGGACGACACGCGCGGTTGCCTCATTCACACCGCTCGGCGACAACACGGTCGCCGGCGGCGCAACCTTCACCGAACGCGATGGGAAGACTACGATACGGGTCGAAGCGCGGGCTATCGCGCCCGGCCAGCACGGCGTGCATGTACACGCCGTCGGCGACTGCTCGGCCGCCGACGGGAGTTCCGCCGGATCCCACTTCAATCCCGACGGTGGCGCGCATGGACACGGGAGTCACGGGAACCATCGCCAACACCACGGCCATAGCGGCGATCTCGGAAATCTCGAGGCCGACGCGGGCGGCGCGGGCGTCCTCCTGATCGAGACCGATAGCTTGACCGTCGCAGACGGTCCCCGCTCGGTCGTAGGCCGCTCGATCGTGATCCACGCCAACGGTGACGATCTCACGACGCAACCCGGGGGGGGATCGGGCGATCGCATCGGCTGTGGAGTGATTCGGCGAGAGTAGCCTCGCGCGAGCGACGCCACGAGCCGATGCGGTGCGCATCCAGCGCACCGCGTCACTCAGCAGCCTCCCCTAGCGGACGAAGACGAACCGGAGATCTGCCGCCCGATGCGTCAGATTCCTGATGAAGACGCACCAGAGGAGCGTGTTCCCGAACATCTCAATGCACTCCTCCAGTGACTTGGAAAAGTGCCTCAGGCTACGGTACGCGCTCTTCCGAAAGCTCTCCCGGGCCCAGCCTTCCAACTCGAAATTCTCGGTGGCAATCCGGTACAGGTTGAGGGGATGTTCGCGATCTAGGCCCTCGACGAAGTCGAGACTCACCGCGAACACGAAACATCCGATCGCGGTCACGATCATAAATCGCGACAACTCGTCCGGAGTCTGGAACCACAAGAATCCCAGTGTAAAAAGGCCGAGCGTTCCGAAGATCGGCAGGAACACCAGCTGCCACGTGTAGCTCGGAAAGAAATCGAGCAGCGTCTTGCCCCACGCACCGTCGGGCCCCTCGCGGTGAATGACGTGAAAGGTGGTGCCGAGCCGCTCGTGAATCTTCGCACCATCGTCGATGGCCATGTAGGTGAAGAACATCGCAAGCACGACCCAGCCAGCGGCGACTCCGCTGGAGCCCGTCTTTCGCGCAACGGCTACTGTGAGCCACAGCGTCATCGCGATCATCCACGTCTGCGTGATCGCGAACCACGATCCGAGCCCGTCCTCACGCGCGTTGTTGCACATCCGACGAATCGCGCCGATTTCGGTGAGACGACCGTAGTTGACGACGTAGTCGAGAGCGAACCACAGGATCTCGGCGCCAACGCAGATCGCGAAGACCGTCAGCACGAGCCGCCGTGCGTTCACCTCGAGTAGAACCGGACTTGCGGGTCCGTGCATCCTCCACCACCCCCCCCTTGCGCGATCACATGTAAGCACAGGCAGGCGGTGCGTTCTAGACGCGTACCTGACGCGTCAGCCTCAGGACCTAGTCGCTCGAGCTGTCGTCGTCACCCCAAACGGGCGCCTGCGCATCGGAGCTACTGTCGTCGGAACTGCTCGCATCGGAACTCTGGCTGTCCGAGGAGCCGCCGCACGAACTGCTGTCCTCGGAATCGGCGTCGCAGCCGCTGCTGTCCCCGTCCTCGGGATCGGCCAACGTACAGTCCGGGAGACAGAAGCTATCCTCCGACGAGCTATCGTCGGAGCTACTATCGTCCGAGCTCTCGCTGTCGGAAGTCCCGCCGCACGAGCTGCTGTCGGCAGAGCTCTCATCACAGCCACTGCTGTCGTCAGCCGAGCTGGTGCCTCCGGAGCTGCTCGCGTCGGAACTGTCGCTGTCCGAACTCCCACCACACGAGCTGCTATCGGCCGAGCTGCCGTCGCACACACTGCTCCCGCCGTCCGAGCTGTCGTCATCCTCGCCCGGATCACATTCCTCACCAGGATCGACGATCCCGTCGCCGCAGAAGGTGCATTCCGTCGTGCAGAGGACGCCGCTCCAACCGATCTCGGAACCCGGAGGATCGCAGGTTTCGCAGATCCGATTCACACTACCGTCGCCGCATACCGGCTCTGGCAGCAGAGTACAGTCATCCAGACATTCGACGCTGTCGTCGTCGAGCGCCCCACATGGCACCAGCTGCTCACGAGAATCGCTATCGTCGGAGCTACTGTCGTCGGAGCTCTCGCTGTCCGAAACCCCTCCGCACGAGCTGCTCCCATCCGAGCTACCGTCGCAGTCGCTGCTGTTGTCGCTGACACTCTCGTCCGAGCTGGCGGCGTCAGAGCTACTCGCATCGGAGCTCTCGCTGTCGGAACTGCCTCCGCACGAGCTGCTGTCGTCGGAACTGCCATCGCAGTCGCTGCTGCCATCGTCCGACGGATCGTCGCCGTCGCCGCCGTCGTCACATTGCTCATCGGGATCCACGAAGCCGTCTCCACAGAACGTGCAATCGATCCCGCACAGGTCACCGCTCGGCGCCATCGGATCGGATCCCGGTGGGTCGCACGTCTCGGCCGGATCGAGTGAACCATCGCCACACATCGGCGGCTGGTTGACGCGGCAGTCGTTGGCACACGTGTCCTGGTCGTCCGTGTTGCCGTCGTCGCAGTCCTCACCAGCTTGTAGCCCGTTGTCACCGCAGTACGTGCAGTTGACACGACACAGGCCGCCTCCAGCCGGAGGAGGATCCGACCCTGGCGGGTCGCATGTCTCACCCGCGTCGATCTGGAAATTGCCACAGGGGTTCGGCGGCATCAGTGTGCAATCGTTCCGGCAGGCGTCATCGTCCACCAGGTTGCCGTCGTCACAGGCCTCGCCGCTGTTCTGCGCACCATCACCGCAGTACGTACACCCGACGCGGCAGAGGCTGCCGCCCGGGGGGGCCGGATCGGAGCCCGGTGGGTCACAGGTCTCTCCAGGACCGACGAGATCGTCACCGCACGACGTCTGCTGTCCCGGACCGCCAGTACAGGAATTCGTGCACTGGTCGTCGTCAATCGTATTGCCGTCGTCGCAAGCCTCTCCGGCGTCGACGGTGGCGTCTCCACAGTACGAACAGTTGGTCCGGCAGAGATTGCCTCCCTGCGGCGGAGGATCGGAGCCGGGCGGGTCACAGGTCTCCGGCGTGTCGACCGTGTCGTTCCCGCAGAGTGGTGGCGGCGGGAGCGTACAATCGTTCCGACAACCATCACTATCGTTACCGTTCCCGTCGTCGCATGCTTCTCCGGACTGCACGAGATTGTCGCCGCAGAAGGTACACCCGACGCGGCAAAGGTTCTGATTCGGCGGCACGGCAACACCCGGCGGATCGCAGGTCTCCGCGCCCTGCAGGATCGCGTTACCACACACCGCCGCATCCGCCGGCGGAAACGCCGTAAAGCCCTTGTCACTCCGCAGCTTGTCGGAGACGAAGTGGCCGATCACTACCGCCTGACGTCCGAGACGGATCTGCCCCTCTGGCGCGAAGATTCGCCCGGTAAAGCGACTGCCCGCGCTGATCCGGATGCTTTTCCCCGCGAAGTTTATCCGCACGTCATCTGCACCAAGCGGAGCACTCGGAAGCAGGCTCGCCTGATTGCCGAGACCGAACTTGTCGCGGACGTTGATCGTCGCTGTCCCAGCGACCGAGATATCTCCGCGCACCGCTTCCAGAACGCAGAAGTTGTAGGTACCGCCCGACAAGACGAGCCGACCCCCCTGCGCGATCTTCACCTCGCCGTAGGCGCCCGGGGGCAACGCGAACACCTCGTTCTTATCTCCCTTCTTACTGACGCCCCCGCACGTGATCGGAAACTCCGGGGGGAAGTTCGCGGGATCGAACGGATCGGGAACGACGAGGGGCTCCGTCACGTACACTGGAAACGGCACCGGCTGCGTGACCGCGCCGGGAAACGTCTTCGCCGGATTGAACTTCAAGGTATTCGCAAACACGTCGAGCACGGTCGTGCCCGCGTTCAGAAAGACGCGGTCGCCGACGCCCAGGCCGAGGACGCTCGCACCTCGACCCACTTTGAGTTTGCCGCGGGCGTTCTGCACGCCAACGTTGCCGCTCACGACACTCTCGTTTTTCACCAGAGCAAAGCGCTTCACCAAGAAGACGTAGTCGTCCGCGCTCCGGGGCTGCGCACGACCAAGGCTGGGAACAACGACGCAGGCGAAGAGGGAAACGACGGAGAGAGTGAAGCGGAAAGCGTTCGAGGGCATGAGTTCCTCCAGGCAGGACACGAGCGATACGGCTGATCGCTCGTGAAACGATATGCCCTGAGGCTACCGAGTAGGAGGCACCCGATCCATAACGCAAATGCACTCGCCTGGCGGATGGCAGGGCGAATGCCATGTCCGCTGACGACGCCGCTAGCGCTTGTCGCCCCGATCAGGCCCGCTCAGGTAGTCGGCCAACTGCTCCACTGTATGCTCCGCCTCATGGCAGTCCACACACAGATTCTCCCAGTTGGAGCCGTCCGGGGGATTGTAGCGATGATTGCCGTCGCGATGATGGACGGTCAGAAGCTGCAAGTTGTCGGCTTCGAACTCGCGCGCGCACCGGCCACAGATCCAGCCGTGCATCTCGAGTGAACGCGCGCGGTAGCCCTGCTGGCGCCGCGCCCGCGATTGCGCAGCCTCCCGAACGATCGCTTCGAGATCCGGGCTCGCGCCCTTGCTCCCCGCCGAGGGTCGTCGTTGGGGCCGGAAGCTCCGCGTGCGCGTCATGGCCGCCGGGCCCTCAGAGCCGCAACGCCGACCCGAGCTCGTCGGGGCCGAACACAATCCCGACGTAGAATGTGCCAAAGACACCGTAGACGGCACTGCCGGGATCGAATCGCATCTCGTAGACGACGTCCCGGATCGCCTTGAGATCGCCCGCAAATAGCGTGACCCCCCACTCCCAGTC